>CAJPFJ010000014.1 GCA_905339155.1 Methanosarcinales archaeon
GAAGGTACTACTGTGAAATTCTATAAGAATGGAGTACTGAGTGATACAAAAATCCAGACAAACAAACCAAATGCAGGTTTAAACACGATATATATCGGCGGTTATACCTCATGGGGCACATATCTTAACGGCGCGCTGGATAGTGTAAAGGTATATAACAGGGCATTGACAGCGCAGGAAGTCGCTTCTGAATATACAGGTGGATGAACATTGGCTTCCTTTTTTTTCTATAAAGGCTTCTGAAAAATGAGGGAGTATAACCTTTTTTGCTGAAACTATCCATTCACGTATAGGCATCGTCAATTTCTCAGATGCAAAGTGATGAATCAAGAAGAACATATTTTTGAGTTGAATGATTATAAATAGTTAGATGACATAATATTACCCAGGAGATAAAAAGATTGATGTCCAAAATAAGCTTAGCTAAACCATATTTTGATCACGAAGAGCTAGAAGAAATTAGAACAGTTTTGGATTCTGGATGGGTTTCTCAGGGGCCAAAGGTAAAAGAATTCGAAGAAAAGATTGCCAGCTATCTGGGCGTTAAATATGCAATTGCTGTTACTAACTGCACTGCTGCTCTGCATTTAGCGTTGCTTTCAATAGGAATAAAAAAGGGTGATGAGGTTTTGGTTGCAGATTTTACATTTCCTGCAACTGGACATTCTGTATTGTATTGCGGAGCCAGACCTGTTTTTGTTGATGTCAAACTGGATACTTACAACATTGATACAGAATTAATCGAGGAAAAAATTACCAATAGAACAAAAGCAATTATCCCGGTACATGCTTTCGGACAACCTGCAGATATGGATGAGATTATTAAGATTTCCAAAGATCATAACTTAAAAGTAATAGAAGATGCTGCCTGTGCTTTGGGTGCCAAATATAATGATAAAAATGCAGGTACAATTGGAGACATTGGTTGTTTTTCTTTCCATGCAAGGAAAGGTATAACAACCGGAGAAGGAGGAATGGCAGTTACTAATGACAAAAATCTTGCAGAAAAGATGAGACATTTATCTGTTTTCGGGATGACATCTGCATGGGTCAGGGAAAAAAGCGATGAATTTGTTGTTCCAAGATTTACTGAAGCCGGATATAATTATAAAATGAGTGATATTACTGCTGCTGTTGGTGTGGCACAAATGAGAAAGCTTGACAAAATCATTGAAAGAAAGAAAGAATTGGCAAAATATTGGAATGAAAAGCTCAACGAAATTGAATATATTGAATCACCTTATGTCGATAATAATGTTAAACACGTATATCAAAGCTATGTCTCACTCGTTGATAAGGGTATTAATAGAAATAAAATAATTGAGTCATTGATGAAAAAAGATGTTCAAACTCAAATCGGAACTTATGCTTCTCATATTCAACCAGTATACAATTCACCTGATAAATGTTCAAATTCGTTTGAAATATTTGAAAGATCTCTGGCTTTACCCATGTATTTTATGTTACGAGAAGAAGATATTGATATGGTCGCCAAACATCTTAAAACAGCGTTGGAGCAATTAAAATGAGTTCAGAAAATAAATTGGTTCTTGTTACAGGAGGAGCTGGTTTTATTGGCTCACATCTTGTAGAACAGCTGGTAAATAAAGGTTATAGAGTTCGAGTGCTTGATGTACTAAGTCGTGGAACATTGGAATATATTCAACCGTTAATGGATGCTGGAAAGATTGAATATATCGATGGAGATATTAGATACCAGGATGCAGTTGATAATGCAATGAAAGGGGTTGATTATGTATTTCATGAAGCTGCAACAAATATCAATAGAAGTGAAAGGTACCATGAAGAATCATTTGACGTAAACTTTATAGGATCATATAATGTGTTCAAAAGTGCATTAGATCATAATGTCAAAAAAGTAATGTTTGCATCATCTGCATCTGTTTATGGTCAGCCTAAAGTTTTACCAATGTCTGAAACTCACGAATTAAACCCGATAACCCCATATTGTGTTTCAAAACTCGCAAGTGAATATTTGCTTAAATTTTTCTCTCGTTTCGGATTAAAATATACTATTTTTCGATATTTCAATGTTTATGGAATAAGACAACATACAGATGCATATTATACCTCGGTAATAATAATATTTTTAAAGAAACTACTCAATGGGGAAACTCCCATAATTGATGGAAATGGGAAACAATCAATGGATTTCGTTAATGTGAAAGATGTAGTTAGAGCAAATATAATGGCTATGGAAAGTAATGTTGAGAATGAAATCTTCAATGTAGGAACTGGAAGAACCACATCTATTAGAGAAATAGCCTATATGCTGATTGAACAATCTGGAAAAAATATTGAACCAATATTCAAACCAAGAGAAGTTATTGTTACTGAAAGAAGGGCTGATGTTAGAAAAGCAAAAGAATTGTTAGGTTTTGAAGCTAAAATTGATATTCAAGAAGGGTTAAAGGAAGTTACGGAAGATATTATAAAAAATCCTGGAAGGTATTAATTTTTTTTTAATAGTGTTACTCTAATTGCAGTTCTAATTGAAAAAAGGAATGACATTAATGATTGATTATTTTATGCAACGGGGAATAAAGAATCCTTATAGGGTCAAAAAACTTATTGAAGATGCTATTAAATTTAATAAGATTAATTTAACCGATCTGGTTGTTTTTACAGAAGCTGCATCAAAAAACTATGTTGTCACGCCAATAATCGCTGCGATGGCAGGGGCTAAAGTTTATGCTATAACTTCTGATTCGCAGTATGGAAAGGCTAAAGATATTGAGGAGTTTACATATAATTTTTCAGAATTTTGTGATGTAAGAGATAAAATAGAAGTCATATTTGAAAAGAAAAAAGAAATTATCAGGCAGGCAAACATAATAACGAATTTAGGTTTTGTAAGGCCTATTGATAAGAATTTCATTGACATGATGAATGAAAAATCCGTGATCCCTTATATGTGCGAGGCGTGGGAATATAGACACGGAGATATTGACCTTGAAGCCTGTAAATATAAAAATATTCCGGTTTTAGCCACGAATGAAGATTATTCGGGATTGGAAGTTTTTGATTTTTGTGGAAATCTTTGCATAAAGATGCTTTTTGAACTGGAAATTGAAGTTTATAAAAGCAAAATTGTGGTCGTTGGTAAGGATAAATTTGCCAGGGTAATTGAAAAATATCTAAAGGCTATGGGTTCTGAAGTTTATATGGTTGAAAACTTAACATCAGAAACGAACAGGAGATTTTTAGATAATATCGATGCATTAGTTGTAGCTGATTATAGTAAAGATTCAATTATTGGAACCATTAATTCACAGATTTCTCCAAAAGAATTAATTGATTTATCCCGAAAAATTTCAGTTATTCAATTTGCCGGGGATGTAGATATAGATGAACTTCATAAATATGATATTCCATATTTCCCTCAACGAAGGTTAGGAAAAGATAGAATGGGAATGACCCTGGCTAATCTTGGTCCCAGGCCTGTGATTGATCTTCATTGTGCAGGGCTTAAAGTTGGTGAGGAAATGGCCAGATCAAGATTGAGAGGCAAAAGTGTAGATGAAGCAAAAACGATCGCTCTTAAGAATTCACCCGCACAAATGTTAAATTAGAAATAAAGAAGTCCAATGAAAGAGGAGACATCAATAAATATGAAAGTATTACATGCCCCACATAATATTGCAGGGCAAGCAAGTATGATCGCAAAGGCACAAAGAGAACTTGGAATAGAGTCCGATGTTCTGGTATTCGATCAAAATTTTACACATTATTACTGCGATATAAATTTATCATTATCAGGAAAAAGTATCATAATTAAAAACTATTTAATGATGATTAATTTTATCAAATGTTTTTTCAAATACGATATTTTCCATTTCCATTTTGGTTTTAGTTTATTACCGAATAATTACGATTTGCCCATTCTTAAGTTATTTGGTAAAAAAACACTAATGCATTATTGGGGAAGCGATATAAGGCAATCAGATATTGCTATAAAATATGTTCATTTCAAAACCCTTGAGGAACTGCAAAAAGTTTATCCTGCAAAGGATGATGATTATAAACGGAAAAAAATAGAAAGAATAGAAAAATACATTGATGTTTCGATAGCTGGTGATTATCCATTATTACCATATTCCCCAAAAGGTATTGTAATCAAGCAAGCTATTGAATTATCCAATTTACCTTATATCGGATGTGAAAATAAAAATGAAAAAATCAAAATTGTACACGCTCCTACTGCCAGGGAAAAAAAGGGGACAAATTACGTGCTGGCAGTAATAGAGAGATTAAAGCATGAAAAATACAATATTGATTTCATTTTGGTCGAACATAAAACACATGACGAAGCATTGGAAATATATAAAAAATGTGATATTATAATTGATCAAATAGTGCTAGAGTCACATGGTACTCTTGCTATGGAAGGCATGGCTTTGGGAAAACCTGTGTTATGCCGCATAGATGAAGAATTTGTAAAAGATTATCAAGATATACCCCTTGTAAGGACTGATCCAGATAATATTTATGAGAATCTCAAATTGCTTATTGAAAACCCGGATATGCGTAAAAGTTTGGGAGAAAAGGGCAGGAAATACGTTGAGGATGTTCATGATTCTAAAAAGATTGCAGAGCAGTTGATTAAGTTATACAAGAGTATCTAGGGATATATGAAATTTTCATTTTTCAATCCTTATGAATTTCTTCTCCACGTCCGCCGTCTTGCTCACCCCGCTAATAATTTCCACAAAAGAAGGAATTATCGAACGTGTGGCGTTGCAGATTTTCAGCATGTTAATGGCTGACTCGATATCAGGAGACCATTATAGGAACAAGTTGTATGATAATAACAATTATTATATTAATTTTTTAATATAATTAATGTATTTATACTTTATAGTCATTAAATACATTTTACTGAACGATAGGTGAAATATGAAATTTATAAAAATCGTTGTCCTAATATTGTATTTTGGAATAGTTTTGACACATGCGGCTCTGGCAGCACAAGAAGAAGAATATGATATCACTGTGCCGGATTACATAGACATTGAAAAGAACCTGACTATCTCAAATATACTGTCTTACAGCGATGTTACGAATGCTTATGATGCTGCCCCGTGGGGTCTTGACTGGGGAAATATCCGTGCGCCATATAAATGGAAGGTAACTACGGCAAATGGGGAGGTAACAATCGGTTTTGAACGCTATGAGACAATTTCCACCTATCCTCAGGTCATAACATTCTACAGGACTGTAACAGAACAAACAGGAACCCATCCGGAAACAAGATACCGCGAAGTTAGACCTGTTCAAAAGGCTGGAATAATGGGAATATCAGCCGGGATCCAGGCGACAGGCTGGTGGAACAGCGCCTGGCAGTATCGAATCGATAATCCGCTTCCTAACGGCATACGACCGTACCAGCTTTCACTCACCTTGAGTAATTCAGCAGGTACAAACACTGCAACTCATATTTTCTTAAACGGTCATGCA
>CAJPFJ010000015.1 GCA_905339155.1 Methanosarcinales archaeon
GGAATTGATGCCAACAACAGGATCATACATTTGGTCTTCAACATTCCAGTTCCAGATGCTGTAATAGCTGTCATCGATCGCATTAAGCATCGTTTCAGCAGCAATCGAATTTTCACCGGAGGTTCCGATCAGGTTCCATCCCTTGGTTACACCAAGAGAAGGAGGTATAAATGCTCCAGTCTTCTTTTCCAGTGCTGGCATAGTCTTTGAAGTGTCTATTTTTATCAAGTAGCCATTCAAAGGCGTGAAATTCGTCACAGGTGACATCCATTGCTTCCCAACCGGATCCCATGCGTAAAGCTCCGTGTAATCCGTGCCTTTCACAAGGCCCCGTAATACATAATCAACGCTTGCGTTGTTCAGCATGTAAGGTACTGATATGAATTTCCAATTGAGTTCGGGTGTTCCTGATACGTTCACTTGTCCATCGATCACCTGGGAATTGTTTATCTGGCTTGTAGTGCTATTCATTAAGACCGCATTTGCCAGATCAAGAACATAAATTCCTGATGCGCTGCCCCTGGCTTTGAATTGCACGGTTATAAATGTGCCATTTACAGGTGCTGCCGCGCCGGATGTTCTGGCAAGTCCGAATTTTACCTGCCCCGGGCTGATTCCGTTTCCAGGCTCAGCCAGTGCATCCGCACCCAGCAGGTTTCCTGAGGTAATTGTATTGGCGGTCAGGTTTGTCTTATCGTAGTTCAGTTCAACATGTGCAAACTGCAAATTTTCGCTCCCCGAATCGATGTTCACGCTAAAAGTGAACGTCGCACCGGGTGCAACTACCAGAGTTTGAGTAGGGAACCCATATACTTTTACTCCGCCAGTACCCGGTGGGGGGGTAGGCGTTGGTGTTACCGTTGGTGTCGAAACCGGGGTTCCTGATATGTTCACCTCTCCATCATTGATCGTAACATTGGATATAGTTGATGTAATATTATCCATTAATTTTACATTATCCAGATCAAGTTTAGGCTTCCCCGATGCATTGCTGTTGGCTGTGAATTGCAGGGTGATAAATGTGCCATTTACAGGAGCTGCACTGGAATTCCTGGCAAGCCCGTATTTCACCTTCCCCGGACTGATTCCACTTCCAGGCTCTGTCAATGCATCCGCACCCAAAAGGTTTCCTGAGGTAATTGTATTGGCTGTCAGGTTTGTCGTATCATAGTTCAGTTCAACATGCGCAAACTGCACATCAGTGGTTCTTGAATCGATTTTCACTGTAAAAGTGAAAGTCGCACCGGGTGCCACATCCTGTGTCTGAGGCGACACGCTAACTGTGACCGCTGTTGGTGAAGGCGTTGCCGTTGCAGTTGGCGTTGCCGTTGCAGTTGCTGTCGGTGTTGCCGTTTCAGTTGCCGTTGCAGTTGGTGTTGCAGTTGGTGTTGTAGATGGTACCACCATCACCTCTCCAAGCATTTCCGGATGGATTGAACAATGATACTTGAAAATACCAGTTTCATTGAATGTAAATTCAAAGGTTTGTCCCGGACTAACATCGCCTGAATTAAAGATATTTGTGTCACTTATTACAGTATGTGCAACACTATCATTGTTCGTCCAGATCACAGTCGTTCCCTCAGAAATATTTATTTGAGCCGGATTGAACGCAAGATTCTTGATTTCAACTCCAACTACGGGTTCAGGTGTTGCCGTTGGTGTTGCCGTTGCAGTTGGCGTTGCTGTTGCAGTGGGTGTTGCCGTTACAGTTGGCGTTGCCGTTGCAGTTGGTGTTGCCGTTGTTGTCGGTGGAAGTTGTCCATTCGCTTTATAGTACTCCCCAGCAGAAGTTAATGTTCCTCCGCCACTTGTACTGACATGACATACTCCACAACTTGGAGCCACTGAAGGAACATATGAAGGAAATGCCGATGCTCCTTGCACAATTACCAGGGCCAATATCAGCATCACTCCTATTCCTAAGATCTTCTTATTCATATTTAGTCACCTCTCACTGCAATCGCTTAATATTAAAAAAAAGGAAAGAGAATAGACCATTGCTGGTCTATTTTGATTTTCCTTTTCACTTTTTGTATTCATAGTCTATCCCTCTTTAGCTTGCATTGCAGCTTGTTCCATATTTGGACGCGAACAACACGAAGTCAGCGCTGTCTATACTACCGTTATTATTCAAATCGGCTTTGACATTGAACCTCGGATCTCCGCTAGCTGAATTGTATGCACTGGCGAATATTACGAAGTCGGCGCTATTTATGGCGCCATCGCCGGTTATGTCGCCCTGGCATGTTGTTCCTCCTGGTGTTGCTGTGGCTGTTGCTGTAGCTGTTCCCGTGGCTGTTGCTGTAGCTGTTCCCGTGGCTGTTGACGTGGCTGTTGCTGTTGGTGTTGCTGTTGTTGATAATGCATTAGCAATGGCCTGTATCTCTGCCTGGGTAAGGAACGAGAGTGAGCTCATAGCCGGGATTCCATTGATAGCATTCTGAATATTCGCTGCTGTGCGATCGCGCTTGCTTGAAGTGGCCAGAGGGCCGTGGCAGCTTGCACTTGCGCAGTTGCTGGCGTAGAGCGCGGCTCCGTCGATTGTCGGTCCTGGTGTCTGTGTTGGTGTCGGTGTTGTTGGTGTCGGTGTTGTCGGTTCTGGTGTTATTGAAGTATTATTCTGCGCGTAGATTTCCTTCAGTTGGCCCTGGAACCTTGGCTCCTTGGCTTCCAATACATAGGTTATTTCCAATGGATTCGCTGAAATCTTCTTGCCTATCTTATCCTGCATATTCGCAGGTAAAGTTTGATTTCTCAATACATCCACAATTATCTCATGGTTCATATTGAAAGGCGGCAATTCCGGTAAGATTTCTTCAGGTGACCAGAATCCCAGATGCTTGCCGTAAAGCTTGATCTCTTCTTTTGGCAGCTTCTGTCTTATCACTATGTACTTGAACTGTTCGATTCCATTGACAACTTTGGTCTTTATTGCGACAACATTATAGAATACTTCGTCCACGATGAAAGCCTTCTGGTTCCATCTGGGGTTAGCTCCTATATTTGCGAGGGTCTGTCCGAACATCCTTCCTACCTCGATTACTGCTTGATTATTGTTTTGGTCAACAGCAATCAGTTTGATATAGAAGGGTCCTTTGACGTCGTTCATTCCTCTCTGGTACTTCGCAGCATCTCCAACTTTCAATACCTGGTCCCTGGCGCAATTCTGTGAACCTCCGCCTTCATTGTCACATATGTCATATGCGATGCTCGCTGGCGTAGTCATTACATCTTTTAGTGTCACAACATTATCAAAGAACTGCAATTTGTCATTCTTTGAAAGTTTCTTGTTGTCAAGCACAAATACAATGCTCTCGTCACCGCTTACATCTGTTCCATCGGTGTCCAATGATGACATTATTCCATCGCCGTCTATGTCCATGTTCAGGGTCTTTTCGCTTTCTACCTTTACCGCGTCTTTAACTCCCTTATTCGCGGCATCAAAGCTGTTAATTCCTCTGTATGAATTAGTTGCCTGGTGCGCCATTGGTATCAGGATATGACTGCCGCTCTTTACCTCTATCGGCATTCTGATATCATTCAATGTCATGTAGGCAAATTCCTGCTCAATCGCCGGGGCATATGTATCGCCAAGGCTGGGGTCATTATTATGCTCCCTGATCCTATTGCCCGCCTCTAACTGATCCTGGATGGCTTGTTCGTCATCAAGTTGAACAGTTGTAACATATCGGCAAGTCTTTCTCGGGTCTAATGGTTTACAGGCTTCTATAACAACATCCCAGCGTCCATTGGCTTGCGCCTGGTAATCGTCTTTAAACAATGCTTTTTCATACCACATGCGCTTAAAGACTTTTTCCTGGGGTCTCTGGACTGTATTGCCATTTGATGGATCAAGGAATATCAATTCCGGATAGCCCTGGTTATGATCCATTATAGCTGGATTGAATGTTACAAAGTCCTTTCTCGGCGACTGCCCGGACTGCGGATAGAATGGCGCTTCAGGATCTGTGTAGGGCGCCTGTTCTGGTTTCTTATTTGTTACTGGATCTATCACAGTAAGATCTCCTGGCCCTTCATCAAAGTAGCCATAAAGTCTCAATGTTCCATCATTGATGTACAGACCTTGGGCGATTGATGCATTATGCCAGAATTTCAGGCGGTCTCCTTTAATGACGATTGGCGTCTCATTTCCGGCAACATCTCCGTCCCAGACACTGATAACTGATTCCGGCGCCCTGAATCCAGTTGTTACCAGATATTTCTGTCCACTTGGCAGCACGAATTCTGTGTACTGGAAAGGCATTGTGTTGAACCATTCTACTACCCAGGCTTCTTTATTTCCGGTCTGGTTGTAGATTTCCTTGAGTTCGCCCACAAATCTCTTCTCTTTGGCTTCTTTTACATATGTTATTGCCAGTGGTCGTGCTTGAACCTTATTTCCGATCTTTGCCCTGTCCTGCGTCTCCAATATGTCCACAATTATCTCATGTTGCATATTGAAAGGCGGCAGTTCAGGTAATATTTGATTGATTTCCCAGACTTTGAGATGCTTGCCGTAAAGTTTGATCTCTTCTTTGGGAAGCTTCTGCCTGATCACTATGTATTTGAACTGTTCTACTCCGTTGACCACTTTAGCCTTTATTCCTGCCACATTATAGAATACTTCGTCCACGATGAAAGATTTCTGGTTCCATCTGGCGTTAGCTCCTATATTTGCAAGGGTCTGGCCGAACATCCTTCCTACCTCGATTACTGCTTGATTATTGTTTTCGTCAACAGCAATCAGTTTGATATAGAAGGGTCCTTTGTCATCTTTCATTCCTCTCTGGTACTTCGCAACCTGTCCAACGGCTAAATTCTGGTTCTTTTCGCAATTCGTTGAATCTCCGCCTTCATTATCACAGACATCGTATACAATGCTCTGCGGGGCCGTGAAAACACTCCTTAGTGTCACAACATTATCAAAGAACTGCAACTTGCTATCCTTTGATAGGTTCTTGTTGTCAAGCACTAATACAATACTCTCATCACCGCTCACATCTTTACCGTCTGTGTCCATTGATGACATTATTCCATCGTTGTCTATGTCCATACCAAGAGTCTTTTCGCTTTCTACTCTTACCGCATCCTTCACACCCTGGTTAGCTGCATCAAAGCTGTTAATTCCCCTGTATGAATTAGTTGCCTGGTGGGCCATGGGTATTAAGATGTGACTTCCATTCTTTACTAATATGGGCATTCTGAGATCATTCAGCGTCATGTAGGCAAATTCCTGCTCTATTGCAGGCGCATACGTGTCGCCAAGAGCGGGGTCATTATTATGCTCTCTGATTCTATTACCCGCAATTAACTGGTCATTGATGGCTTTTTCATCATCAAGTGGTAGTGTTGTTACATATTGGCAAGTCTTTCTCGGGTCTAATGGCTCGCATGCTTCGATAACAACATCCCAGCGTCCGTTGGCTTGCGCCTGGTAATCATCTTTAAACCATGCTTTTTCATACCACATGCGCTTAAAGACTTTTTCCTGGGGTCTCTGGACTGTGTTGCCATTTGATGGATCAAGGAATATCAATTCCGGATAGCCCTGGTTATGATCCATTATAGCTGGATTGAATGTTACAAAGTCCTTCCTTGGTGACTGATTGGACTGAGGATAAAACGGCGCTATCGGATTAGTGTATGGCGCCTGTTCTGGTTTCTTATTTGTTACTGGATCTATAGCATTTAGATCTCCGGCTCCTTCATCAAAGTAGCCATAGAGTTTCAATGAAGCTATCAGCGTCTGAGTGTTTCCTCCATTAAGTGTCTGAGTGTTTCCTCCAATAGCGTTGACATAGAGATCATCAGTGATTGTTGAATTACTCCAGAACTTCAGGCGATCCCCTTCATGGACTGCCAGTGGAGTTGGTACGCTGTCAAATATTTTCGTTCTTGCTTCCGGTGCCATGAACCCGCTTGTTACCAGGTAATCCTGATCTTCGGGTAGTGTGAACTGGGTGTACTGCCATGGCATTGTATTGATCCATTCCACGTTCCAGTGTTCCTCACTAGGAGGTGGTGGCGGCGTTGGTGTCGGTGTTGGGGTTGAAATTGTTACAGTCTCTGTTGCCTGTTCACTTGGGAACTCTGGGGCAGTTATATCAGTAGAGTTTATCACCACGTCAGTATTTGTTACTGGATCGTAATACGTCGGATTGCCGTGACCAAACGCCGTATTTACGAAAGTTCCTGATGTATTATAGGTCTTCGTACATGTAAACGTCGCTGTAGCGCCTGGCTCCAGGACATTCAATAATCCCAGTGGTTGCTGTTTTGTAAATGGTGTACCTACTAGCGTTGGTGTGCAGTTACTATCGGTCACATGCACATTGGCCAGGTTTACATTACCTGTGTTTTTTTCCGTGTATGTATATGTGGTGGTAAAAGGAAGTTCGTTTCCGAATTTGGGATTAGCGGTCTTTGTTAGGATGGTGTTTGGTATCATCTCTTTTAAAATTACGCCCACTAGCTGGTTTGAGTTCGCCCCAACATCCCCTTCAACTTGGTGGACACACTTACCACTGGGACAAGTCACTACAGCATTTGCGGTCGCTACTTCAACGCCAGGGTTAACATCCGCTTTCCATTGCATCGAAGGAACAAAGATCGCTCTTGTTCCAAAAACACTATTGTTATTGCAGAAACTAGCATTGACTTGTTCCGAGCTATAATAGCAGGTGTCTTCAGTGCCATCGTCTTTGTAGCTTCTATCAGAATCAAGAAGTATTGGTCCATCGGTAGGATTACCATTGTTGTCGGGTTTGAAGAAGTTTATTGTAACCCCATCACCTGTTCCGTCTGAAGAGAAAGCAGGGCCGACATTACATGCTCCTGGATCGCCGCCGGTTCCTGCCAGGACTCCGAAATTGAACACTGTTTGCCCATTCGTTCCTGCAGTTGGTATAACGGTTGTTGACCGAATTTTTACCGAGTTGGCAGTGCAATTAGGGGGGTCAATGGTTGCCTGAACCGGTATTGAGGCCAATAACAATACTGCAAGTACTGCAGTAATAATTCCAATTCTTTTCATTGATTCTATTCTTGGAGAAACTGCAAGTAATGCAGTTAATATTCCTGTTCTACTTTTCTTTTTCATAACACTCCTCCTATATTATTTCAGTGATCACAGTCCCCACGATCGGCAACTCGAGCATGGAAGCATAGCTTAGATGGAAATTCCATATATCCACGGTGCACCCCATTACTCTTTCTATTTTTCCTGAATTACCCACTTTGATTGCTGTCACCACTTACTTCTCCCTGATTTGGGGATAGGTACATACTTATTATGACTGTTGTTATTTAATAATCAATAAGTAGTTGGAACAACTATGAAAAACATATAGTAAAAGCACATAGTATTAACATATTGATATTTCAAATGAATGTTATAAAATTTTAAAAATTATGAAATCCCTGGAAATCAATAAAGCCCTTTCGAGGCATTATTGATTTCGCTACCTGCTTTCTCCTTTCTCTTTCTATCTTATGTGTTTATATGGGCTACCTGTTTCTTAAGAAGGGAGCAATCCCACCAGTTGCGATAGTGAATACATCACCTGGAATTGTCTTTACTGTTTGCTGTGCCTGTATGTCGTCATACCAAATACAACGGGTTGTACTTGGGTTATTACATCTTATTGATACACGCCATAAATTTCCATCGCCAGAATATATATGTACGTCCTCACTAAATGATAATGAACTTTTCCATATATTGGGTTCGGATGCTGTTGAATATCCTTGAGGCAATGCCTGATAATCTGGAATTCTTCCGCCAATGAAATTTACGAAGTCCTGTTTTGTCTTTTGTTGTATTGGTTCAGGGGTTGGAGCAGGTGTTGGTGTAAGTGTTGGAGTAGATGTTAGAGTAGGAGTAGGTGTTGGAGTTGGTGTTGGCGTAGGGGCTATATATGTTGTTTTAAGATAAGGAGCAAGTGCGTTTGTTGCTGCAGTAAACACATCATTTGGAATTGTATCAGTTAATATGTTCGAACTATCGTCTCCATAAGTTATAATATTAGAAGCTATACCAACATTCCACAATATTCCAGCGCTATTTATATGCATATAAGCAATAGGGTAAGTTCCAGGAGTTATCCATATATCGGGAGTTTTATCAGTCCACCCTCCATGATGCATTGAGCTAAAATTTATGGTTCTTCCATTAATGAAATTTACGAAATCCTGTTTCGTCTTTTGTTGTATTGGTGAAGGGGGTATATATGTTGTTATAAGATAAGGAGCAAGTGCATTTGTTGCTGCAATAAACACATCATTTGGAATTGTATCAGTTAATGTGTTCGAACTATCGTCTCCATAAGTTATAATATTGGACGCTATACCAACATTCCACAATATTCCAGAACTATTTATATGCAGATAAGCAATAGAATAAGTTCCCGGAGTTATCCATATATTGGGAGTTTTATCCGTCCACCCTCCGTGATACATTGCGTCAAAATTTATGGTTCTTCCGTCTATGAAATTTACGAAATCCTGTTTCGTCATTCCATTGCTATATGCTAATGTCGGGCTGGCATTGATCAGTAAAACGAGAATTCCCAATACTGCTAACAATACATGATTTGTGCATCTTCCATTCATATTTTTTCCTCACATAATAATTTCATGAACATTTGTTTAACCATCATATTCACAATTATGATCATCATAGACAAAGTATTTAACAATTGTGCTAATAATAATCATCATCATAGAAAAAGTACTACTCCGGGATTCTGATTGGCACAAACTTGAGGAAATAAACAAAGAAATTCCTGTCTTGACACATCATCTG
This sequence comes from Methanosarcinales archaeon, assembly GCA_905339155.1. Taxonomy (GTDB): domain Archaea; phylum Halobacteriota; class Methanosarcinia; order Methanosarcinales; family Methanoperedenaceae; genus Methanoperedens. Next base: position 8,807 of record CAJPFJ010000015.1, read on the forward strand.
GAGGAGATTCCTTTTTTTTACAGGAACAATACTTCATAAATAAAGAGAATCTGAAATAAAAATAACAAGCAAAGAGCTTCGATTTTTAGAGTGCAATGTGAACTACGCAACCCTATCTTAATTAATTTTGCAGATACTTGATCTCTTTTCATGACAAAACCACATGAAGGACACGAATGTATCACCACTGATAGGTCTTTCGGAACAGAGAAACCACATATACAGGTCTGAGATGTACCTGTTGGATTAACGAATTCAACTATTTTCCCAGCATATTCTGCTTTGGTTGTTGTGAACCAGATTTCTTGATAGTTTATGAGCAAAATCCTTTCGCTGATTCCTGATTCTTCGATGTACTTTTGCTACTACGATTTTCTGCTTAGTCCTGTTCTTCGACCTGATTTTTTTCCGGCTTAACCGCTTCTGTTCCTGTGTTAGTTTATCCTCTGATTCTCTCAGGAACTTTGGCGGTTTTATCTGTTCCCCGTTGCTCAAGGTTATCAGGTCGATTAATCCAACGTCTATGCCAGTTTTGGTCTTGACCTCAACAGGAATTGAGTTATCAATTTCACATGCAAAGGAAACATACCATTGGTCAAAATCCTTCTTGATGGTGCAGGTCTTGATCTTTCCTACAATCGGTCTATGTAGAACGATCTTGAATATTCCTATTCGAGGATGCATGCGCGTCGGCGGCATTTTGAAGAGTTGTGCCCGCGCCAGTTCGTGTGCGCAGGGGTCAGCGGGCAGGGGATGGAACACTGATGACACGGATCGCGCGGATATTTTTCCGTTTATTATCCCCCTCCACGATCTTCTCCTTAATCTTCCCCTCAAAAAGCTCGATCAGCTTCTTATATGCAGTGATCAATTTCTGCTCCTCTTCGATTCGGGCAACGATTTCAGTCCGGGAGGGGGGCGGGATAGCATATCGAAATAGTGGCAAAAGAGATGCGATGATGTTTTTATATACTTTGTGTAATAAAACATGGGCGCAGACCCACATCAAGAAACATAGTTTTTATTTAGTAGAAAGTAGAAAGTAGATAAATATGACTGAGAACATAGGTGTTAAAATAAGTTCTGATACGAAAATCATTCTTGATACAATGTATCAACAATTACGCAGCAGCGGGATTAAAATTACAGAAAAAAAGATCCTTGACATTCTCATCACGAATACAGATGTGGCTACTATAAAAAAATACTTGAAAAAAGAAGATAATACCGCCCTCCAGATGTTGAAAAAACCTGTACATTGGGGAGTTGCAGATTCTTCTGAAGATATAGATCGTTATCTTTATGGAAATCCATGAGCCTTCTTATTGACACTTCTGCGCTTATCTGCGCCAGAAATGCTGATGATAAAAACCATAATAAAGCGCTTGATATCATGACCAGGGCATTAAAAGGCGAATTTGGCAAATTGTATATCAGTGATTATATTTTCGATGAGGCAGTAACTATTGCTTATATCAGAACTGGTAATAAAAATTTTGCGAATGATATAGGAATTTTCGCAAGAACAAAACCAATCATATTTCGTTTCGTTGAGCCTATCGATTTTGAAAGAGCATGGGAAATTTATCTGCAATTTCAAGACAAGAATTTTAGTTTCACGGATTGTACAAATATCGCACTTATGGAAAGGCACGGCTTTGATACTCTTTTCACATATGATTCTGAATTTAATGGGATTGTAAGCATGATAGGCTAAAAATTCTCAAATACAGGTATTTATTCACATCCAACAGTTATTGCTCTCTTCGATTCGGGTAATGATTTCCGTGATGGCACTAACAAACATAGCAAAGAACATGTGGGATAAAGCAAAGGATATCTGCAAACCTGAAACTATGACCATGACAAATAACTGCTGCCCGAATAAAGGGATATTGGAGGCTTGAGCCGTATGAAGGGAAACTTTCAAGTACAGTTCTTAGAAGAGGAAGGGTGGGCAACTGCTCTTCTTTATTCGGCGATTGCGCGGATACCCACGGATTTTTTATGATCTTTCATTCGGTTAATATTTCGGCAATCGTAATATATTTTCATATTGGTCGTTTTCATATGGTAAAAATGGGAATCTGGGAGATTTCGAAAACATTCAATATGAAAAAGCAAATTTTAAATATTACGTAGAACAATGAATAGTATGGAGTGGTTTTAATGACAGATTCGCAAATTCTAGATAGTTCTTACAAGATGGGAACTGAGTCGACTAACCGCAAAGGTTCAACCAAAGTCAGCATTATAATGAAGCCGTCAATGGAGAGTGATTGGATAAGTGCTTCAGAGGCATTGTTGGAGTAACGATGGTGCCATCATAGCAGGAGAAGAAGAGACATGAAAAGGGGAAACATTTATTAACTTTTTTTTCTAACAAGTTTTGTTAGAGTGACCTCTAACACAAAGTATTTATAACAACGCCAAAAGACCAGAACGGCAACACGATAGTTGAATTCATAGAATGGGTTTACGGGGCCCCAGGATGCAGAAGCGTCGCTATTACCATGTTTGTCAGACCGGGGGAGCTTTTTCTGTCTTTTTCAAATTCTTTATTGATCATCTTCTGGTAAGTCATATCAATAATTGTCTTAAGATTTTCCACGTCTTGAGGGGAGAGTACAGGAATGCTTTTGACAGTCTCATGAATAAAGCTAGACAACATACATCATCATGCACGGTTGCGCCTCTACTTGATCCGATGGATGCTGTTTTTTTATCGATACTGGTGGAACAGCAGAAAGAGATCAATTCACTGCTAGAAACGCTATCTAACGAAGGGAGGACAATTATTTAATATGCTTCAAAAACGGCAATGAAAAAACAACCGGATACCTATCGGTCAAGCCAAATCGTCCGTTTTGTGATCCCCCATTTTTACAGCACTTTTAACTCCAAAAATCGGGGAAGCTGAAAAGAGGTAATAACACGGATTAGGCTACAGCATGACTTTTTTTATTGCCGTTTTTGTACCTTTGCGGAGTTATACCCATTATTGCTATGCCATAGACGTGCGCAACTTTATTTTTCTTCCTTCTTAGTCGCAGGCCATGAGACATTTCCCGGGCCCATGTCCTTCATCATATATATATAGATTCCAACGATGGCCTTTGCCGCAGCAGCCTTGATCGGATTTACTTTCATATCAAAATAGTAGACCTTACCATTATAAAACGTATAATCCGCTGGCATATATTGCCTGCATTCGAGGCTGAACTTTTGCATCACGAGAAAGTCCATATAGCTATTAAAAGTCGGAGATGGTAGAGATGTGTCCAGACAACTCAGGTAGAACTTTTTTGCGGCAACATTGATGGCCTGTTCCTTCTCGGCGACCGCGCGTTCTGTTTGCGACCACGGGGGTGTCGCTATCGCAAGCTCATGGACGATCCGGGTGCCTCGATCGTGTCCCAGTGCGATCTTAAGAGTCGATAGAGTCCCCTTCTTACCAGTGATTGACGTGTTCACCACTGCCAACATTTTCTGACGGTGGAATCGAGGCCGATGGCTCAAGTAAGCGAACCGGTCGATAAAATTTTTCATGAGCCCGCTGACGCTGCCCATGTACACGGGCGATGAAAGAATGAAGCCGTCCGACGCCAGCAGTTTTTGCTCTATAGCGGCACGATCATCCTTGAGCGGGCATTTGTCCTCACCCCTTGCCATGCAATTATAGCAGCCGATGCACGGCTTGAGGTTCGCATCCTTCAGGAAGATGTATTCGAATTCCACGCTGCCCATCGCTATCATCCGATCTTCGATCATTTTCACGATCTTATACCCAGAGCCCTTTCCCTTGGGGCTCCCCATTATAGCTATTATTTTCATGAACCTTACAAACGGAGTTTTTAATTACTTTGTAATTTAAAAATTAAGAAATCCGAATTATATATAGATTACGATGATTGATTTCTGGTTCAAGATATTCTTATGGACATATTCACATAAAATCCGCAAGCCCCTTCTGCTTCACCTTATCGCTCTCAAACAGCGACCTCATCTCTATCTCAAGCAGCTCAAGCCTCTGCTTCGTGTAAGGCTGCACATTATACTCATCCGCAATACGCAAAGAAGTCTCAAGATACTTCCTCACCGAACCTTCATGCACGGTAAGCACGATATTCCCCCCGCACCTGGGACATGTCCCCTGCAGGGGCGGGCGCCTGTATTTGGCACCGCATTTCGTGCATCTTACCTTCTGTTTCGAGAATGAGCGCAGGTTCCCGATAAGGTCGGGCAGGAAATGAGAATTTATAACTCTTTCTGCGACATCAGTTGGGTCCACAGCTTTTATTTTCCTTGCAAGTCCGAGCTGCGCCTCCATTTTTTCTATCATCGTCCCCAGGGTCTTGTAAGCGCTGTTCCTTGGACCGGCGGCTATATTTGCAGTATCATGGGTAAACCCGAAGCCCTCATACTGCGCCGGAGTGCCAAGCCGTCCGCTAACAGTATCCATGATCCTGACAAGGTCTTTGGCATTTGCGTATTTGAGCGTTGCTTCATAGAACGCGAGTGGATACTGGAAAAGCACATCTACATTATGCGCCTCCTTATCTACTTCATTCGGATCAATGCGCGAAGTCAGAACAAGAGGCGCATCCATCTGCCCGCCGCGCCTGTCGGGAAGATATGAACGGGAGAAGTTCAGGAGGCCATCCATTAGCAGCATCACGCAGTCCTCGTCGCCGTCGCACTGGAATGTGGTAATTCCTGAGCAAATGAGGTTGTGATGGTTATCGACTGTCAGATTATACACATATTTATCTTCAGAGCTTATCTCTTTTTTTTCTACAACTTTATCAATGAACACATCTTCATCAAAATTGGTTCTAGTCCGGCCATCTTTAGCCAGCCATTTTTTAAGCAAATCTTGCGCATGCTTCTGCTTCTCACCAAGGAAGCCTATGTCTTCTATGAATTTTCTTGCTTCGCTGCCATATATCCTTATTTTATAAGAATTGATTAATTCCTCGTAGATAGAGTGCTTAATTCCAAAAAACATCAGAAGGAAGGACACACCGTCTATCAGCCATTTATTTACAGAAGTTGCATTGACCTCTAAAGTGCTCTGCGAAGAGCAAGATCCATCTCCAGTGAAATAACCTCTCAAAAATGTACTTATCTTTGCCTTTGGGAGGGCATAAACAAAGTTGGGAACCCTTTTTGTTTTCATTTCAAGATCGTTGCTTATCTTTGAAAGATGTACTCCTTCTTCGAAAACATCACTTTCTGTCCTTATCATTACGTTCTGCGCGTCTGTTATTGAAAGCAGATCAATATTCTTTTTAGGCTCGATAGGTGGTCTTTTGATGTTCCAGGGGATCAATAATTCATCTGCATCCTGCGCCCTCACCTTTTCTCCTGATCTATCCGGGAAAGTATGATCTTTTGTCACCACTATCTTTCTTCCGCTTTTGGTTCTTATTTCGACCAGCTTTTCAGGAGCAATATGTTTTGAAACATGGGTTATATCCGCCAATTCGAATGTTTTAGTTTTTATGTTGAACGCAAAAGTTCTCAGGCCGTTTATTTTCTTGATTTCAGTCCCAAAATCATCTTTTTCGGTATTTTCGATAAGGTTGCTATCAACAAGCTCGCAGATCGTCAAAAGTTCAAAGCCCTCTCCTCTTTGAATTAATAATTTTTCATCCCCCTGGAAGCAGTTTCGTCTCTTAGCTGCATGGAAGAACGGATGTCCATAACCAACAGACGCTGTGGTAAAGCCCGCAAGGCGGGCAAGCACTCCAGCCGAGGTGTGAGGAGCAAGCCCTATCACTAATTTTCCGATCAGATCATCGATCTTATCGATATTATAATAAGGTTCAACTTTATAATATCTCGTTAAAAGGTCATCTATGAATCGTGCGGTTTTCAAAAGGTATTCAGCGCAATCCTTTGAAACAACAATATCCTGCACTTTGAGTTCAAGGATCTGGCTCTCATCAACCAGAGGATTTCCAAATGTGTCATTCACATAACCAAGTTCCTTAAATTTCAAAACCGAAACACCGAGTTCTCCGGGTCTTATATGCGTAAGAGGCATATCCGAGAGGTCATATCTCACAGTCCCGTCCTTGAACATCACAACATCATGCTTTGCCCTGAGCACCCCTTTTTCCAGTGGTTCAGGCGTCTTATTTTTTGAAGTAAGGCCAAGAACCCCTTTGGGTTTGTAAACATCGCGTTCGCCAACATTATCAAGAGCTATCTGGTATTCTGATAAGAAATCAATATTCATTTCAGTGACAGATGTAGTTTCTTTTTTGCATTTCGGGCATATCGGGTTAGTCCCGGTAAACGGGGTATTTACTTCAATTCCACATGACTCACATTTAAAAAGCGGATAAGTGAATTTTCCGCATGTGCACCTGTTCTTAAAAGTCCTATTCTTACATGCCGGACATATGCGGCTTCCAATCTGGACGTTTATTGTCCCGACTTTTCCTTTCTGGTATGTAAGTCCTGTCTGGAACTCACTACTCTTGAATTCATTCTTTTTCTCTTTGTCAATATCGTCATCATCCACAAAATCTTTTACATCTACAAGCGACCGCCGCTTGCCTCCAGCTCCACCGATAGGGAAAAGCACATGCGGAGCTGGTTTCATTTCACGCTTATCTGATTTCTCGGGCCGTCCCATCCGTGCGCCGATCCTGATAGGGGCGCGGGCCCTGATGGTTATCCCGCTTACTTTTGAGACCCTATCCATGATATTGGATTCCGTATTCGTCCGGTTTTTTTTAAGACTTGCATCAAGCCCAAGACATCTTATCAGGGGAAGAGGTTCATCAATGAGAACCTGCTTCTCACGAACTATATGAGGGACAAGCAGGACTTCAAGAATGGACTTTATTTTGTTATTGATCGGGAATGAAAGTTTGTGAGAATATTTTCCATTTATCCGGATGTATTCAGACAATTGGAAAAACTCATCAATTGAAATATCATGCCAGAGGTATGTATATTCAGGATGCAGGGGCACTTTATAAGTATCTGATAAATAGAGAGCTTTTTCCCCGTTAGGATTTTTCAGGTCGCCCAGTTCCTTTATCGATGTTTTTGCAGCAAGCTCCTGGAGCCACCATTCATAGCAATAGGATGAGGGTACAAGAGGATGGTTATTCTCAAGAAAATCCCCGAAATTTATCAGTATCTCGCCAATATCAAGGATCTGCTGCACTGCCGGTCGAATTTTTTTTGCTTCCTCTTCTGTCTTTATCCTTAGAACATCCCCATTGAACAGGCGCACAGTAGGACCATCAATTGTATCTACAGGGGCTATGCCTGCGGCTTTTCCAGGGCGCTCGACTTTTATCTGGGTGCCGGCGGCAATAAAATCATCCATCAATACCATCGTGGCTGGACTGATACCTGCGGCTGCAAAACTTGTGTTCCTGCCCCTGCCGTATCTGAGCCGGAAACCCCCTGGTCTTGAAGGGTATGAAAATACAGGTCGTCCTGCTATCAGATCCTGCAGGTACTTATCTTTGGGTTTAAGCTGGGCCGATGCATCATCGGTTTTTACAGTGACCACGAATTTATCAAGCCAGTCCCAGCCTTCAAGTTTGAGCTTATCAACGTGCTTTTTCACCTTTGGAGCCTTAAGAGCAATGCCTTCGGCAATGACAAGCGCCATGCCGCCCCTGATCCTATTCGTTTCTATGCGTGCAAGGTCGCGCCGTCCTTCCACTTCGGCTTCCTCTGTAGGTTCACCGTCAATGCATATCGGGCAGTTCCTGACTATGAGACGTATCTCATCATCTGATGGAAGATACTGTAAATTCGCTACGCGCCTGTATGCCGTGATCTCTTCAACGTATCTCTCAACTTCCTCAGGCCGCGGGACAAAACGTGCGATCCCCAGGTTCGCGCGCACATAATCGGCAGCCAGCACCGACAACGCCTGCGCTGTGCCCCCGGCGCTCCTTATCGGGCCTGCGTAGTAGATCCTGATATAATCGGTACCGTCATCGTTTTTTGCAAGGTCTATCTTTGCGATACCTTCTATGGGTGCAGCCACCACGCCTTCTGTAAGTACTGCCATTGCCACCCTCACAGCAGCTTCGATGGCATCCCTGTTCGATTCAAACTTATTTATTTCTCCTTTAGCCACAGCAATTGCCACCTGAAGCGCTGCTTCCTCACGCGACATCGTGCTTTCAAGTTCCCTGAGCTTTTTTGCGACCCCTTCGATAGAAAGGAGTTTTTCGACCCTGTCGGCAAGGTCTTTTGCAATTGGTATTTCGATTGTTGGTTTCGGGTCTGCGCCTTTTGCCCGGGCGCGGATGGCTAGCTCGATGGCACGGTTAAGCTCTGTTTCAAGAGTACTAAAATAAGAAAGCATTGCTGCGCTTGCGGCAAATTTCATTTATAGTGGGGCTCCGTATACTTTTTCAAATCCCTCGATGCTTTTCAATCTTTCAAGAGCCTTTTTTAGTGATAATTCGATTTCATCAGGTTTCATAAAAAAATTCTCTTTCTATTTTTCTATTATTGTTTATTATCTTATGGCATGGTATTCACCAAGCGATTTTATTGAGATTTCGCCCCTGTTCATTGCTTCAATAGCATCAGCAGCAGCAAGCGCGGCCTGTATAGTTGTAATGTAAGGCACATTGAAATCAACTGCCGCACGCCTGATCTGGAAACCATCTTTAACAGCTTCCTTGCTTGTTGGAGTATTTATTATCAGGTCTACTTTCTTATTATGGATTAAGTCTACAACGTTTGGTGAGCCTTCACTGACCTTGTTTATGACCTCTATCTTGATCCCTTTATCTGCCAGAAACTGCGCTGTTCCTTGAGTACCCAGAATATGAAGTCCTGCATCCTGCATTTTCCTTGCCACGCCGACAATTTGCGCTTTATCAGTACCGCGTATCGACAGGAAAACTGTACCGGATAAGGGAAGTTTATTGTCCGCTGCCCATTCGGCCTTGAAGAAGGCCTTTCCGAAATCGTAGTCTATACCCATCACTTCCCCTGTGCTTTTCATCTCAGGCCCAAGCAGCGGGTCAGCGCCCGGCAATTTATCAAATGGCAAAAGAACTTCTTTTACAGAAACATGTTTCGGAGTAACATCACCTGCAATCCCGAGCTCTTTCAGCGTGTGCCCTGCCATGACCCTTGCAGCAATTTTAGCAAGCGGAACTCCTGTCGCCTTGCTAACAAATGGGATTGTGCGGCTTGACCTGGGGTTAGCTTCAAGAACATAAACGATCCCGTCCTTCGTTGCCATCTGGATATTGAGAATTCCTACAACATGCAGGGCAAGAGCGATCTTTTTGACATAATCGCGAACAATAGCGATGATTTCAGGTTTAAGGGACTGCGGAGGTATTACACAGGCGGAATCCCCGGAATGGATGCCTGCTTCTTCAATATGTTCCATTATTGCACCGATCAGCACTTCCTTGCCATCGCAAATGGCATCCACGTCGATCTCCACAGCATTATCAAGGAAATCATCGATAAGCACCGGATGCTCGTTTGAAACCTTTACAGCTTCTCTCAGGTAGCGGTCAAGGTCGCGTTCATCATACACGATTTCCATTGCCCGTCCGCCCAATACATATGATGGTCGCACAAGCACAGGATATCCGATCCTTTTAGCTTCATTGAAAGCCTGGGCATAATTAATTGCGCATCCCGCTTCAGGCTGGAATATTCCCAGTTTTTTCATCATGGCATTAAAACGTCCCCTATCCTCCGCGATATCCATGTCATCTGGCCTGGTTCCCAGGATGAGCGTTTTAAGGTCAGTTCTCCTGTCAAGTTCCTTCTTAAGGGGTATGGCCAGGTTCACCGATGTCTGCCCCCCGAACTGAACCATTACGCCATATGGGCGTTCCCTGTCAATTACATTCATGACATCTTCCAGCGTCAGCGGCTCAAAGAACAATTTGTCTGATGTATCGTAATCTGTAGAAACTGTTTCCGGATTATTATTCAATATATGGGTCTCTATACCCTCCTCGCGAAGTGCTGTTACCGCATGAACAGTACAGTAGTCAAACTCAATACCCTGTCCGATGCGGATCGGGCCTGAGCCAATGATAAGCACTTTCTTTTTATTTGAGGGGATATCTTCGCATTGTTCTTCATAAGTCGAATAATAATAAGGCGTTGCCGCTTCAAATTCTGCTGCGCATGTATCAACCATCTTATAGGTTGGAATGATACCATTGTACCTTCGCATATCGTTTATCTCTTCGCGGCTCTTTCCGGTTAAAATTGCTATTCTCTCATCGCTCAAGCCCATGCGTTTGGCTTTCCTGAGATTAACCGGGGCCAGATCGGCTCTTACTATGTCCTCGATATCAATGATATTCCGGATTTTCCGGATAAAGAAGGGGTCGATACTGGTTATTCGTGAAATTTCATCCGACGGCATTCCATCACGCAATGCCTGGTAAATCACGAACAGGCGTTCATGGGTTGGATGGCGGAGAATTTCAAGCATCTCATCCTTGCTCCATTCCTTAAAGCTGAAGTCCATATCCACTTCAAGTGAGCGTACAGCTTTCTGGAGCGCCTCTTCAATAGTGCGTCCGATCGCCATTACTTCTCCTGTGCTTTTCATTGCAGTGGTAAGATGCTTGTCCGCAGTCACGAATTTGTCAAATGGCCAGCGCGGTATCTTGACGACAGTATAGTCAATCGTGGGTTCAAAGGATGCAGGCGTTTTCTTGGTAATATCGTTTGTAATTTCATCAAGTGTCATGCCGATAGCGATCTTTGCAGTTACGCGGGCTATCGGGTAACCCGTTGCTTTTGATGCAAGAGCGGATGAGCGTGAAACACGCGGATTGACTTCCACGATCCTGACTTCATCATCGCGCACAGCGAACTGGATATTACATCCGCCTTCTATTCCCAGGGCCCTTATGATCTTAATAGATGTGCTTCGAAGTTTCTGGTGATCGGCGTCAGATAGTGTCTGGGAAGGTGTAACTACAATTGATTCACCCGTATGTATGCCCATGGGATCGATATTTTCCATATTGCATATGACGATGCATGTATCGTTCTTGTCACGCATGACCTCATACTCGAATTCCTTCCAGCCTATAATACTCTCTTCGATGAGCACCTGGCTTATCCGCGATCGTTTAAGGCCCCGCTCTGTTATTTCAAGAAGCTCTTCTTTTGTATATGCGATACCTCCTCCTGCGCCTCCGAGAGTATATGCGGGGCGGATAATAAGCGGAAGACCAAGTTCCCCTATCAGCGCCTCAGCTTCCTCAAGTGTGTTCACCGCTTTTGAGCGAGGGACTTTTTCACCGATGCTTATCATTTTTCTCTTGAAGAGATCCCTGTCTTCCGAGTCCTTGATAGCCTGCAATGATGTGCCAAGAAGCTCCACGCCAAATTTTTCAAGCACTCCCAATTCTGCAAGTTCTGTAGTAAGATTAAGACCTGTCTGCCCGCCAAGACCCGCAATAATGCCATCAGGACGTTCTTTTTCAATTATCTTTGCCGCAATCTCAGGTTCAAGGGGCTCGATGTAAACCGCATCTGCCATATCGGTATCTGTCATTATGGTTGCGGGATTGCTATTGACCAGAACAACTTTTATTCCCTCCTCCCGAAGAGAGCGGCATGCCTGGCTGCCTGAAAAATCAAATTCTGCCCCCTGTCCTATCATTATAGGGCCTGAACCTATAAGGAGTACTTTCTTGATATCGGATCTTTTTGGCATATTTCAAGCCTAAATGTCATGACCTGTTATTAATTCTATCCATGAAGCAAGCTGTACAGGAACTATTTTATCAGTATTGCAGAGTCCGGATATTTTTTCGTTGTAATGAGATGTTCGCTATCAGTCTTAATCATAAAGAGACAATCCCTCAATCCCTTCAAAATGGTCTCTATTATTAGTGAGAAGCTTGCATCCGTTCTGCAGAGCAATTGCAGCTATGAGCAAGTCCCTGATCTCAATCATTTTTCCTTTAGCCCTTCTTTGGGCGAAAATCCTGCCGGCCGTCTCCATGCTTTCCTCCTGCGTGTGGAGCAGCATCATAGTTTTAAGGAGCCCCTTAGTTGAAGCGATATTCCTCTCTTTATCCCTGGAATTGTAGGCTCCGAAGTACAGCTCGAAGGCGTTTATATCCGTGATGGCAAGTTCTTCATTTCTCTCAAGTTCTTTTATCTTACTGACCGCATATTTCTTACCCTTAAGGAGATCGATCAGGATATCGGTATCTATTACAATTCCCATCTTTTCCAGCTTTCCTTTAATTCGCTTTTTATCTTTTCAATTTCATTTTCATCCGTTTTCCAGCCGCCAGCGAACGTACTTGGCCTATTCTTCCTGCATTTGAGTAAATACCTCAATGCTTCATCTATGGATACCGGTCTTTTCAGTTCTTTCATCAAGTCACCTATTAAGATATTTATGTTTTCGTATGTTTCATCCCTGATCTTTATTGTTTTATATGGCACATTTACCACCTTATCTACATTGTCATATCATAATAAATAATTGTTGTTTGCAGACTGGAGCTTATGAGATTGCGAGTTCTATGCTCATCATTACGTTCTCTCAAAATAATTGTCCAATCAGTGTCTGGTACTCAAATCCTCCGTTTTATAAGGAAGATTGGCACAAAAAAGCTGTTTTTCCCGAAAAAACGGAAACAATTAAATAGCGATATTTTGAATCTAATATTAATTAATTGTTTATTGAATGTCATTGAGGTAAATCATGAAAAATTTGATGAAGATCTTATTTGTTGTTATTATGGCAATTTTTATAGCTGGATGCCTTGAAGGTAAAAAAACTCCTGAAGTCAGTGTGCCAATTAACCTTGTGAAAATGAGTGGACAGGAAATGATACAGAGATTGGGGACCGGTGAAATTGCCGGATTCATTATGTGGGAACCGTATCCTGCAATAGCTGTTACCAAAGGGGATGGGAAATATCTGGTATTGTCAGGAAAAATCTGGAAAGACCATCCATGCTGTGTTGTAGCCTATGATGACGACTGGTATAAGAAAACCAATAATTCTGACGAGATCCTGAAGCGAATGGCTCTTTCGCAGTTAAAGTCCGTCGAGTATATCAATAATGCCAAGCAGAGCGATTCACCCGACCATGACCAATTGATAAATTATACGATGCAATTTGGCCAGATCACCGACCCGGTCGCTGCGAACCTGAGCCTTGCTGATGTGGAATTTGTTTACAATACAAACGTGGCGGGAACAACTACATTTATCCAGCGTATACAGGATTTTGGAATTTTTGATCCGAATAAATGGAATCTGTCAGGATACAAGAATGCTTCGGAGTATGCCAATTCACTCGTAACAAACAATTATGTCGATTGGGCGGTCAATAATAAAGATGAAAATGTTTCCAAAATTGCATTGAAAGAACCAGTAAACATTCGATATGCTTATCTTGTAAATGATATCCATGAACTTCCATTCTATATAGGATGGCAAAAAGGATATTACAGGGATCTGGGAATAAATATTGTTATAGCCGAAGGCGCCCCATTCCAGAACGGCGCTTTTGAAATGCAACAAGGCTTTAAGGCAAATACGGTTGATGTTGGGAGTCTTGGAATACCCCCGGTAATTATTCACCGGATCAATAGCAATGATTTTTCCAACGATGATACCAGAGTCGGTGTTATCGCCGGGATGAACAATGAAGGATCAGTTATCGTTGTTGCCAACAACATAACTTCATTGAAGGACCTGCAAGGAAAGACCGTTGGATTCCCCGGGCCCGGGACGATACAGCATGTTCTTTTCCTCATGGAGGCCGATAAGGAAGGACTTAAGGTCAGTTATTAATGAAATTCGAGACCGGGAAAAGAGGATTGTTAATAAACATCCTTTCCCTTATCGTTTTTACTATTGTCTGGCAGATACTTGTGATACTTGCAAGGAATGATATTTTTAATATTCCTTTCATTCGCCTCCGCGACATACCCACACCTGTTGAAACATGGTATGCTCTGGTTGGTTCGATGTTTACCAGAATATACGGCCCGTCCTTCACTTATGGTATAATTAACCACGTTTATGCCAGCCTGCAGCGAGTGATTCAGGGTGGGATAATTGCATTTATCATTGGAGTGCCTGTGGGTATTGGTGTAGGATATTCAAAGTTTCTCGGAAATTTATTTAATCCCATAATTGAAATAGTTCGCAATATGCCCCCCATGGCATGGATACCGCTTTCAATATTTATTTTCGTATCCGGTGGGTCGATATTTATTGTTTTTATTGGTGTGGTTTTTCCCATAATCCTTAACACCATCCAGGGAGTAAAATCAACAGACTCACGCCTTATCGACGCTGCAAAAACACTTGGGGCCTCAGAATCAATGATCGTCAAAAAAGTAGTTATTCCTTCTGCGTTTCCATCTATTATTACCGGATTGAGGATTGGTATTGGTGTAGGATGGATGGCAATTGTTGCAGCTGAGATGGTTATCAGGAGTCCGGTTGGCCTTGGTTATTTTATCTGGAACATGGGAGATCTTGGCCGCTATTCGGAAATGGTGGCAGGAATGGTAGTAATAGGCGTGATCGGATATATTATGAATATCAGCATCCTTCTTTTACAGAGGAGGTTCATAAATTGGGTAGATTAGTCCTGAATTCTGTTTCCAAGAAATTTAATAATTTCCAGGCGCTTCTAAACGTAAATTTTGAAGTTGCAGATGGAGAGTTTGTATGCCTTCTGGGTCCCAGCGGATGTGGAAAAACAACTGTCCTTCGCCTTGCAGCAGGGCTTGTTGCGCCAGATGATGGGAGTATATGCCTGGATGACAAAAAAATAAATGGAGTAAATAAGGAATGTGGTTTTGTATTTCAGGAATACGCACTATTCCCATGGAGGACCGTTAAAGAGAATATCGAATTCGGTCCCCAGGTAAAAGGAATGACTAAAACGGAATGTGAAAGTATCTCAAAACACTATATCGACCTTGTAGGTTTAAGCGGGTTTGAGAACCATTACCCTAAGGAATTGTCAGGGGGAATGAAACAGAGAGTGGGGATCGCCCGGGCTTATGCAAATAACCCGAAGCTGTTATTGATGGATGAGCCTTTCGGGGCGCTTGATGCCCAAACAAGAAATCTCATGCAGGGAGAATTGCTGAGAATTTGGGAGACAGAACACATAAGCGTGCTTTTTGTCACACACAGTGTTGATGAAGCGGTTTATCTCGCTGATAAAGTCGTAGTCATGTCAGCCCGGCCAGGCAAGGTTAAAGAGATATTCGATGTCAAATTGACGCGCCCCAGGATACGGACAAGCATGGAAGCCAATATCATCAGGGACAGCGTTTTGAAATCACTTGTTACTGAAATAAAAATGGCAGCGAACAAATGATAAGCCAATCATCTAAAAAGAATGAACTCTATCCTCTTATCATAATTTCACGCATACATGTAATTAAACTCACCCACTGATTTTTCTGCTTCAGTGATCTGAGGTGGGCTCATTTTATCCGCGTTGAGATTTGTAGCAACTATCTGGAGGAAATTATCCTCGATTAAAGAGACTTCTTCTTTAGTCATTCCTTTACGGTCCAGAATCAACTCGTTTTTCTCATTATAAACGAGGAGTGTTCCTTTTTCAGTATCTGAAACTACCTTCCAGATCCTATCCACAGGTTGAATCCATGCCCATATTCCCATTTTGAAACCTCCTTTTATTGTATAATTCGTACTGTTCTTCAAGTTGTTGGATTCTTCCTTTAATTTATTCGATCTTGCGTGAATCCAACAGGTCATGAGTTTGACAGGTATATCTTAGTTTAGTTATATTCTTATTTAAATTTATCTATTAAAATTTTAATAATCATGATAATAATTATTAGACTAAACCAAAGTCAGATCAAATAATGGTTGATAAATATAATAACAAGCTGCAACATCAACTAACTATTATGCTTCCTCTTCATTTCTACCATGCCAACCAGTGCGACCCCAAGAAATGCACCGGTAAAAAGCTTGCAAGGTTCGATCTTGCAAAGCTCCATAAAAATCCCAGGACACTTCCCAGGCAAGCGGTATTCCTTGATCCTTTCGCAGAGCAGGCGCTTTCACCTGCCGATAATACAAAGAATGGCATCGTGGTTCTTGACTGCTCATGGGTGGAAGTGGAACGCGTGTTCCCGATCCTTCAAAAACTTATGATGAGGCACCGCGCCCTTCCGTTCCTGCTTGCGGCAAATGCTGTGAATTTCGGAAAGCCTTTCAAACTCAGCACCGTAGAGGCTTTTGCTGCGGCTCTTTACATTCTCGGTGAAAAGGAACAGGCTGCGCTTATTCTTAATAAATTCAAATGGGGACCCATATTCATTGAATTGAACCTCGAACCTCTTGAGAGATATTCAGAAGCAAAGGACAGCACTGAGGTTGTGAAAATCCAGAGTGATTATTTAGTTGATGATATACAAGAATAATTAAAGTATCAATGTTTACGGAAAAGTTTAATATGATAATTAACATAATAACCATGACCTTGATTGTCAGGAGGCGAACAAACTCATGTCCAATAAAGAAAAAAAGAAATCCAAGGATAATCCAAAACCAGCACCTAAAAAATGATGGTTTACGTTGAATTTTCTTTTTTTATTTTTTGCAGTGTCAGGATTTCCATATACCAGTTTTTCACTGGTATATGAAATTCTCTGATATCTTTGTATACTTCTCTATTTCTTTCTTGGAATGCGGTTTCACTTTTACCATAGCATCCCTGAAATTATGATAGCCCACTTTCAATTGCTTTACGGATTCATCATCAGTTGGTTTTCCTGAAACCACATATTCCCTGATCGCCAGTATCGTTGCTTCATTGCATACTGAAGCAATGTCTGCCCCGGTGAAACCTTCTGTATCATCAGAAAGCGTTTCAAGGTCAACATCACTATCAAGTGGCGTCATGGCAGTATGGACTTTGAATATCTCAAGCCTTGAGTCCCTGTCAGGAGGCATAATATAGATCAACCGGTCGATCCTTCCAGGCCGAAGAAGCGCAGGGTCAATGATATCCGGCCTGTTGGTCGCAGCAATTACAGTAATGCTATGCATCTCTTCTAGCCCATCGATCTCAGAAAGCATCTGGCTGATAACCCTCTCCGTGACATGGGAATCCGAACCCTGTCCTCTTATTTGCGCAATTGAATCGATCTCATCAAAGAAAACGATACACGGCGCTGCCTGTTTTGCTTTCCTGAATGTTTCGCGGATGGCTTTTTCACTTTCCCCGACCCATTTGCTCATGAATTCCGGCCCTTTTACACTTATGAAATTTGCCTCGCTTTCCGTGGCAACAGCTTTTGCAAGCAGTGTCTTTCCTGTTCCTGGTGGACCATAAAGCAGTATGCCTTTTGGAGGTCTTGCCCCGGTCTGCTTGAATAGATTCGGATATTTCATTGGCCATTCAACAGCTTCCTTTAATTCCTGTTTTGCGTCAGGAAGCCCGCCAATATCGCTCCAGTGGATATTTGGGGATTCAATGAATACTTCACGAAGCGCGGATGGCGTCATCTCCCGCAGTGCATTTGTAAAGTCCTCTCCTGTAACGATCAACCTGTTAAGGATATCTGAGGGGATGCTCTGTACTTCAAGGTCAAGCTCAGGAAGTAGGCGCCTGATAGCATTCATGGCAGCTTCCCTCGTCAGGGCGGCAAGGTCTGCGCCCACAAAACCATGCGACATATCTGCGATCCTGTCAAGTTTCACATCATCCGCCATAGGCATTCCCCTGGTATGTATCTGCATTATCTCAAAACGGGCTTTCCTATTAGGGACACCAATCTCGATCTCGCGGTCAAATCTTCCGGGACGGCGAAGTGCCGGGTCAAGGGCATTTGGCCTGTTCGTGGCTCCAATTACAACGACTTTCCCGCGGGCCTTAAGTCCATCCATTACAGCAAGCAGCTGTGCTACTACACGCCGCTCCACTTCTCCTGTGACTTCCTCTCTCTTGGGGGCGATACTGTCTATCTCATCAATTAATATGATACTTGGAGCATTCTCTTCAGCCTGCTGGAATATATCCCTCAGCTTCTCTTCGGATTCGCCATAAAATTTACTCATTATTTCGGGCCCGGAAAGTGTCAGGAAATTTGCATTTGTTTCCGAGGCAAGCGCTTTTGCAAGCATGGTTTTCCCGGTGCCTGGAGGCCCATGCAATAGAACCCCTTTTGGCGCTTCCACTCCGAGACGTTCAAAAAGCTCAGGATGCCGCAAAGGAAGTTCTATCATTTCCCTGACTTTCCTTACCTCATCCCCGAGTCCGCCAATATCTTCATACGAGACCCTGGGAATAGAAGGCATCTCTTTAGCTGGTTTATCGCTGATCTCTATTACCGTATTCCCGCTAATGATCACAGAGTCAGAAACTGGCTTTATAGACACGACCACAAGGTCAACGCGTCGGCCCATAATATTTAATTCAACTACATCCTGGCGGGTAATTACACGTCCCTCAAGGTTATGGGCAAGATAAGCCTCACCGCCCTGGATCTTTAATGGCTGCGTGGGTGAGAAAATGATTTTTTCTGCCGGTGCAGTATGAATTTTTCGAATATGTACCCTGTCATCGATACTTACCCCCGCATTTCTCCGTACTGTCCCGTCAATGCGTATTAATCCCGAATTGCTGTCCTCAGGATAACCCGGCCATACAAGTGCAGCAGTTCTTTTAGTTCCCTCGATACCTATGACATCGCCTGTCTGTAAACCCAGTTCATAAGCCACTTCAGGGTCAATCCTGGCAATACCGCGCCCTGCGTCGTAAGATTTTGCTTCAATGACCTTGAGATTTACGGTTTTTTCTTTCTTATCCATATTTCACTTTTTATAGTCTCTTTTTCAATTATTTTTCATCCATTTATTCAATTTTTATCGACTTTACATCCGGTTTCTTCTCATCTTTGAATTTGAAAGTTACTTCAAGCACCCCGTTGTTGTACTTTGCCGCTGCGCTGTCCGGATCAACAGGCACTTGTGTTTTTATGAACTTGTAATATTTCCTTCCATTACTATCTGCTTTGATAATAACTTCTTTTTCGGTGGCATTGAGCTCGATATCTTCCTTGGCGATCCCGGGCATTTCAGCCGTAATATTTAATTCATTATTTTTTTCATTGATCAATACGCTTGTGAATGGCTCTCTGACATCCCTGTCTTTACCAACAGGCATTACATTCCCGAAACGCTCCACATGCGGTATACCGTCAGGTCCGACCTGCATGCTAAAACCATAAACTTGCGGCTCTTTTCCCATGGATTGCATCATGCGGTTGACCAGGTCATTCATCTGCTCTATCTCTTTTTCAAATTCATTGAAAAATCCCTTTCCGGTCTTTCTCCAGTCTTTTTCCATATTTTTCCTCTTTTTTTAATTTTTTATATATTTTATATTCTTTAGCCTATTATATAATTATTATCCTCTCTTTTAATGATTTCTTTTCGTTCCATTTCTGCAATATAACCCTCCATCACATACTCAGGAATTCCAAGCTGAATTGATAACTGGCGCACATTCGTCGGGCCTTTTAGCAGGGCATAAAGTATTTCCGCCTCAATATCATCTTGCGCAGTATTCTCGATGGCATCCATGAAATGTCCCATCGCCTCGGTTATGTTTCCCTGTATTTGCTGGTACTCCTGCATTAATCGCTGTCTCTTTCCTATGAGTTCCTGTATCTGGCCGTAAAGTGATTTTAGGCTCATGATCACTTCCGGGTCTGCTGATGCATCCTCTTTCGGCGCCGATAGGGTGACAGTTGTAATTTCAACCTCAAATGAATATGGCGACACAAACACTTCAAGACGGAGGTTGTCTGTAATATGAAAATATTTGCGCCGTTGTTCATCTACGTTGGCTTCTATCAGACCTGCCTGCTCGAGGATTAGAAGGTGCCCCAGTATTGCCTTTGCACCCACATCAAGCCTTTCTGCTATCTCGCTCATATAGCATGGGCGGCTTGCGAGGAGGTGCAGGATATTCCTTCGGTTCTCGTTTCCGAGTATGTCTAACAATTGTGCTGATTCCATGTTTATCTTCACCCAGCGTTAGTGACTTGAGGTTACTAACTTTAAGTTAGTGTGTATGGTATATAAGCTTAACGTAATACCAGAACAATTTCAAAAACCTTATAAACGAACCCAGCGAAATTCCGGTGTGATCAAATATGGTCGTAAAAGTAGGTTTTATTAAACTTGGAAATCTTGGAACCTCACAGGTAATAGATCTATTACTTGATGAGATCGCAGCGAGAGAGGGAATAGCAGTCCGTGTATTTGGAACAGGCGCAAAGATGGGGAAGGAGGAAGCGGCAGAAACGGCATCCTTCAAGAATTGGGTTCCGAATTTTGTTGTCATGATCAGCCCCAACTCAAGCGCCCCAGGTCCGACAGCAGCACGAGATGTCTGGAAGGATATACCAACAATAGTGGTATCCGACGGCCCCACAAAGAAAGAGGACAGGGAAAAGCTGGAGCAGGCAGGCTTTGGTTATATGATCCTTCCTGTTGACCCGTTGATCGGGGCAAAAAGGGAATTCCTCGACCCGACTGAAATGGTAATTTTCAACACCGATGCTGCAAAGGTATTGTCGGTATGCGGCGCAATAAGGCTGGTCCAGACCGAAATTGACAAGGTCATAGACCAGGTGGCAGCAGGTACAAAACCACTTGTGCTCCCCAAGATCCTTGCAAAACCTGAGAAATGTGTGGAGAGCGCGGGGTTCAATAATCCATACGCAAAGGCAAAGGCCCTGGCGGCCCTGCACATAGCCACCAAAGTCGCAGAAATTGACTTCCCGGCATGCTTTGTTTTAAAAGAGGTAGATCAGATAGCCACAGCAGCAGCAGCAGGACATGAAGCCATGCGCGCAGCAGCAAGACTTGCTGATGAAGCACGCGAAATGGAAAAAGCAAATGACTCAGTCCTCAGGAAGCCACATGCAAAAGATGGCAGATTGTTGACCAAGACAAAGCTCCTGGAGAAACCCCAGTAAAGTGAACCTCTCTACAGCACATCTGTATGGGGTATGGCAATAAAACTATCATATCAGGAAGTTTTTTAACTTCCTGCTGTTCTTTTTTTTAGCGTGATAATTAAGTATCAAGCAGAAATATAAATTAAATCGATTTAACTTCTATCCTCTTTGGCAAATCTTAAATAATAATAAACTGCTTTTGAAATTGCTTCCCTTACATGCGCTTCTCTTGTTTTCACTTTCAGAGCAACAATATCGTCCTGGGGAAAAATAGATTGAACATGAACCAGGTTTTTCAATTCATTTTCTTCCTTCAATAAGCTATTTTGATTGTCTTTATTAATATTATTATTTTTCAAAAGCATTCCATTTCTTCGCATCTCTTTTTCAGTCTTTCGTTTTTGTTTTTCACGCTCTTCGATCATCTTAATGGCAGTTATAAGTTTCATATTTTTCAACCCGGTCAGTTTGTATAATAATAATAAGCATAATGATTCACAAACATAAAAGGATGCTTCACACAAAAAGGGCACGATATAATTTTAAAAAATATTATAAAATTAAGATACGAAAAATAAAATTCAGATTAAGAACTATGTTTTTTAACCCACCCCGCAATGAACGATTTATATTTTGATCTGTTCCGGTAAAAATCCTTTCTTAATAAGAACTTCCTTCATTCTGCTTTTATGATTTCCCTGAAGTTCTATAACATTATCCTTAATAGTACCACCGCATGCGAATTTTGATTTAAGGTATGATGTTAATTCCTGCAAATTAATCTCGCTGGGATTAAGACCATCAATCACTGTTACTTCTTTTTTATATTTGCGTGTATCTACCTTAATTACTATTCTCTGTTGTTCTTTTGCTACTTCTTCGCAGATGCAAAGCTCTTTTGGCAAACCGCATACAGCACACATTTCTGAACTCATTTATTGGATTAATACCTCCATTCTTATATTACACAAGATTGTTATATAGCTACTTGATGCTTCCCGTATTAAAATATAATGGTGTATTGATAGCGAAAAACATTGAGTTTGCACGAACAATGCGCAAACAGCTACTGGGTTTGATGTTCCGGGAAAGTATCCCTCCGGATTATTCAATGATATTTATCTTAAAAAAACCATCCCGGGTCAATGTTCATATGCTTTTTGTATTTTTCCCGATTGATTTAATATTCTTGAATGATGAAAAAAAAGTCATGGGCTTTTCCAGGTTAAAACCCTGGGTTGGATTTAAAGCAATGGAGGACATCAAGTATGTCCTTGAAATGAAAGCAGGAACAATCCATAAGTTCAATCTGTCTAAAGGTGGACAAATGGAATTTGATGAGAATTATAATTAATAGAATATAACAAGAATAAATGGAACATTAAGATTATGACACTCAAAGGAAAATTAATCGGGGATGCAGTATTACTTGAAAAAAATGCAATTGAAGAATTGCATAATAAGAGTTATTACGGCCGCCCAAAAGGTGACAATCTCGAAGTTTCCCTAACCGAAAGCGCCTTTCTTATTTACATGGGAAAAATTGTGGTTGAATTTGAAGGGAAAGATATTGGTTTTGAAGATTTTTTCCTTAAAGCTTCATCCATTTTAAAAAATTTTGAGTTATATTATATAGTTTATAAAGATATGAGAGAACGGGGGTATTATATCCAGCCAGGTGTAACTGGTTTTCGTGTTTATCCCCGGGGTGGACATCCAGGGAAAACGCCGGCAGAATTTTTCATATTTGTAACCTCAGAAAGGATACCCCTATTACTATCCCAATTAAGAACTCATATTGGGACAGTCGAGAATCTTAAAAAACGCCTCGTTCTTGCTATAGTTGACGAAGAAAGTGATATTACATATTACGAGGTGAAAAAAACCACCCTGACAGGCGCTTATGAATTAAGATTGGGTAAAAAGCTGTCAACTGCAATCCTTCTTGAAGACAGGGTGATGGTTTGGAACCCTGACGCTTCTTTAGCGCTTCAAAAAGATGGATTTTTTGGCAAACCAATGGATGAAGGTCATCTGCAATTATCGCTTATTGAATCATGTTATCTTTTGAAAAAAGGGATACTTGACATTGAGAGCAGAAACCACGTAGCGCTTGATTTTGAAAGCTTTTCAAAAACAGCTTCCGATATAGAATCGAATTTTATGATAAAATATTCTGTGTATGAAAAATTAAGGAACAACGGGCTTATCCCAAAGACAGGATTCAAATTCGGGACACACTTTCGGGTTTATAAGAAAATAGATGATATGAAAAAACTGCCCCATTCGGATTATCTAGTCCATGCAATAGAACAGGATCATGTTTTTTCTCTACAGCAGCTTTCACGCGCAGTACGACTGGCCAACACCGTGAGAAAAGAAATGATCTTTGGTACAGTCGATTCGCGTGTTGATTTTTTTATAATCGGGCGAATGCGACTGTAATCTGGAAATTATTCTTCTTCTTCTTTCTGTTTTCTTTTTACAACCTTTTCAAGTTTCTTAGCCCACATATCTTCTACTTTGGTATATTCACACTCAATGTAATGAGAAACTGCTTTTGCAATTGCATCCTTTGTGCTTGTTTCTCCGGTTTTTTGCTTAAGGGCTTCGATGTCATCTTCTGTAAGAACTGTTTGTGCGTGCATTATTTTTGCCATTTTGTAACTCCTTGGAAAAAAAAGCAATGCCACAACAAATACGGCATACTTTTAATTAATACCTCATTATCATAGGAAAGTATTTAAACATTACTGATAAAAAATTAAAAAATACTATTGTTTAGACCGGATTTTCCTTAAGATCATGAAAGAACTCATAATTATGAAAATCAGGCTAACTACACCAAAACCAGGCGTTGTGTTATTTTCTTCGGTCTCATCTGGAACAACTTTTGTTTCTGTCGGTGTAGAAAGACTATTTTGCGCAAGCTTTAATTCCTCGTTCGCATATCCAACATATTCCTGTACAACTTTGAAATCATTTACCCAGAAAGATTGAAGAGCTTGATTATTATTATATTCCTCGGCATTCTTAAGGTGAGCTTCTGCCTGTGTAACATTCTGGCCCATATCCCTTGATTTTTTGATCATGTCTTTAATTTCTCTTGATTTTTCATCAGTTTCGACTATTTGTTTGAGAATATCCGAAAAGCTTCCTTTTATACTGATCTCGTCACCGATATCCAATTGGAACCAGGTGATGACCATTTTATCGAATTGCATTAATTTTTTATATGATTTCTTTTGTTTGGAATTTATCTCGACAGACGTTACGTTGACGGCTCTCGGAAGAAATATCTGGCTTCTGATCTCAGGATCGGACGGTATTGAGAATTCAACTTCCTTCCCGGCGATAATCGCCTTTGGCGCATTTATCGGAATTTTTATGGAATAATCCATCCCTTCTTTCACGGCCCATTTTTCAGCGGCAAAGGAAACCCGTCCATTCCATTTATTTCCTGCCTCAATAGGTTTACCAAAATTGATAATTATCTTGATCCCTCCGGGGATGGTTTGTTGTTTCACCTCATTTTCCGTTGAAGGAATGCTCGTGATATTATCCAGGTTAAGTACAACTGTAGATGCCGGAACCACAAAAGAAAAACCATCAATAGAGTTTGTACCCGTATTTTCAAATTCGGTTTGTATAGTCTCTTCTACCATACCATCATCGTCTATTGTCACATTCAATACCCATTTGTTAAGCGAAACTTCCTCCGCAGAAACCGGAAAAGCCATTAACAAGACAATAATAAAACAAACAAAGATCTTTTTCATAAACATTGAATCTCCAATCTAACCTTGAATTTTAAAACTAATAATGTTTCCTGTTCTTTCATATGCCTTGAGCCCGGGAGGTAAATTTTTCCTGAGTTCTTCTGATGTAAGCGCTTCCAGGAATTTCTTGATCCCATCATTTTCCATAAGTCTTTCAGGGATAACAAAATCATACTCTTCATCAGCTATTCTTATGAATTTTAAACCATTCAGTTCTGCAACTGTAAGAATTCCTACCCCGACATCCGCTTTACCCAATTTTACCGCAGCAGCGACCGCACTATGGGTTTTTGCTTCAGTGTGATAACCTTTTATTGAATTGGCAAGTTCTTCGAAAGATATTTCACGCTGATTTGCGATCTCCTTTAGCTTAAGGTCGGTCAAAACCCTTGTTCCCGAACCGGTATTCCTGTTAATGAACCTTGCATTGGTCAGATCCTCAAATTTCACTATTTTGCTGTCTTTTCGTATTATCAAGCCCTGTTCTCTCAGGTATCCCTTTACAAGAACAGCCTCAGAAATCCCGAATTTTTCAAGAAAAGGGATGTTATATACACCGGATTCATCAAGGAGGTGCACTCCGGCTATATCGGCAATACCGTTTTTGATCGCGCTTATTCCGCCAGATGAACCCACGTTTATTATCCGCATTTTAAGCCCGGTTATGTCTGCAAGCGTATCAAGGCCAAGACACTGGCTGCCAACAAAGAATATGTCCGGGTTATCAAGTTCTCCGTACAAAGTGACTTCAACATCATCACCTGCTTCTATGATCTCAACTGTTGGCGGGATTTCTATAAAACCGTCCGCTTCAGAAAGAGTTGTTATGGCTCCAGATCCTTTCTCTATAGGATAAGCGATTGCCCGGATAAGACCCACAGGAAGAAGCTGGCTTCTGCCATCGGAACGTATCCTTATAGCCATTCTGGCATGTATTTTATTATTGATACGTTTTTTTCCGGTCATTTCACGTATCAAAGGCGCCACAAATTCATTGAAAATCGTAAGAGATGAAGCAGGATATCCCGGAAGCCCAAAAACAGGTTTTCCAAAAATCTTCCCGATAATTGCAGGTTTTCCCGGTTTTATATCGATTCCATGGACAAAGACCACACCGTTTTCTTCAATTATCCTGTACATAACATCGCCAGAACCAGCTGACGTGCTTCCTGAAGTGAGAATGAGATCACAACTTTTTGATATTTCATTTAATGCTTTTTTGATATCTGTCTCATCATCCCGAACATTTTTGTAACGGATAGGAGTCCCCCCGCATTCACTGACCGCGCATGAAAGCGAAAAAGAATTCACATCATAGATCTCTCCTGCATCAAGCTGGCATCCCGGCTCTTTAAGCTCATTTCCTGTTGAGATTATGCCCACAGTAAGCCCAAAGACGCTTATTTTTGTTTTTCCGATCGCGCAAATAACCCCGATTTCCGGGGCGCCAAGATATGCGCCCCTTCTTAAAACCCTCTCTCCAGCCATTATATCTGAGCCTGCTTGCATAACATTTTCATTAATGGAGACCGGACGGTGGATGAAAATATCTTTATCAAAATGCGTGTACTCAACCATCACTACAGAATCCGCTCCTTCCGGCATTACCGCACCAGTTGCGATCTCAGCTGCCTCACCCTTTTTAAGAAAAATGCCGGGATCTTTTCCTGCATCTATAGATCCAACAATTCTAAGCCTGATCGGCCTATCCTCACGCGCAGCGTAAGTATCAGACGCATGAACTGCATAACCATCCATCGTTGCTCTCGTAAATGGAGGGACATCCACCTGTGAAACAACATCCATTGCAAGAATATGTCCAAAAGCGTCTTCTATTTCCATTTCGAATGATCGAGGTTCAATTTCAAGGCTGTTGATGATCTTTCTTGCTTCGTCACGGGTTGCGAGTTTCCTGAATTCTTTTCTCACAGGCATTATCACGAATCCTATGGTTAAATCATTTTCCGGAATTTTTGATTGCCGATGCCAAATTTAACCGTTTAATATAATGTTTTAAGGCTGATAAAGATTATAGATAATAATATATGTCAAGTGTAACCTTTCTTGGAACCGGTGGTGGGAGAATGGTTGTTCTTAACCAGTTGCGAAAAAGCGGCGGCTTCTGGCTAAAACTTGACGGCCTGAATATCCTGCATGATCCGGGACCCGGTTCCCTTGTAATGGTGCATCAGCTTGGCCTTAAACCAAGAGATCTTGATGCTATTATTTTATCCCACAGGCATATAGATCATTCCAATGATGTGAATGTAGTAACGGAAGCAATGACGGGTGGAGGATTTACTCCAAGAGGGCGCTTGATCGCACCTTCGGATTGCTTTAATTCTGACCCGGTTATTCTCCAATATGTGAGACCGTTTGTTGAAATAAATGAAATAAAAAAAGGAATGGAAATAACCCTGAAGGATATCAGAATGAAGTTCCCTGTCGAAAATATGCATCCGGTTGAAACTTATGGGGTCATTTACACATTCAGATCCGGGAGCTTGGGATATATTCCCGATACTGAATATTTTCCAGGACTGGTAAATGCGTATGCTGGCATTGATTACCTGATAATCAATGTTGTGAGGATGAAAACCGATAAAAGGATACATCACCTGAATATGGAGGAGGCAGGGGACTTGATCAATAAGATAAGACCGAAAAAGGCCATATTGACCCACTTTGGTTTACAGGTACTGAAATCATCCCCTGAACACCAGGCAAAGCTCCTATCAGAAAAAACAGGTGTGAAAGTCATTGCAGCCAAAGATGGCATGACAGTGAATTTTGAGGGTAATGTTTAATGCTATTCATGTGCTAAAACATGGTTATTATGCCGAAGGATATTACTGCTGAATTAAGAACTGCCCTATATGGCAGGAGCAGTGTTTTTATGGGCTCTATAGAGGCACCCACTGAGCGCATTGTATACCATATCATGTATGAAACGATCCGCGATGGAAAAACCGTTATATGGATATGCCTGAGGGATACGCCAAATACAATATTTTCCAAGTTCTCCTCTTATGAGCTGGCAGTATCGATTGAGAATGTGTGGTTTGTGGATGCTACTATCACTGAAGACAAAACAAAAGCACACCAGGCCTCCCGATGCAATCCATTGGACTATACATGCATAATCATGGAGGTGGTTAAATTGCTTAAAAAATATCCCACATCCCTGGTTATGCTTGACAACATCGGCATTCTGGCGGCGCTTGATCGTCTGGATGCCATTGTGCGTCCTCTGAAATACCTGGATACAATAATACGGGCCGAAGGAGGGGGTTTTGTGACAATGCTGGTAAATAAAGCATTACCGGGAAGCGTTGAATCTGACCTTCTTGGACTTATCGATGTGATCATCAGGGTTGATGAAAAGAAAATCCATGCACAGGTGGGAAGCAAAGAATTGAGCATTCCGTTTTGCTTCACAGGCAGCGAGCTGATCCTCGGCAGCGTTGATGCGGATAAAGATTTACAGGAATTATTCAGTCTTACTCCTGAAGAAAAGAAAAAACTGGAACTGGAAGTAGAGGAGAAAGCGCATCTTTACGGGGGACCAATCGGTTGATTGATCCTTTCCCAGAGTTGTACGATCTGTTTACTGTATTCCGAACTGGGATAAGCATGCACCATGATCTTTCTTGACCATGCGCCAGCCATCGCTTCATCATACAGTATAACTCCGATAGGTTCAAGACCCATTTTTCTGCTTAGCTCTTCCAGTGTTTCTTTTGAAGCTTCATACTTATTTTTAGGAAGCTTGTTGAACAAGATACGTGGCCTGGATTTCAAACGCCGGGCAACCCCTGAAACAACATAAGTTCCCCGTATATCCTGTTTATCCAGTGTACATACTACAATGCTGATTTGCGTAATACCCATGATAAGAAGGCTTGACCTGTTAAGTCCGGGACTGCAATCAAATATAATGTGGTCTGGATTATGCAAGGATTGGAAATCCCGTAGTAACGCCTGTAGCTTTTCTTTTGCCTCTGCAGGGTCTTTAGAGAAGGTGACAATATCTTCCTCGGTGGCATAGGATGGGATGATATAAAGCTCTCTCTCCCCTCTCTTGTACACGATATCTTCAAGAGCTGCCCTGTCCTGCAGGTAATCTACTAACGTCTTTTTGGTCTTCAGGCTAAAAAGTGCATGAATGCCGGGGCCTGAAAAATCAGTGTCTACCAGTCCGACTTTATAACCCTTACTGGCAAGATAGCAGGCAAGGTTTCCCGATATATTTGTCTTGCCTGTTCCGCCTTTATAAGAATGAAAGCTTATCCACATTTCTTGCACCTTAAATAAATAATTCTATGCATAATATCTTAACCCAGTATCTCTTCAAGTTTCTTATCCAGTTCATCTATTGATCCTATAATTCCAGGTGACTCTTCCTCTTTCTTTTTTCGTGATGAATAGTATATTTTTTTCCCGACCCTTTCTCGTTTTAACCATCCCGCCCTGACAAGTTCGTTAAGGTATTTGTTCTCAATTGACCTGTGCCGGCCTGTTCGTACGCACACTTCGTCCGCAGTGGCTTTTGACAATTCTGATACCGCAAAAAGGGATTTTCTTAAACTGTCAGGAATTGTGAGGTATAAGGCGACCTGGTCTTCTACAACCGGGTGAAGGCGCGATTCGATCTCCCCTATCCTGCGCTCCAGCGACTGAAGCCTTTTCTCAAAGACTTTCATATTATCATTTGAGTCCGTTTCGATATTTGAATTCATTTTATTTCCGGTTCACATATGCAAGTCGCAGAATTTAGAATTCAATGAGCAACCTTTGCACACTATAATAATGTGTGCAAGCACTATATATATCTAATCAATGTGTTGCGAAAACAAATCAAAATGTATATGTAACTGTTATTTTTTTGCACAACATTTAAGTAATAGCACAGACATATTATGTAATTGTGAGGAAGTTGCACAATAACGCCTCTTCATCCACCCTCTATGCTGCAACTTTCCTCAATTTCATTATAAAAGCTATATCCCATGAAACAAATATAACTTCATGGTAAAATTTGCTCTTATCGCACCTACTCCCATAGAATCGATAGATTTGAGATGCCAGATCAAACCTTCGCCTTATGAAGAACAGGGAGTTATTTCGAATTGTTATTTACACGGGAATCCTGTTATTTTTTCCCATTGCGGTATAGGCAAGGTGAATGCTGCGCACTCTACAACCCTTATCCTTGAAAATAATGAAATAGATTTCCTGGTACTTTTTGGTATTGCCGGCGCTTATTCGAATGCCGATGTCGGGGATGTAGTAGTTGCACAGAGTGAAAATTATGGTGAGGAAGGAGTAATGACCACTAAGGGATGGAAATCCATGGATTTCACAGGTTTTGCTCTATTGAAAACTGAGGTTGAATATTTCAATTCTTTCCCCATGGACAGGAAATTATTGCATCTTGCAATAAATGTTTCAAAAGACATCGGATTAAACACGCATGCAGGTCATTTCATAACAGTATCGCAGTGTTCTGGCACACTCATTAGTGGTGAAATCATGCAAAAGCGTTTTACTGGTTTATGTGAAAACATGGAAGGTGCAGCTGTCGCCCATATTTGTGCCATCTACGGGGTCCCGATGATCGAGATCAGGGGAATAAGTAATTTAATTGGGGACAGGGATATGAAAAAATGGAACATACCCCTTGCAGTATCGAATTGTAATAAGGCAGTAAGTGAACTGGTCAGGGGTCTGGAATGAAAATCTCTATAGGTTATTCACCATGTCCCAATGATACATTTATTTTCTATGCCCTGACACATAACAAGCTAACTTCCGATATTGAATTCAAGGAAACCTTAAAGGATGTGGAAACCCTGAATCGCCTGGCTTTGCAAAAAGTTTTTGATATAACAAAAGCCTCATTCCATGGATTTGGTTTTTTAAGGGACAAATATTGTCTCCTGCATTCGGGAAGCGCGCTCGGACGAGGTTGCGGGCCGCTGATAGTCGCCAGGAACAGAATAGATCAAGAGGAACTTATTTCGAAAAAAATTGCTATTCCCGGAAAGATGACAACTGCTTATCTGCTTCTGCAAATGTTCGCGCCAGGCGCAAAAAATATTGTACATATGCCTTTTGACAGGATCATGAATGCGGTCAGTATGGGCAGTGTTGATGCGGGTTTGATCATCCATGAGAGCCGTTTCGTCTACCCTCAATATGATCTTGTAAAGATAATAGACCTGGGTGAATGGTGGGAAAATAAAACCGGTTTACCGATCCCACTTGGAGGAATCCTTGCACGAAGAGACCTGGGTGCAACCGTAATCAGGAACGTTGATGGGCTCATCAGGCAGAGTCTGGAATATGCATCCAGGCATCCTGAAGAAACAGTGGAATATATCAAAAAGAACGCACAAGAGCTTGATGACGAAGTGATTGAACAACACATCAAGCTATATGTAAATGATTATACGAGGGATTTAGGGGACGGCATTGCAGCAGTAGAAAAATTGCTGGAAATTGCGGAGGAATTAAACCTGATCCCGCATTCTGAAAAAATGATTTTTGTTGATTGAGATTATAAGTTACTGTTATAAAGGCAAAAAATAATTAGATACTTTATGTTACAAAAAATTCTTTATCAGATCGTCACGCGACTCTCTGTTGTTGCCATCATTTATTTTAATAATTTTCTGGGCTTTTCTTTTTGCCGGAGGACAACCTGAACATTCATAAACAAAATGGATAAAACCTGTTTCCGGGTTCTCCACTGTATTTTTGTGTTCATATTCCGTGCTGCAATCTGAACATATTCCCACTTTTGGAACTATTTCATTGCAATGATGGCACTTGCGGACGATAACATTGATTACTTCATTCTTTGTATTGATAGCAGATAATGAATATTCGTCATCGCATTTGATTTTTGATTCTGAAGCCATATTCCAAATCAACTTAATAATAACAGGATATATTAAAACTTTATGGGTTTTTATCGATAATCCCAAAATCATGCAAAACAGAGCATTTATTCTTACAAAAGTTGTAATGAACAAAGAGGTGAATAGTTTGACCGAATTATTTAAATCTAAAATAGATTATCTAAGCGCTATTGAAAAAGGTTGCTTGCATTGTGGGGACAAACATCAACCGGATTGCCCTGTGGGAATGGCAAAAGCGCGAATCAACTGTACTAACGATTTATTAACCGAATTTTATAAACATAAATAAACCAAAACCTATTATATTCCTGAAGGTATAAGGGCATCTTGTGATCAAAATAGCAGTGCTTGTGTCAGGAAGAGGTTCAAATCTCCAGGCTATTATAGATAGTATTGAAAATGGCTATCTGAAAGCTCAAATCTGTGTTGTGGTAAGCGATATTGGAGATGCTTACGCACTGGAGCGCGCCAGGAAACACGGAATAAATGCTGTTAATATAGATCCGAATGTATTTGGATCAAAGGACTCATACGAGGAAGAAGTTCTGAAAGTTTTGAAAAACCATGATGTTCAACTCGTCCTTCTTGCCGGGTATATGAAAATCCTTGGGAAAACATTACTTGCCGCATATAAGAATCGCATACTCAACATTCATCCAGCTCTCCTTCCTGCTTTTCCCGGCCTTCATGCACAGGAACAGGCATTCAGGTATGGTGTAAAAGTTGCAGGATGCACGGTTCATTTTGTGGATGAAGAACTTGATGGTGGGCCGATAATAGTGCAAAAATGCGTGGAAGTGAAAGACGAGGACACAGCCCAGACTCTTGCAGAAAAGATACTTGAACAGGAGCACAAGATTTATCCCGAAGCTGTTAAATTGTTTGTCGAAAATAGGCTGCGTCTTGAAGGACGGAAAGTGAAAATCATAAGATAAAAGGAATAATTATGCCGTTAAAAACAATTGACCCTGAAATTTATGAAGTAATGAGACATGAAATTGAAAGGCAAAGAACCAAACTGAACCTGATAGCCTCTGAAAACTATGCAAGCCGCGCAGTTTTGGAGGCGCAGGGCTCTGTAATGACAAATAAATATGCAGAAGGTTATCCCGGAAAGAGATATTATGGGGGCTGCGAGTTTGTAGACGCAGCAGAGAACCTTGCAATAGAAAGGGCAAAGAAACTATTCAGGGCAGAACATATAAATGTACAGCCGCATTCAGGTTCGCAGGCGAATATGGCTGTTTATTTTGCAACGCTCAAGTACGGGGATACGATAATGAGTATGGATCTATCGCACGGGGGCCATCTTTCCCATGGCAGTCCTGTGAATTTTTCAGGGAAATTATTCAAGATAGTCCCGTATGGTGTTTCAAGGCAGACAAAAACCATAGATTACGATGAATTATCAAAAATCGCAAAAGAACACAAACCAAAAATCATCGTTGCAGGAGCAAGCGCATATCCCCGTGAACTTGATTTCAAAAGATTCAGGGAAATTGCGGATGAGGCAGGAGCGATGTTGCTTGCTGATATCGCGCATATTGCAGGATTAGTTGTCGCAGGCGAACATTGCGACCCTGTACCATATTCGGATTTTGTAACAACAACAACGCATAAGACCCTGCGGGGACCGCGCGGCGGCATGATAATGTGCAGGGAAGAATATGCAAAAGATATCGATAAGACGGTTTTCCCCGGAATCCAGGGAGGCCCTCTTATGCATGTTATAGCTGCAAAAGCAGTGGCAT
Source organism: Methanosarcinales archaeon (assembly GCA_905339155.1). Classification (GTDB taxonomy): domain Archaea; phylum Halobacteriota; class Methanosarcinia; order Methanosarcinales; family Methanoperedenaceae; genus Methanoperedens. The sequence goes on from CAJPFJ010000015.1 coordinate 42,251, forward strand.
TTAAAGAAGCGATGAGCAAGGAATTCAATGACTACCAGAAGCAAATAGTGAAAAATGCAAAGAAGATTGCCGGTGAACTGGTGATGCGAGGCAATGAACTTGTATCTGGCGGCACGGATAACCATCTGATGCTTGTTGACCTGACGTCGCTTGGCATAACCGGCAAGGAAGCCGAAGCAAAATTGCAGGATGCCGGTATAATCCTGAATAAAAATACAATTCCTTTTGAGACAAAAAGCCCCTTCATCACAAGCGGCATCCGCATAGGCACGCCGGCTGCAACTACGCGGGGAATGAAGGAAAAGGAAATGATAATTATTGCTGAGGCGATCGACGAGGTCATCCGGAACATCAATGATGCAAATAAGATCAAGGAAGCAAGGAGAAGTATTCTTGACCTTTGCAACCAGTTCCCGATCCCATACGAGTGAGGTCGCTGATGGAACCGCTTCCCGAAGTCACAGACCCCAGAGTAATAGATGGGAGAAAAATAGCACTGGATATTGAAGCCGGAGTAAAGGAAGAAGTTGAGATTTTTGTAAAAGAGCATGGCGTAAAGCCGGCTCTTGCTACAATTCTAGTAGGAGAACACCCCCCGTCAAAACTGTATGTAAAACTTAAACACTGGGCTGCAAAACGTGTCGGGATCATATCCGAGGACCACAAATTTCCCCAGGAAACAAAGCAGGAAGAGATAATCTGGCTCATCGAAACTTTGAACAGGCGCCCGGAGATACACGGCATACTCGTACAGCTGCCTTTACCCAAACATATCGATGAACGTGAAGTGATGATGAAGATATCACCAGTTAAGGATGTGGATGGTTTCAATCCGCTCAACATGGGAAAAATGTTCATCGGGAGCGAAGGTTTTGTTCCCTGTACTCCAAAAGGGATAATAAGGGCACTTTGTGAATTCAATATCGATCCGAAAGGCATGGAGGTTGTAGTGGTCGGGCACAGCAATGTTGTGGGAAAGCCTGCTGCAATTATGCTTTTAAACCGCAATGCAACCGTGAAGATCTGTCATGTTTTTTCAAAGGATCTTAAGAGCCAGACACAAAAAGCCGATATCTTAATTGTGGCAACAGGCGTTCGGGGGCTGGTCAAAGCTGACATGGTGAAGGAAGGTGCGATCGTTTTTGATGTTGGTATAACGTGGCAGGATGAAAAGGTATACGGGGATGTGGATTTTGAAGATGTTTTGCCAAAGGTGAAATTGATCTCGCCAGTTCCGGGAGGCGTGGGTCCCATGACGATAGCCATCCTTATGGAGCATACGCTGCAGGCAGCGAAAATCCAGAGTGAATAGAATATCTATAAAAAAACAGAAGGGCGCAGGCACCAAGCGAGCGCCTGGCAGTCTGGATAACAGACTGATATCTGGCTGATCACGTCAGGTTATCGAGGCTCAATCCACCAACCTGTTCATCTTACACATCACTCCCTTCTCATCACATCTCCTCCTGACCCTTTCAAAAACTGCGCTGTAATAGTCCTCACCTTTCAAAAAAATCCTCTCATAATCAGCAAGCAGCTCAGGCTTAAATCCTTCAATAAACTCCCTCACCCTCTCCCAGACCCCCCATCTCAACCTGAGCCTGTCCATAAGCACATACTTCGGATTCACTATGGCTATGGCATCAACCAGCGCCTCAACATCAGTGATATAAGGCATCACCGGCCCCAAAAAAACCCATGTATCAATCCCATTCTTCGAAAGCTCTGAAAGTGCCATCAGTCTCTCCTCAACACTTGATGCCCCCGGTTCAAGTTTTTCCCTGACGTTCTCATCAAGCGCCGTGAGAGTCACACCCACCTCGATGTTTGAAAATCTTTTCAGCAAATCCATATCCCTCAATACAAGTGAAGACTTTGTCTGGATACAAACCGGAAAATCATGCATTAACAATAGCTCAAGACATTGGCGCGTAATTTTATATTTCTTCTCAGCCCGCTGGTAAGGATCAGTAACCGTTCCAAGCCCCACAACGCCTTTTTTCTTTGCTCTGAGTTCTTTTGAAAGGATACGTGGCAGGTTCACTTTTGCTTCCACTAGCTCGCCCCATTTCCCTTTATCCCAGTGAATGACAGATGGGGCATAACAATAGACACAGGCATGTTCACAGCCTCTGTATGGATTAAGGGCATAGTCAAGGCCGGGAAGTTTTGAGGTTGAAAGAGCACTTTTTATTATTTTTTCTTTTATCATTTGATAACTTTGGATTTTCCATTTTATCCCTATGTTATATAAAATTGTTTATTTTCGCTTATAGCCGGATCGTGTATAAATCGTGTTCACAAATTTATGAACCCAAACAAATGAGCAAGGTTCGTAAACACAATAGCGCTCAATAAAATAGTTATAACCATAATCGTGTTGGCAATGATAGTAAGGAGATTGAGCGCTACATCAATATTCTTATGCTCATGTAAATAACTTGTGATATATTGATATATATCAGTGGTTGGCAGAAATCTTTCTTATGATGTTACATTGAAAATTTCAGTCTCGAAAGATTGAAATACCCTTCAGGCTTAAGTAGTCAAAAATGGTTCAATCATCTATCCAGGTATGGGAAGACTTCTTTAAACGATATTACTGGGAGAACATCCTTGAATTAGCAAAGGATTTTCCGGAAAAACGAAGTCTTGTTGTGCAATTTCCCGACATTGAACGGTTCGATATGGAACTTGCCCGGGAATTGCTTGAGCATCCCGACCATGTAATTAAACATTCAAACGAGGCTCTCAGTAGTATTGATCTTCCTGCCGACGTTGTTCTTACAGAAACGCATGTAAGGATAATCAAAATACCGGAGCGTATCCAGATAAGGGAGCTTCGAAGTGAAAACATTAACAAATTCGTAGCAGTCTCTGGCTTGATCAGGAAAGCGACAGAAGTAAGGCCAAAGATCATTAATGCGGCTTTCAAATGCCAGAAATGCGGTGAAATAACATTCATGCCCCAGGGTAATGGAAAGTTTGTTGAGCCTTTTGAGTGCGAGAATGATGTTTGCGGCCGGAAAGGTGCTTTTAAGCTTGTTCATGACCAATCCGAATTCATCGATGCCCAAAAACTCAGGATACAGGAATCCCCTGACGATCTTCGGGGGGGTGAGCAGCCCCAGACTCTTGATGTGGATGTTGATGACGACCTGGCTGGACTTGTGTCACCGGGTGATCGCGTTATACTATCCGGGGTATTGCGCTCATTCCAGAGGAGCAACCGTGAGGGGAAAAGCACATTTTTTGACCTGTTGCTTGACGGGATATCGATAGATATTGAAGACAAGGAATTTGAAGATATCGAGATATCAAAAGAGGATATCGAGGAAATCATAACCCTTGGGAAGGACCCGGAGATTTATAAAAAGATAATCGGCTCCATTGCTCCTTCGATCTATGGATATGAGGAAGTGAAGGAAGCCATGGCGCTTCAGCTTTTTTCCGGGATTGCAAAGTACCTGCCCGATGGGGCGCGCATTCGCGGAGATGTGCATATACTCCTTGTGGGGGATCCTGGCGTGGCCAAATCCCAGCTTTTGCGGTATGCCGTAAAACTTGCGCCACGGGGGATCTACACAAGCGGTAAAAGCTCGACATCGGCCGGTCTTACTGCCACAGCCGTCAAGGATGAGTTCGGCGATGGCCGCTGGACACTTGAAGCCGGCGCCCTTGTGCTTGCTGATATGGGTCTTGCCTGCGTTGATGAATTGGACAAGATGGAACCCGATGACAGGAGTTCCATGCACGAAGCAATGGAACAGCAGACCATAAGCATAGCAAAAGCCGGGATCATGGCTACATTGAAATCACGCTGCGCCCTTCTCGGAGCTGCTAACCCGAAATTCGGAAGGTTTGACAGGTATGAACCCATTGCAAAACAAATAAACATGCCACCAGCCCTGCTTTCCCGTTTTGACCTGATCTTTATACTTACTGATGAGCCTTCGGTCAACAGGGATACTGCGATCGCAGAACATATCCTGAAAGCCCATTATGCGGGCGAACTTTCAGCCAGGAGAAAAAATATAATAAATTCGGGCATCAGCACGGATGATATTACGAAAGCCATGGAGATCATCCAGCCGGTGTTAGAAGCAGAGAAGCTCAGGAAATATATTGCATATACAAAGAGGAATATCTTCCCTATTATCCAGGACGATGCAAGGAAACATTTGATCGACTTTTATCTTGGCCTCAGGAAACAGGGTGAGGCCCCGGATTCTCCAGTGCCTGTTACAGCCCGCCAGCTTGAAGCCCTTATACGCCTGGCTGAAGCAAGTGCGCGTGTGCGTTTGAGTAATGTCATAACAATAGATGACACAAACCGGATCATCCGAATTGTGATGGCAAGTTTAAAGCAGGTCATGACAGACCCTGAAACCGGAAGGCTTGATGCAGATATCGTTAATGTGGGGATGGGTAAAAGCCAGAGGGACAGGATCAAGGTACTCAGGGAAATAATCAGGGATCTCCAGAAAGAAATGGGCGCTGCACCCAGGGAAGAGATTATATCAAAGGCGCAAGAATCAGGTATCAAGAAAGATACCGTTGAGGATATGATACAAAAGTTAAAGAGCGCTGGAGAGATAATTGAGTCAAGTAATGATAAGTTCAGGGTTGTTTGAACATGTATATGAAAAAATATGATACGGATGGCAAATTGATAGTTGCGGTCTGTGATAGGGAAATTCTTGGGAAAAAATTCAAAGAAGGAAAACTTGTTCTCAGACTTGAAGAAAGCTTCTACAAAGGTGAAGAAGTTTGCGAAAATGAGGTTAAGGAATCACTTTCATGCGCAAATATCGCAAATATCTCAGGGAACAGATCAATTGCATGCGCTGTTGAGTGCGGATGTATCGACCCTGATATTGTGATCTTTATTGATGGGATACCCCATGCACAGATGGTACAAATATGACTGAAATAATTGACAATAATATATTAATGGATCTTGTTATTGAAAAACATAATAAGTTCCTTGGAGCTTTTAAAGAAGAATTTTCCGGGCTTGAAAATAAGCTCATTTCTATTAAGAAGCAAACCGATGATCTTAAAAAGGAAATAGAGATGGACGAAACAAAAATAACTGTTCTAAATGAAAAATATTTCCTCTATTTCCATCAGGCGAAAAAACAAAGGGAAGGGCTTTTTAAAGAGGTAATTGAGAGGATGCAACAGGCTAAATCACCCAATATACATGAAGTAACACGTCTTTTGGCCAGGATCGAAGAACACGAGAGAAAACTCCAGAATTCAAGAAAGATTGATGATGAAGAAAAAGCCATAGTGGAAGTTAAAAAACTCCTTTATGATTTTGAAACCGAGGCAAAGAAAGCTGGAATATCAGTTATGTCAACAGTAATAATTGATAAATTAGAGCAAGCGCATGAATCGCATAAAGAACTTTTATCGATCCAGGATAAACCCAAACAGGATATTGGTTCTGCAAAGGATTTTGATAAACAGGCAGGAGAAATAGAGGGAAGGCATAACTGGTTAAAAAGAAGGATTGAAAGCCATACCAATGCTTTAGGTTACTGGGAAAAACAAAAAGGGGGGATCAAAGTTGAGTGAACCTGAGGATATGCAAAATATGCAAACGGAAAATACTCCGATAAATGTTCCGGAAAATAAAGCGGAAAAAAATCAGATCGAAACGCCTAAAGTTTACCCTAAATTATCTGAACGTGAATTGAAAGAGAAGATCAATCTCCTGCGGCAGCGGATCGAACAGGAGGAAAGGGAATTAAAAACAATATTCAGGGATATTTCCCTTCATAACCAGGGCGGCAACGACCTCAAAGCCAAACGTGACGGCTTAAATGCAAGAGTCAAGGAACTGTCGCCAAAAGCTGCTGACCTGCGAAAAAAGCGGGATGAGACAAACGCAAAGATCGCAGAACTGAAGGCACAGCGAGACCAGATGAGGGGCAAGGGGAAAGAATTCAGTGAGAGGATAGGGGAACTTAAGAAATCACGCGATGAATTGAACCTTACAGCCAGGGGAAGATTTGAAACACTTGAAAAGGCCTATCAAGAGGAATTAAACCTCTTTTTGACGGCAGACCTTCCGCTTGAGCATGAGATAAACATTTTCGACCGTTTAAATGAGTTAAACGAGAGATTGAAAGCCACCCAGAAAGCCAATGAGATACATTCTGTGATCACTCTTGAATATACTAAGGGCAAAGAAATCTACACTGATATGGATACTTTGCATGCTAAGATCCAGACGCTTGCCCAGGAATCCCAGAAGTTCCATGAAGAAATGATAAAACTTTACAATGAAATAGATACGCTGCGTAAGGAAGCTGACTCATATCATGCCCAGTTAAATGAAAAATTCAAAGGCATCGCGCCTCTTCGAAAGAAAATAGGCGTACTGAAGACAGAAATCCCGAAGCTGCGTGATGAACTTGGGGTTTATCTTGAGCAGATGAAAGAATACCAGCTTGGCCGCGATCAGCAGAAAAATGTTGGAAAGCGTGAGCAAGCCAAAGAGAAGTTTAAGAAAGACGGACGATTGAGCCTTGATGAGTTCAGGCTGCTTGTTGAAAGCGAGGATATCAAGCTTTAGACAGGATTCCGGGGCGCACGATAATGTTAGAGGGAAGAGGAAATTGAATCATTCCCTTATGCCTTTTCGTCTATTATTTTCTCTATATCCTTTAAATCAATACACAATGCCTGTTTTGTTCTTTTTGAAAAGCTTTTTGCAAAGATAGAATAGTGTTCCTGCCTGTTATCATTATGCCATTTGACGTATTTTGTTTTTTCTTTTAATTCTTCTAATATTTTTTGGGAATTTACATTATCCTGCCATTTACATTCTGAAAAAAGGATTTGATTCATATCTTCGTTTAATGCAACAATGTCAATTTCAAGTTCTATTCTCTCATCATTTTTCCTATAAAAACCCCACCATTTCCCCAACTTTGATATTGGAAACGGTGAGACTTTCCTTATTAATTCTTTTCTTACAAGATTTTCAAATTTTCTGCCAATGTAAGCATTGAACTTTTTATTCAGATTTTCTTCGACATTTTTCATTTCTCCTAATTCGATGTCAGAACGGTAAGGTTCAAAAAATAAGGAATAAAAATCAAAAAAATTATCATCTATTAAATATAATGTCTTTTTGCTTTTCGTCTCGGTTACTGGCATGTCTTTTTTGATTATTCCAAGTATCATAAGGACTTTCAAATACCTGTCCATGTCAGATGCCTTTATCCCGGTTGTGTCTGCTATATCCACAACTTTTGCATTACCCTGCGCTATCGCAGAAAGAATTGATTTATAAATATCAGGTTCCCTCATTTCTTCTTTTAGAAGAAAATCTACCTCTTCATAAAGCCGGCCTTTTTTTGAGAGTATCTCCACTAATGAATTTTCAAGCGCAGATTTATCCGCTTTGAACTTTTCAAGATAGAATGGTACACCACCCAAGATAGCATATATTTTAATATTTTCTTCTAAAGTATTTCCTGGAAAGAATTCCTTAAGATACCTGAATTTCAAGAAATCTATTTTCATATGACCTGTTTTTCGTCCATACAACGGATTCTTAATCCCTAGCAAACTCTCCATCATACTTATACTTGAACCGCAAAGTATCAACATAATATTTTTATTTTTTAAGACTTCATCAATCACTCCCTGGAACAGTGAAGGTATAGAATCGTCCTTTTCAACAAGAAATGAAAATTCATCCAATACCACTATTACCTTCTGATTCACTTTTTTCACAAGATAAGAAAATATTTCTTCAATATTTTCTGAGGCAATCTCAGGTTCTTGAACAAATTTTGCAATCTCTTTCTTGAATTTTAAAATATTCGAAGGAGTACCGGCTTTATTGCAAAGCATATAAATATGCGGCTTGTTTGATACGAAGTTCTTTATCAACTCGGTTTTCCCGATCCTTCTTCTTCCGTAAATCACGAAGAAATCAAAACCTGCTTGAATGTATCTATCCTCTAAGTATTGAATTTCTTCTTTTCGATCAATAAACAGGAACATAATCCTAATGTTTATGTTCCTAAAGATATAAGGGTTTCGCTTATTTTATAATATGCATGTTCTATCATTTTTAGATCTGATATTAATGATTCTACCCTGGGAATTAAGACCACACGCCCGTAGTTTTTCTATTTAGCGCCAGGTCCCCCATTACCTTTTCCACCTCTTTTGATAACGGAGCAGGTGTTGAATTTTCAAACTCTGTGCCCGGAAGCGGCATGAAATAATGGGAATGGACATTTCCTCCTTTTCCTGTTAGCCATTTTATCACTTTTATAGTTTCAAGCTGGTCAGCTTCAGTTTCACCAGGAAGCCCGAATATGAAATCAACGATTGGGTTAAAACCATGTTCCAGGCATTTCTCAGCCCCGATGATAATATCTTCCACAGTATGTTTTCGCTTTATGCTTTCAAGTATCCCCTGGCTTCCTGATTGTCCTCCCATGCTGATAGTTGAATTTCTGCAATATTTCGACACAAGCTCAAGGATACTGTCGTTTATGAATTCCGGCCTCACTTCTGAAGGAAATGTCCCGAAAAAAATCCTTCCGGGCTGCAATGCACGAAGAAGCGATTCAATTTTTTCAATGCGCGGATGTATTCCATCTGAACCGTAAGCAAAAGCATTTGGGGACGTGAATCTAATGTCTTTGAGGAACTTTGAATATTTTGAGATAACATCAATGCTCCTGTGTCTCATATTGTGGCCGAATAATTGCGGGGTTTGGCAGTAAGCGCAATTAAATGGGCAACCGCGAGTAATCTCTATAGTATTGAGCATGATCCCCGGGTCAAATGGCGGAAATTTATCTAAATCAACCTGGCTTCTCTTTTCGGTGAAAACGATATCTTCTGCCTCATTTTTATAAGAGATACCTTTAACGGATGAAATGTCCCCTTTATTTTGAATTACATCGATCAATTCAGGCAATGTTTCTTCTCCTTCACCTATTACTACATAATCAAAAAATCGAAGCGTCTCTTCTGGCCGGGAAGACGGATGAGGTCCTCCGGCTACGAATAAGGATTTTTTTGTTGCCTGTGACACTTCCCGGAAAATTGTTGGTGCTTGCTGCGTTGTAAAGCTGTAGATCATTATGCCGTCACAGGGCCGTTCTGCGGCATATGATCCCGGGACAAGAGGCATCAGGACGGCTATGCTTTGCATGTTCTTCTTGAAGAACCTGAAATTAATTTGATTGATTTTGTTCATACACATGTTTTTAACTTAACAATAAACCCATTGGCTTAAGATTATGCGACAATCTTTTAATATCTAAATAATAGACTGTGATAGGTGATAGAATGACTGGAAAAATTGATTGGTACAATGAATTCGTAGATTTGAATTACATTCCTTCAAAAGACGATTTGATCTGTTTATACTATTTTGAACCTGCAAAAGGAATTACTCAGGAAGAAGCGATAGGAAGGATTGCTTCAGAAAGTTCAGCCGGGACATGGACGACACTTCATGATTTACCTGCACGGGTAGAAAAGATAAAAGCGCGCGCATTTGAATTTAATGGTAAATATGTAAAGATAGCTTATCCGATAGACCTCTGGGAGCCAGGAAATGCCCCGCAGCTCCTGAGCGGGATAGCAGGTAATATCTTCGGGATGAGGGCTCTTCGGAATTTGAGGCTCATTGACGCATCCTTTCCTCAACGATATATTAAGTCTTTCAAGGGTCCAAATCACGGCATCGAAGGAATAAGGTCTTTATTGAATATCAAAGAACGCCCAATAACGGGTGCAGTGCCAAAACCCAAGATCGGCTTTAGCGCAGCAGAACATGCCGAGGTTGCATATGAAACATGGATGGGAGGATTTGATCTTGTTAAGGATGATGAGAACCTGACTTCCACATCTTTTAACCGTTTTGAAGACAGGCTCGCTCGAATGGCCAAACTTCGGGATAAAGCCGAAAATGAAACAGGAGAGCACAAAGATGCCCTTTTGAACATCACGGGTGAAACTAAAGAAATGATACGAAAGGCAAAATTACTTCAGGATTCGGGCTGGAGGTTTGCCATGATCGATGTTGTTACCTGTGGAACAGCGTCTGTCCAGACAATGAGGGATGAATGCGGCGACATTGGATTAGCTATACACGCTCATCGTGCGATGCATGCGGCTTTTGACAGGAACCCGAGACATGGGTTAAGCATGTATTTCCTTGCAAAACTCATGCGGTTAATAGGGGTCGATGAAATTCATTCAGGTACTGCAATAGGAAAACTTGTGGGGAGCAAAAAAGAGGTGATCCAGATCGCCAGCGTGTTGCGGGACTCAAATATTCCAGCAGGGAATATGCTTTCACAGGAATGGGGCTCAATAAAGCCGGCCCTTCCGGTTTCTTCAGGTGGTCTTCATCCGGGATTGATACCATCGGTCATGGGTATCCTGGGAAATAACTGTACATTGCTTGTGAGCGGCGGTATTCATGGCCACCCAAAAGGAACGCGAGCAGGCGCAAAGGCAGTGATGCAGGCAATAGAAGCCTCTATGAATGGTATTGACCTTAATGAATTTGCGGTTAAAAACAAGGAATTGAAGCAGGCGCTTGGTAAATGGGAATATTTCAGGCCAAAATGAGGTTATCCAAGCGCCTGCTTTATTTTTTCGACTGCTTTTTTCATTTCAACAAGCACCAATCCAAGATTTATATCCGGTCTTGTCATAACCAGAAGCAGAGCTTTTGGTCCGGCCCCTGTTCCAATTAATTTTCCGTTTTTGGATTCAATTACTATCCTATCAGGTAAATCTATTCCAAGCTCTGTTGCTGCTTTTTCTGCTGCGCCGAACATAGTGGCCGACATAGCGACCAATGTTTCTGCATGTTGCTTTTCAGGTAGTGTCGAGCAGATCAATAAACCGGATCTGCTTACTATTGCCGATTCATCGATCTGTCCGGTTATATTAATTTCTTTTAGTATTCCTTCAAGCTTTTCTATAGGACGTTTTTCACTCATGTTGAGGACTTCCTCAGTTTAATCTAATTCTGCAATTAACAATATGTTCTTATAACTATTTATATGTGTGCAATAAAGCAACAGTTACTCATTAAATAAATATTAAGAGTTGGGTGCAGGGCGCAGTAACTCCCCGGCTTTCAAGCAGGGGATACACAGGAAAAAGACCTTTTCCGGAATTAAAAGGCAAGACAGCGATAATCGTAGATGACGGGCTGGCTTCAGGTTACACCCTTCTGGCAGCCATAAGTTCCGTAAAAAGACAATCTCCGGCAAGGATCATAGTCGCAGTTCCAACTGCTTCGAAAAATGCAATCGATCTTGTGACCCCTTATGTTGATGAAATTTTCTGCCTGAACATCCGGGAAACAAGGATATTCGCTGTGGCTGATGCATATCAGGAGTGGCACGACCTTACCGAGCAGGAAGTATTGAAATTATTAGGAAAATGAGATACACTTAACTTTTGGTCCATCCCCCCATGAGATGGATATGCAGATGAAATATAACCTGTCCAGCGCCGCTGCCCACGTTTATTACAAGCTTGTAACCGCTGTCTTTGATACCAAGTTCCTCTGCTATTTCATTTGACTTAAGAATCATCCTCGAAATAACTTCGACGTTGTTCTCTTTTAGTTCATTGACGCTTTCGATGTGCTTAACCGGCACCATCAGGACATGTACAGGCGCTGAAGGTTTAATATTATGGAAAACCACAAAGTTTTCATCTTTATAAATAAAATTTGCAGGCATTTCACCCTTTATAATACTACAGAATATACAATTACTGCTCATGATCATATGTTATTATCATATTGATACATCATCTTTAACCTTTGTTTTATGCATATCAAAACGCAGAATAACCTTTCTCCTTCCATGCTGTCATGCCTCCTATAAGATTATACACCGTCTTAAAACCCCCGCGCGCCAGAATGCTCGCTCCGAGCCCTGACCTGTTTCCTGTGGAACATACAGAAACAACAGGACGGTCTGACGGAACCTCATCAAGCCTTTTCTCAAGCTCTCCCACATAGATATTAACCGCACCCGGAATGTGATCCTCGGAATATTCCTCCTTATCGCGTACATCCAGCACAAATAGATCGCCTTGCGTAAGTTTATCGTGAAGATTGTCCACAGTATACAAACCGCTTTGCTCAAGCATCATTCCGTGATTCTGCCAGTCCTCGATACCCTCGCACAGATACCCTCTGACTTTATCAAACCCGATACGTGCCAGATATCTTGTCGCTATCTCAATATCTTCCTGCCTCTCGGTCACAAGCATGATATCTTTTTCATAATCAACCATCCAGCCTGCAAACGCAGGCAATCCATCGAGCCAGATATTATAAGAACCTTTGATATGACCTCCGGCAAAGGAAAGAGGGGAGCGGGTATCCACCACTGTGGAGTTCACAATAATAGTTGCAAATGTGGGTGCATCCATAGGCTCGGCCAGACTGAGTTCAAGCAATGGCGGACCATTCAGGTTATTATCTGCCATTCTTAAAAAATAAGGAGGTAGCGGAATATTTTCTTTCTTTTTCTTTCAATGAATTCCTCACGCGTGAGTCCAAGCATAAGATTAGTGGCCCGTTCGTATCCGATTGTGCTTATTGCAATATCTGCCATCGCCCCGCCGCATGCTGAGCCTGCTCCATGGGCGGGATATACTATTGTTCCATTTCCCAGAGTGAGAAGCTTCCCATGCACAGAGTCGTAAAGCATAGATGCATATTCAGCGGTCTTCTCCCTGCCAATAAGATCCGTGCGCCCAACATTGCCGTAAAAAAGCGCATCTCCTGTAAAAACAGCAAAAGGGATTTTTCCAAAGGACGAATATAGCACAAAGCTCAAGCTTTCCGGGGAATGACCCGGGGTCTCAATAACCCTGACCCTCATGCCACCGGTATCGAAGGTATCATTCTCAGTTGATGGCTCTCCATACCCAAAATCAAGTTTATCACTGTGGATTATCCTGCAACCTGTTAGCCGCTCAAGTTCCAGCGATCCTATCAGGTAATCCTCGTTGCAGTGCGTCTCAAAAACAAACCGTATCCTGCAGCAGTTGCTTTTCGCAATTTGAATATAAGAATCCACATCTCTTTTAGGATCGACTACGAATGCATCATTATCATTGCCTACAATATAAGAGAAATGAGCAAGCCCTTCAGAAACAAACTTCTCAATGAACATCCACTCTTACCTCAAGTACAAATGAAGTGCCACGATAATGCTAAAGTCCCTACTCCAACCCGAAGTGTTTCGCATTCCAGTCAGCTATCGCCTGTACCTTCTTGATACTTTCATTTTTTCCATCCATGGTGAAGAGATGTTTGAAACGCCCCTGCACTTTCAAGTATTCTTCCACAGGTTTCCTGTTCTTGATCTTCCGGACGTTTGTGACCTCGCCGTTTTCCATCTCATAAAGCGGCCACATTGCGGTCTCAACTGCCAATCTGCCAACCTCTATGGTCTTTGAGCTGTCAAATCTCCATCCCGTGCAGCAAGGCGCATGAACATGAACATAAGTGGGACCTTTTACCTGAGCTGCCTTTTTCACTTTTTTTATCATATCGGGCGCATATCCGATCGAAGCTGTAGCCACATAAGGAGACCCGTGGGCTGCTATTATTGCAGGCATATTCTTTTTATGCAAGGGATTCCCTATCGAGACTTTGCCGTGCGGGCTTGTCGTTGTGCTTGCATATAATGGTGTTGCGCCGCTTCGCTGGATACCCGTATTCATATAAGCCTCATTATCAACACAGATATAGGTTATATCGTGCCCGCGCTCAAATGCGCCCGATATTGCCTGCAAGCCAATATCAAAGGTGGCTCCATCTCCTCCGATGATCACTATTTTTGTGTTGTTTTTTTTGCCAAGCGCATTCAGCGCGGCGTCAACACCTGAAGCAACAGCTGCGGCATTCTCAAAAAGTGAATGTATCCATGGTACGCCCCATGCCGATTCAGGATATGGAGTAGTAAACACTTCAAGACATCCTGTCGGGCTGACAATTACAACATCCTCACCAAGCGCATCAAGAACGAATTTTCCTGCAAAAGCATCTCCGCAACCTGCGCATCCACGATGACCGGGTTTTAACAGGCTCATGCCAGATCCTCCCTCAGGTCAGCATATTCGCTTTCTATAAATATACCTTTTTCAACTAACTTTGCCTTGTTGATAATTTTCTTGATCACATGCATGGGAATATCGCGCCCTCCATGACCAAGCATGAAACCGATAACGGGCACTCTATTGTCTGTGTTATGGAGACAGGCTTTGACCTCAGTGCAAAGTGCCCCCTCATTCTTTCCGATAGAAATATTCTTGTCAAGAGTTATGACGACCTTTGCGTTCTTCAGGGCTTTCCTTATAGCATCTGTCGGGAATGGCCTGAAAGACCGGACCTTAAGAAGTCCGATACTTTCTCCTTCTGATCGAAGTTCGTCTATTGTATCTTTTACAGTTCCTATGACCGAACCCATTGCCATGATGACTATTTCAGCGTCATCAAGTATATAACCGTCTATAAGACCGCCGTAATATCTTCCATAGATATCTTTGAATTCATTTGCGATCTCCTCTATCTTCTCTAAGGCCACACCCATTGCTTTTTCCTGTTTGTACCGAAACTCCGTGTATGTGCCAGGATCAGCAAAAGCGCCAAATGACATCGGATTTTTTGGGTCAAGAACGAACTCGGGATCATAAGCAGGAAGGAATTCATCGGTGAGGCTCTGCTCGAGCAAGATCACAGGTTCATATACATGGGAAAGAATAAATCCATCCATACATGCCATTGCAGGAAGCAAAACATCTTCGTCCTCAGCAAGCTTGTAAATCTGGGGGGTCATGTCTGCCGATTCCTGGACATCCTCAGCATAAAGCTGTATCCAGCCCGTATCCCTCTGTGAGATGGAGTCCTGCTGGTCATTCCATATATTGATTGGGGCCGAAAGCGCCCTGTTCACAACTGTCATGACAATGGGTAATCTCATTCCTGAGGCATTGAACAATACTTCATGCATAAGCGCCAGCCCTTGCGAAGTGGTCGAGGAATATGTCCTTGCTCCTGCTGCACTTGCTCCTATTAATGCTGATATTGCCGAGAACTCTGATTCCACATTCATATATTCGCAATTTATTTCGCCATCGGCAACAAATTGCGCCAGGTCTTCAACAATATGCGTCTGGGGGGTGATCGGATATGCTGATATTACATTTGGCCTGCATATCTTGACGGCATGAGCCACAGCATACGAACCTTCTACAACTACCATGTTCTTTCTCATTTTCCCTCCAGCACCATTACGATGGCTTTCTTTGGACACTCGTTAGCGCAAATGCCGCATCCTTTGCAATATTCATAATCAGGCTCAAAAAAACCATTTTCCAACTTATTGACAACTCCTTCAGGGCAATAAATCCCGCAAATCCCGCATTTGCTGCACAGTTTATGATCAAAAACCGGCATAAATGAACGCCAGGCTCCTGTCTTATTAGCTCGTGTGCTTCCTGGTTTTGTCACTGTCTTGATTACCAGTTTCATCTCTGCGCCTCCATAAGATCATATGCAGCTTGTATTGCCTGGCAATTTTTCTCACCGACTTTTCCAGGGAACCGTTCCATAACGGCATTTTTAATGGATTCCGGATTGATAAGACCAGATACTCCTGCAAAAGCCCCGGCAAGGATCGTATTAACAATGGGTCTTCCTATTATATCCATTGCAAGTTTTGTGGCATCCAGGGTTTTTATTATCGCTTTTGTATTAAGGTTAAAAGAACCCGGGCCTTTTTCCGTGTTTATTAAAATAAATCCATCAGGCTTGGCCCCTGCAGCGATATTAACTACATCAACGAGCGTCGCATCCTGTACAACCACATAGTCTGGTTCATATATCTGGCTGCGTAATCGTATGGGTTTGTCATTTATTCTCACAAAAGCAGTTACAGGCGCGCCTCTTCTTTCAACGCCAAACGCAGGAAAGGCCTGGCTGTATTTCCCGTCCTCAAATGCGGCAACGGCCAGTAGTTCTGCTGCGGTCACAGAACCCTGTCCACCGCGACCATGTATTCGAATTTCCTTCATTTTTCCTTTCTCCAAGAATAATAGATAATGTATATATTTTTTAATTATTTAACAATCAATCGTGATGAATGCATCAAACAATTGCATTATGGTATTTATTCTTTACGGGGTGAGTGCATGGAAATCCAGAAAAAAATTTTTGAACATTTGAGTAAACTATATCATATTTCAAAGCGTAATGATGAAGTTTAAATATGACAGATGAGAAATTTTTGATAACAGAATTGGTATTGACGGCACATCTGTATAATCAGTCAGATAAGCTTACCGTAGATGACCTTCCCCAGAAAATAAGGAAACATTACTGGGATGAGAAAGATAAAACCGTAAAGCGTCCCATGTATGTTACTGAAGGGGATATAAAAACCATTTATGGAATTGAAAACATAAAAAACAATACAAAATTACTTCCTTTCCTTGAATTTGAAGATTTTGGCTCCCAGATCAAACTCAACATCTTTGATCTTGCTGTAAAGTGGATATCAAAACATCCTGAAGCCGTTGAGAACATAAATAAGAATCCAGTTCTAGCGTCATTTTTTGAGAATTATGATTCACTTCCGGTGAGTTATAAGAAAGCAAGAGCTTCGATCTTACCAAAAGAAAGCGGCAGGGAATGGATAATGTCCTTGATCAAGAGCATTGAATCTGAAAAAGGTTCAGAGGATATGCTAAAACTTGCCAATATTGTAGCGCCGGAGGATATTAAACAGAATATTTCCGACCTTGTCCTTACAAAGGCCCAGGAAGATGAGATCGAAAAAATGACTAAAGCGATACAGTATCGTGATTACCTGAAGCGTATCGGCCTAAGGGAAATCGGGAAATTATTGTTCGTTGGCCCGCCAGGAACCGGAAAGACCTCTGTTGCCAGGGCTATTTCAGGACAGCTTAAGATTCCCATAGTGGAAGTAAAACTCTCACAAATTGCTGACCAGTATCTTGGAGAGACAGCCAAGAACATCGACAGGGTATTTGAACTTGCAAAGCGCCTGAGCCCTTGCATCCTTTTTATCGATGAATTCGACTTTGTGGCAAAAGCAAGGGGAACGGATGAGCATGCGGCATTGAAGAGGGCTGTAAATACACTTCTTAAAGCCATTGATGAGATAAGTCTTGTTGAGCATGGGGTCCTGGTTATCGGAGCCACAAACCATCCTACCATACTTGATCATGCTGCATGGAGGCGGTTTGATGAGATAGTTGAGTTTTCATTGCCTGATAAGGACATGAGGAAAAAGATACTTGATATTATTTTGAAGAATATCGAAGGCACCTTCAATACTGAGGAAATTGCAAAAATTTCAGAGGGATACTCAGGTTCGGACCTTCGCCTGATAGCAAGGGAAGCTGTACTTAATGGTCTTATTACTGAAAGGACTGTCCTGACCCAGGAGGATTTACGCCGTGGAGTTACCGAGTTCAATAAACGGACACAGTTAAAGAAGCTCGATGAAAGCTTATGAAAATAACACTTCTTGGAACAGGCGATGCTGTAGGAACACCTAAAATAGGATGTTCCTGCCCTGCCTGCCTCGATGCAATAGCAGGTGGAAAAAGCAGGAGGCTGCGGTTTTCAGTTCTTATAGAATCACAAGGCGGTAAAGTACTTATCGATACAAGCCCTGATTTGCGGTGGCAGCTTTTGAAAAAAGGCATAAGTCATATTGATGGGGTGATCTGGACGCACGCTCATTATGATCATTATGCTGGTTTTGGGGATTTTCACCGCATCCAGAATGGAGTTAATGTGTATGGCCTGAAGAATACGCTGGATTATATATTGAATTATCTTTATTTCATTAACCCTGTGAGGCACGATGTAATTTTTAATGAACCTTTTTCGCTTATTGGTCTTAATTTTATGCTCCTTGAAGTGACACATCCGCCACTTGAAGAATCGGCAGCCGTAATAATAACAGACGGCAACAAAAAAGTCGTTATCACAGGAGATACTTCAAAAAATATTCCCGAAAAAACCCTCAAGGTAATGTTTGAACCTGATCTTCTGATAGCAGATGCCATAATCCCGCCGCGAGCGAGTATTATCAAACACATGAACTCAAAAGAAGCGATGGAACTTGGAAGGGAATTGAATGCAAAAAATGTTGTATTGACCCATCTTAGCCATAAATTCCCCCCTCATGAGGAATCAATAAAAGAATGGCCTCTTGGCTATGATGGCATGGAATTTGAAATTTAATTTTTTGGGAAAATGGATGTTAAAGACGGATGCTGCATTTCAATATCCTCGCTGTGCGGGTCGTAAGATTCCCCTGCATTTTGGAGTAAACGCATCCATATTTCAAACCCAAGATCAATGAATTCATTTTTTATCATAACACACATATCCTGTCCATTTTTTCAAAACGTTGTGCAAGTATATTAATTTAATGAATGGTTTTTTTTGAGTTTATTTTATGGAAAATTTTACTTATTCAGATCTCATCCACCACTTCCCACATAAATCAAAGCAATTACAAGTGTAATAAGTATATATAACAGGTAAGTCTGGATATATCCGGTCTGTATTATCCTCATATATCTTGATAATGTTAATATTACCCGGATCACCGGATCATAAAGATACTTCTCGAATATTGGCTCTATATCGGATTCGAAAATCACTTTCTCCTTAAAGAAGGGAGAATCTGAATACGTTGTCTGTATCTCCCTGTGAGGTCTGAAGATACCTCCTAACCACATGCGTATCGGCTTTGAAAATGCTGTTGCGGTATATTCATTTCTTCCTGTTGAAACAGGCTGCCCGCAACCCCATGTTTCATATTTTGTTGTTGGGGTACGTCTCAATAGAAGGTAAATTATAATAGGAAGCGGCAAAACTACAAATACCAGGATCGCGATCCATATGGTCGATATGGTCGCCGGTGTCGAAGAAAGGTATGTGGATACCGTAGCTATTGAATAGTTAAAATTGATAATAGAAATCATACTTACGCCTGTAAGTGGTGCGGATATAGAATCAATAATTTTTATGAAATAAAATGGCATTACGCCAAGGATAATGCACATAGACGAAAGAAGAAACATCCCGACCAACATGGGAACCGGTACTTCTTTTGAATGTTCGGCATGACTGCTTCTTGGAAGACCAAGGAAACTGATCCCGAAAGCTTTTACAAAACAGGCCGCTGCGAGAGCGCTTGTAAGAGCAAGACCTGCACCGCTAAAAAGCACCAGGATCTTAGTAATATTATCTGAAAGATTAATACTTAGCAATTGAGCCTGGAATGTCAGCCATTCACTCACAAAGCCATTAAATGGAGGAAGCGCCGAGATGGATATTGCACCTATCAGGAAAAAGAGCGCTGTCCAGGGCATATTCTTGATAAGTCCCCCGTATTCCTCGATGTTCCTTGTGTGGGTTGAAAATAGTATGGAACCTGCCCCCATAAACAGCAAAGATTTGAATACTGCATGGTTTATAGTATGATATAGCCCTGCTATTAATCCAAATGCTGCAAGGTCAGGATGCCCCGAAGCCATAAAGATCATTGAAACTCCAACGCCTATAAGAATAATTCCTATATTTTCAACACTGTGATACGCAAGCAAGCGTTTCATATCATGTTCCATAAGGGCATACATTACACCAAGAAGTGCTGAAATTGAAGCTATTATAAGCAATATAATACCCCACCAGGCAACACCTGCGCCCAGGAAATCAAAAAATACACGGATGAGCATGAAAATTGCAGTTTTGATCATCACTCCTGACATGAGTGCGGATACATTGCTCGGGGCGGCCGGATGGGCATACGGTAGCCATATATGGAAAGGAACAATTCCTGCCTTTGTTCCAAAACCGATAAGCGCAAAAATGAAGGCCAGGTCTTTAAGGTGAGGGGGCATAGTGGCGCCAACCCCGCGGAATGTTTCAAAATTAAAGCTGCCTGTTGAACTTGCAAAGATAAGGAACGATAAAATGATGAAACCTGTCCCAATATGGGTCATCACGATATAGATAAAACCGGCTTTTCTTGTATCCTTTTTTTCATGTTCATACATAACAAGCAAATAGGATATTATAGACATCAATTCCCAGACGATCAGGAACATGACTGCATTATTTGCGCAAACTACGAGAACCATTGAAAGGATGAATATATTATACAGGAATCCCAGGTAACCGATATTCTTTTTCCCGAAATATTCAGTAACATATCCTGTTGAATAGATCGAAACCGCAAATCCTGTAATTGATATTATAAGAATAAAAAATGCCGATAATTTATCAACGTAAAAACCATAACTCAGCAGGGTTGAACCTTGCGAAACGTAATTGAAGGTGTTACCAAATAGCACAGAAAATGAAAAAATAATTCCCAGGATCGATGCGATGGATGCGCTTAAAAATGAGGCATATATACATAAGCGATTTTTTTTTTTGAATATCAGGGCAGATATAGCCCCGATCAAGTATACTGCAATACTTCCAAAAAACAAATAGGAGTTCATATTGGCCGCCTGGGATAGCTCTTACAGTGAACCGTGATCAAAGTCTTACTTCCTGTATGCAAGAGCAAAAATAACAAAAACTGCAAGAATGACTTCAAACCCGGAAATCTTTGGCGGCTCTGTGGGTGCAGGTGTTACTACAGACACTTTCAAATTAATATCCACCTGGTCAAGAGGGGACCCTCCTCCATCTGGCACATCCGTATTATCGATAACAAGATAATAATCCCCATTTTCTTTGAATCTATAACTGTTTTTCTGGGATGTTATCCCTTTTATAGATGCCTCTTCAATATAATTGAACGTTCCACGCTTTGCAATGGCATTCAAATATCCTGGATAATCAGATGATTTCATCAATAAGACATCAATTGGACCTCCGGATGTAACCTGAATATCCAGACTCAGGACATCTCCTGCTTTTACTTCAGTCATCGGTATTTCATAAAACTTATTCAAATCTATTGTTCTTGTCTGGTCGATATTAATGTTTGCATAAGTCGTACCGGCTGACACTACCATTAAAATCAAAGTCATCATAGTTACAAACACATAATATCGTTTGAACATACAGATCATGCTTTTCTTTTTTATTATTGAAAAACTTATCGATTGGTATTTCATAAATCAAGAAACGGATAATTTTTATGGGGGTAGAGAAGACCATATACGATTAAATACCAATAAAACCTATGATCGAAATGTCCCCTATAAGGCTCATATAGAGATGAAAAAATGTCATTTAAGATCTTAAAGAAACAGGAACTTGTTCCTACGATCCATTTGATGGATATAAGCGCTCCCCGTATTGCCAGGAAAGCACAACCCGGCCAATTCGTCATCCTCAGGATAGATGAAACAGGGGAAAGGATACCCCTCACTATAGCTGATTTTGACCGGGAAAAAGGAACTATTACGATGATCTTCCAGGCAATGGGAAAGACAACCACTCAATTGTCAACGTGCAAAGAAAGTGATGAACTCCTTGATTTCATAGGACCTCTTGGGAATCCAGCGCATATTGAAAATGAAGGGACCGTAATTCTTGTGGGCGGAGGCGTAGGTGTGGCGCCTGTTTTTCCGCAGGCCAGGGCTTTTAAGGAAGCCGGGAATAAAGTCATCTCCATCATCGGCGCGCGAAGTGAAAATCTCCTATTATGGGAAGATAAAATGAGAGAGTTCAGCGATGAACTGTATATCACGACGGATGACGGTTCAAAAGGTCACCATGGTTTTGTGACCGATATTGTTAAAAAAATACTTGAAAGCGGAGCAAAAATAGATAAGGTGGTCGCCATAGGTCCTCCGGTAATGATGCGGGCAGTAGCGGGGGTTACAAAGCCATTTAATGTAAAGACTATAGTAAGTCTTAATTCGATAATGGTGGATGGAACAGGTATGTGCGGAGCTTGCCGGGTGCTTGTTGGCAATGAGACAAAATTTGCCTGTGTGGATGGGCCGGAATTTGATGCGCATCTTGTGGATTTTACACTGCTAATGAATCGACTTGCTATTTACCAGCCTGAGGAAAAGCTCGCATTTGAGAAATATAAATGTGAGAGGGAGGGATGCAAATGTTAGGCAGGCAGAAGATGCCAGAGCAGGACCCGAAGGTCCGGCGCTCCAATTTCAAAGAAGTTGCGCTTGGTTTCACAGAAAAGCAGGCTATTGAAGAAGCAAAAAGATGCATCCAGTGCAAGAAACCAAAATGCATCGAAGGCTGTCCGGTTGAAGTCAGGATCCCGGATTTTATAAAGTATGTGGCAACAGGTGATTTTGATAGTGCGATAAAGAAGATAAAAATTGATAATTCACTTCCTGCAGTTTGCGGGCGTGTATGCCCTCAGGAAACCCAGTGCGAAGCATCGTGTATTCTTGGCAAGAAGGGAGAACCTGTATCTATAGGAAGGCTTGAGCGCTTTGTTTCAGAACAGGAACGCAAGAAAAAAGTGGAAAGCCCTGAAAAGCCAGAGCCAACAGGAAAGAAAGTCGCAGTGGTTGGTTCAGGGCCTGCCGGACTGACAGCGGCGGCGGATCTTGCAAGAATGGGTCATTCAGTAGTGATCTTTGAGGCGCTACATGCTGCGGGCGGGGTTCTTACGTATGGGATCCCGGAATTTCGTCTTCCAAAAGATATTGTTCGCGCCGAGGTGGAGTATGTCAAAAAACTCGGAGTTACGCTTCTTCTTGATTCGGTGATCGGAAAAATTGATACTGTCGATGAATTGCTCTCTGATTTCGATGCCGTGTTCCTTGGAACTGGCGCAGGGTTGCCCATGTTCCTTAATATTGATGGAGAGAACTTAAATGGCGTATATTCAGCCAACGAATTCCTTACGCGTGTAAATCTCATGAAATCCTACAAATTCCCTGAGTATGATACACCGATCAAGAAAGGCAAACGTGTGGTCGTCGTGGGCGGCGGCAATGTGGCAATGGACTCAGCAAGATGCGCCCTGCGACTTGGGGCAGATGAGGTCACGATCGTTTACAGGCGTGGAGAGGAAGAGATGCCAGCGCGGGCTGAGGAAATAGAGCATGCAAAGGAAGAAGGCATTATATTCAGGCTGCTCACAAACCCCGTAAGGCTAAACGGAGATGCCAAGAACTGGGTCACTGACATTGAATGCATCAATATGTACCTGTGCGAGCCGGATGAGTCGGGAAGATGCAAACCAATGCCTCTTGCGGGAACTGAACATAAGATCGAGGCGGATGTTGTGATTATCGCTATCGGGACATCCCCGAATCCTCTTGTGCCGCGAACAACGAAAGGACTTGAGATATCAAAACACGGGACGATAATCGCAAAAGAAAACGGCACGACCACAAAAGAAGGGGTGTTTGCCGGAGGCGACGCAGTTACAGGCGCAGCAACTGTGATAAGTGCTATGGGTGCAGGCAAAATTGCGGCAAGGGCGATAGATGAGTACCTGAAAGGGAAATAATTTCAGGACTCTGCATATTAATATGCTTGGACCCCTTCAATCGGCATATCGATGTTAATTTTACCAAGAGAAGCAATGGACATTCTTTCCGATACTCCGATGATCTCGATTCCGAATATTCTACCTTTGTCGTCAAGATCCACCAGGATGCCTTCTTCAATTTTCTTTGTTTTTTGAACATTGCCCGGCTGGAATTGGATATATAAGCAATCGGCATCTTTATCGTACGTTATATTCATGTTTCCTCTAACCAATAAACGGTTATTACTATAATATCATCTATATCATCTTCCTTTATATATACTACCTTCGAGGGTTTTATCACCTACTGTTTTCCTTGCCAGTATTCGCTTTCCAAAAGTATGAAGAGTTTCATCAGGGTTCAGGATGGCAGAAGCTACAATATTTTCATCTATTCCTCTTTGCTGCATCCTGAAAAGGGCATGCTTGGTGATTATCATGTTGATTAATTTTAATTTTTTTTAGGTTTATTCTCAACTGACCCTTTAAATAACTTTGTTCCAAATGATATCGTTCCAAATCTTCCAAATCCATATACACATGCATAGGATTCAGGAATAGATATTCCCATCGCAAGCCTAATATCACATTCAGGAAATACAGATGAGCATGAAATATCCTCCAACCAACCTTATTCACGCATTCGGTCTTGCCGATGCATGGGCACAGGCTGTGAATTTTGTCATCAAAAACGGCATGGAGATTAAAACGGAGTACGGCCCCATGTCAAAGGATATATGTTCGGTCATTGAAATTCGCGAGCCATTTGCAGAACCCATGCTGCATCCACAGTTCCCTACAAAGGAATTGCATGTGAAGGAGTATCTGAGGCAGTGGGAGAGGGATTATGACTGGAAAAAACAGGGTTTTGAGTATAATTATATGGATAGGCTGATTAATTATCCTTCGCGCGGCAAGGACGTTGACCAGCTAAAAGAAATAAAAGAACTTCTGCCAAAGGGTGTTTCAAGAAGGCGCCAGGCAATCACATGGATACCTGAGCGCGACCTTTTTGTGCCGGAAGACCAGCCCTGCCTGCAGAGGATCTGGGTAAGGGTAATTGGGGAGGGAAATGCGGAAATGCACTGCATGTGGCGCTCTCGAGACCTTTTTGCCGCATGGAACAGCAATATGGTAGGTCTTGTTACAATGATCAGAAGGGAAGTGCTTGAACCCAATAACCTCAAGCTCTTCAAGGTTGTGGATTTCTGTAACTCACTGCATATTTATGAAGCGGACTGGGAAGCGGCATCGAAAGTAAAACCCTTGCCAAAGAGCCCGCAGATGATGAGGTAATTATCTTTCGTATTCTTTCTTGAACTTTGATATCTGGTCACTGTTCCCGATAATAGCAAGAGTCATTCCCTCCCTCAGTATGATAGATGGATCAATATCAGTAGTAGTCTTTTCATTCTCTTCGATACCGATCACAGTGCAGCCTATTCTCGAACGAATACCTGCATCTGCAATGCTTTTTCCAGCAAGGGATGATCCTGGAGTTATTTGATATTTCCCAATTTCAAGCCCCTGGAGCATTAAAATGCTATCCTCCTCATGCCCGAGAGCGATATGCGCAAGCATCTGGCCTGCAACTATGGAAAGAGAAGCAACATAATCTGCGCCCGCCCTGTATATCTTGTCTATCGACTTTGTAGAATTTGCCCTTGCAAGTATAATACTGTGAGGGTTAACATTCCTGGCAATAAGTGTTGTAAAAATAATGTCATCATCATTGTTCAAGGCAATAATTACAGTTGAAGCATTGGTTAGCCCTGCTTGCCGTAAAATTTCTTCCTCTGTGCCATTCCCGACATGGTATTCAAATCCTTTATCTTTTAACTTCGCTTCGTTCATATCAATTACAACATAATAAACATGCGCTTTTTCAAGTACTACCGCAATACTTCGCCCCACATCCCCATACCCGATAAGTATAAAATGCTTTCTCATTGTCACCTTGTCAATTTTTTCAATGCTTCAAGCTGTTTTTCAGTACCTACTGCAAGAAGAACAGAACTTTCTTTTATTATATCTTCTGGTTTTGGATTTAATGATAACCTGCCCAATGTCCAAAGACCCACGATACTTGCTCCTGTTTCTTTTCGGATTTTTGCATCCTTTAGTTTTTTCAAGATCAGGGGGCTTTTAGGATATATCGGGAATTCTACGATATTCAAATTTTCAAAGAATCGCGTGGCTCCTGCAAGATGATCTGTAAGCGGATCAACGGCTTTTCTTCCTATATATGTCCCGAATAATGTTTTAGGTGAAATTACCTGGTCAGCGCCTGCATATTTTAAATACCCGGCTTTAGCGACATCTTCAACAAGTGAAATTACTTTGATATCACACAATTCCTTCGCTGTCAGGATTATGGCGGCATTTTTTTCATCATTGCGGTTCGCGATCAGTATGCGACCGGAACAGATATTTGAATTTAAAAGAACATTATCATCCGATGCATCCCCATGAATGCAGATTATTTTTCTTGATATCAAATGGTGGATGTTTTTTTCAGTTTCATCAATAACCACAAATGGTATCTTGTATTCGTCAAGTTCAACAATGAGTGTTTCAACAAGCTGGTTATAACCACATATTATTATATGATTATCCAAATCAATAGGAACTTTTAAAGGAAGCTCTTTCCGGAGTGTTTTTTCAAGCTGCGGGGTCACAACAAGAGGAAAAAGGTAGCCGAAAAATATTACTACTCCTGACAGGACTACAACGATGGTGTAAAAATGCCCTATAGGCGATTTAAAATAAATATCTCCATAACCAACTGTTGTCATGCTTATAATTACCCAGTAAATTGCGGTCAGGATATCGTAACTCTTGTCTTCATAATTAAGCATCAGGTAATCAAACATGAGGCTGTAAATCAATACCAGGAATGTAAAAATAGAAACATAAGAGATAATGGATTTACTTATTTTGATTTTGAACATCCGGTACTATTATTGTATTGAGAAGTTAATAATATTAGTGTTTAAATAACTTCCATACTGCAAGATGTATAAAATCGCTATTTTTAAAAAAAGTTGGAAATCCAACTCCAGGAATTTTAAATATTGCCTATTGCGATAATCTTATTATCTATAATGTTTATGTAGCGTTCCCATGCCAAGGTGGCGGAACGGCCACGCAATCGCCTGCAGAGCGATTCCAATCCGGTTCGACTCCGGACCTTGGCTTCCGTTTTTTTTTCTGAAGCTGAAATTCAAAAATTAATTACTAAATCCAAATCGTAATTTCTGGCTTAGGGTAATGTTTGGGAAAATTCATTTAACCTTAATAATCATTAACCTTATTTGGTGGTATTAAAGGCAGGTTGGGGAGTGAGTGGTAGAATGGAAAATCATAAAAAAATTATAATAATCATAAAAAATGTTTATTGCAGGCGTAATTCTTAAATATCATGAACTCTTGAATTAAGAGTAATGGGCAGGATAATCCTTTTTTAAGATACCACCCACTCCCCAACCTGCCCATTATTCTACCATAATCGAATTTATTTCTCATAATCAAAAGAATTTAGACTTTCGGCGATATTATTTGAAATGAAATATAAATCAGAGTGCCCCTCGTGATTTCTCATAATAATCCTATATTTGACTAAAACCTCAAGATGATGCCTTATAGTTTTATAATCCATATTCAAGGCTCTTGACAATTGATTGGCATTATAAGATTTCTCGGCAAGGTGTCTCAAGATTATTGCACGGGTCTTTCCTCCTCGTGTTCCTTCAATCAGATAGTATAAGAGCTTGTTTTGTTTATTGGAGTTCTTTAATTTTTGTTTGAGAGATTCTTTTATCTGCTCTTCTGCTTTTTTGCGCTCTGTGATGTCCCGACCAAAACTCACCGTTCCCACAACTTTTCCTTTAGAATATATGGGAGCCGTATTAACTAAAAGGAAAAAGTGACTGCCATCTTCCTTTATGACTGATACTTCATAGTGTTGAAGCTCTCCGTTTAATGACTTATGAAAACAATCGATAACTTTCGGTAAATCCTTCTTATCGATAAACGGAATAAATGATTTCCCTAAGAAGTAATCAAGTTTAAGCCCGCTAAATTCTTCCACACGCTTATTGACAAATTGATAATGCCCTTCGGTGTCCAGAGTCCATATCATATCATTTGAGTTTTCAATTATCGTGCGGTAACGCTCTTCATTCTCCTTCAGCGCTTCCTCAATCTGCCTGCGTTCAGTAATATCCCAGAAAATGCCCAGTATACCAATCGTATTGCCTTTCTCATCTTTAAGGGGTGTTTTTGCTGTTTGGATGACAGCTTCTTGTCCATTTTGAATATATTTCTCTTCTATATATTCCGTCTTACCTGACCCCATAATTTTTTTATCATCTGCTCTGTATTTTTCAGCCAGTTCTTTGTTATAGAAATCATAATCGGTCTTCCCAATAATTTCATCAGGGTGAATTTTCAAATCATGAGCATAGTTATTGTTGCAGGATACATAAACAGAATTTTTATCTTTATGAAATATTTTTTGCGGCAAATTTTCAAGCAGTACTCTATATTTGTTCTCACTCCCCTGCAAAATTTCTATTGTCAGCCTGTGCTCAGTTTCTAATTTTTCCAATTCAGCGATTCGTCTGAGCAAATCTGCCTGTTCCTCCATAGGCTGTCTAAACGCTTATGCATTTGTTAATCCTATCGGTATCATGTTTATTAAACGTTATGAACAAGCAAATGTTTTAATGTATGAAAGATAAATATAGTATAATAAATAGAAATTTCAGTATCTTCAAATAAGATCAGATGAAATGAGATGAAACAAAGAAATTATGATAATAAAAGAAACGATTAATCAAAAAATAACCGGATTAATTGTCATTATCAATAAATATTAATACAACAAATGAGATTAGAATCAGGGAGAGTTTATAATTTATGGAACTTACACCAATACAAAAAGAAATCTTAACAGCATTAATAAATTTATATAGGACAAAAAAACATGCAATAAAAGGGGAAGATATAGCAGAAGTCATAGAACGAAATCCCGGAACCGTCAGGAATCAAATGCAATCATTAAAAGCGCTGGGATTGGTCGAGGGTGTGCCCGGGCCCAAAGGAGGATATAAGGCTACAGGGGACACGTATCGTGCGCTTAGCTTATCAGAAATGGATAAGGAGACGAATGTTCCCTTAAGAAGGAATGATGAAGTGATAGATAATGCTACTGCTGCCGAAATAAGTTTCACGACTGTAAGGCATCCGTACCTGTGCAATGCAACTGTACATGTTATAGGCGATATAAGAAAATTCGAAGTTGGAGATAATCTTGTGATAGGACCGACGCCAGTAAATAAATTAGTGATACGGGGGTCTGTGATCGGCAGGGATGATACACAGAATACAGTATTATTTGTAATACAGGAAATGATCTCTCTTCCCAAAAAACCCGTTAAGAACTATATACAAGAAAATCCCGTAACAATTCCACCCACAGCAACGATTCAGGAAGCCTCGAGGATACTTGTTAAGAATAATATTCATGGCGCTCCGGTGAAAGACAAGGACGGTATCATGGGCATAGTGACCCTGACAGACATCGGGAAAACACTTGCAGATGGAAAAACAAGCCTTAAGATAAAAGATATAATGACAAAAGAAATAATCTCGGTTGACGGAGATTTGCCCCTATATGAAGTAATTAAAATATTTAACAAAGAAAAAGTGGGGCGGCTGATGGTTAAAATCAATGGGGAACTTGTAGGGCTTATCTCAAAAACAGACATACTAACCAAACTTGTTTTGTATTAAATAAAATTATGTGCATGATGTTCATTGTGAAACATGCGTCATACCGTTTTCATCATCTTTTTTGAGCCTTTTTGTGATCTCAATGAGAGGGTGTTTGGCATAATCAAGTATTTTAATATCAGAGAGTGTATGAAGACCCGATGACATAGCGGTTCTTTCCATACCGAGATGGATTTCATCACTCACTGGGATGACATAAGCATCCATGCTTTTTATCCCGAGTTTTTTAGCTGCAATTACCCTGTGATGACCATCTACAAGAATAAGTTTATTAGTCTTTCTTATTACAACTATTGGCTCAGCCAGCCCTTTTTTTAGTTCGTATATCCTTCCATCAAGTTCATCTGCATAAACTTTGGGCTGTGTGGGAACAAGTTCGTCGATATTTACCGATTCACGCATAACATCGACATGGATATTATGGATGGCCTCAAGAGTCTTCTTAAGTGTCCATACCTTCTGGGGGCTTGTCCTTTCAATATGCGAACGAATAACATCTGAATTTGTAATAATGCCACGAAGATGCCCGCTTTTATCTACAACAGGTAATTTTGATTTACCTGACCTGAAAATGACACGCGCCACGTCGCTCATATCCATTTCCATATCTGCGACAAGCACATCCCGGCTCATTATACTAGAGATCTTTTCACCAAGCGCTTTTTCAAGCAGACCAGACGCCGACACATATCCTGTTACCTTTCCATTCTCAACCACAGGAAATCCGTCATGCCCCGTTCCCCTTATAAGTTCTATGACATCTTTGACCGTTTTTTCCGGTGATACGGTATCTACTTCAGTTGTCATGTAGTTCTTAACTTTAGGGTGGTCTGTCATGGTAGTTTTGTTAGTTAAATGGTTTCCTCCTTTTTATAAATTTACATACCAATCTTTATTACATATTGAAATCAACCACTAATGGGTGAATGCTATGAACGAAAAGGACATGATGCTCATGGATATTCTCAAAGAAGCGATTTCTATTGAGATCTATGGCAGGGAATATTATTCGATATTCAGTGAATTGGTTGAAGATGAGAATGCAAAATCATTATTCAGGGGATTATCAAGAGATGAAGCAGAACACAGACAACTTCTTGAAAACCAATTCCGCAAGGTCGCAGGAAAGTCTTTTGACATCGTTCCGGTAGATGAAGTAAACCGGGAAAAAGCAAAGCGCATATTCCCGGAATCCCTCGAACCGCTGGGCATACAAGAAACAAAAGATATACTCAAGCTTGGTATCAGGACCGAAGAAAGGTCAATTGAACTATATTCCAAAAGTGTAGATAAAACCGATAATAAATCCAGCAAAGACCTGTTCTTAAGACTTGTACTTTTTGAAACTGAGCATAAAAAAACTCTTGAAGACGCATTGTATTATCTTGACCAGGACGGGTCATGGTACGGATATTCCCCTCCCACTATTGAGGGTTAAATGGAAGAGTTGCTCTTTGGTACGGCCGGCACACCCATAAGCTCGAATGG
The DNA here is from genome assembly GCA_905339155.1 of Methanosarcinales archaeon. Lineage (GTDB taxonomy): Archaea > Halobacteriota > Methanosarcinia > Methanosarcinales > Methanoperedenaceae > Methanoperedens. The sequence continues at coordinate 73,093 of CAJPFJ010000015.1, forward strand.
AACTGATAGTTTGTCAGGGATAAAACGTGTTCATGAGCTTGGTCTTGGTTGTATGGAACTTGAGTTCGTCCGGGGAGTTAAGATGCGGGAAGATACCGCCCGAAAGGTACGTGTGCTGGCAAAGAAGCTGTATATAGGATTAAGCGTGCATGCCCCATACTACATAAATCTAAATAGTGAAGGTGAAACCCTGCAAAAAAGCAGGGAAAGAATACTGAATTCTGCGCGGATCGGACACATTTGTGGAGCAGGAAGCGTGGTTATTCATGCTGGTTTTATACAGAAAAATTCACGTCATGATGCATATGAAAAAATTAAAAATGAACTTATACAGATCAGGGAACAAATGGATAGTGAAAGTATAAATATTGCACTTCGTATTGAAACAATGGGACGGATTTCACAATTCGGGAACCTTGACGAAGTTCTTGATATTACAGAAGTGACAGGAATACTACCCTGTATTGATTTTTCGCATCTCCATGCGCTGTATGGAAAAAATAACTCGAGAGAAGAATTTTCAGACATCCTCACTAACATTGAGACTAAGCTTGGGCGCAATGGTCTTGACAACATGCATATACATGTTTCAGGGATAGAATATACTTCAAAAGGCGAGAAAAAACATCTTGAATTCGAAGCGTCTGATTTCAAATATAAAGAATTAGCCCAATCTTTTTTGGAATTCAATATTAAGGGAATAGTAATATGTGAAAGCCCCAATCTTGAGATAGATGCATTGAAATTGAAAAAAGAATTTGAAGATTCAACCGTTTGAAAATAGGTCGTGCATCGAATAAGGATTCAAAGGGAGCCCTGTTATTTCTTCATTCGGCTTTTCTTTGCACCCCCGTAATGTCAAGATGCGCTGACATACAGGACGGATGCACCCCTGACAGCGTTTTGTATTTTTCATAAAAGATTATAATTTTATTATTCCTGCATTGCCGCTGCCTTTTAATATTGCCACATAATCCTCAATGAACAGGTCGCGCATATTTTCGAGGAGGAATATATTCCGTGTGCATAACATCACTTTATTTGATGCAAGCCTCTCAGGTGCGCATTTTTCCATCCACAAAACTACTTCATTTGATTCGCTCATTCTCTTCATCTCCTTACATGCTAATGATGATAATTATTATAATTATTATCATTAATGTTATTAGTATAAATAGTTTGCGGATGGATGGAACCCGGATGGATTATATAAAAAAGTGATTTATTAAGAAATATTTCATTACGACGTTTAACGCTGATTTATTAAATCTAAATCTAATTATAATAATAGCCAAAAGAAGGTAAATTTTACCTTCTTTTCTTATTTTTTAAGTTTGCAGTTTACCTGTGCTGCCTTCTTCTAACCAATATTACTATCAGCAACGCGCCAATTGCAAATACTACTTCAAATGCAGGTGCCTTTGTTGTGGCAGAAGGTACGGTTGTCGTAGCAGAAGGTGGCGTGGTTGGAGGCGTAGCCTGTGCTGCAAAAACAAGTTTGCTCACACCAGTCTCATAGCTGTGCCTTACCTGCGCATTATCGAAGACGGCAGTTCCAAAGGAATATTCCTTCTTCATGTCAGAGAACTGGATATCATACTGGCTTCCAGTTGTGAGTTTTCTGCCGTATTCTATTGTCCACATACCATCCTTATAGACAGCCATGGCTTTTATATCAGCCCTGTCCCCATCAGGAGGTCTTACGATTATTGCTGCTATCTCGTCATTGGCTTTGTATGAATCATTGAAGGGCTGTTTCTGTGCATCAATAATCCAGTACGGCGGAGCCGGCTGGTCTGCTGAAGTATAGTTTGGAGCGGTATTGGCAGCATTGGTGTTGGTATAGTACGGCACAAGCCCTGGGTCGCTCTTTCTCCCGGCATCTGGCGCTGTTGTCTTATTGTATCTTGTGGAATCAAGATACTGGTCATCTATATAACCTGATGGATTTGTTCTCACAAGTTTTGCATGCCAGATATCTGCCATTTCACCCGGATTTGGTGTGTATTTATTGCCGAAGGGTTTTCCGGTTTCACCTGCGTGGCATGTTGCAAAACAACCGGTATTTTCGAATGCCGGAGTATTTATGTTCCATATCTGGGCAAACTTGTCCTCGTAGTACTTGTTGTTGTCGCCTCCCGTATCATCAGGGTCTTTGAGCGGCTTCCATGTGCCATTTGCCTGTTTGACCCAGGGCTCACGTCTTGTGCTTTCTGTTGGGTCGTTCCACGATGCAAGGAAATACACAGAGTCGTCCGTATAAACGCTTTTCAGTATAACTGTATGCGCTCCTGTATTCGCTCCACCAGCTACATTAACCGTCATTGCAGTTGCCTGGTCCCATATTGCTTCCGGCGTGCCATCTATGACCGGGGCCGCAGGCACCTTTAAAGAATTAAGGGTGGCGGCAGACCCAGATCCTATGCCAAAAGATAGCAATATCACTAATCCTAACACTATTAATTTATTAACTTCCCAAATATTCATATAATTCCTCCCGGATATATCGCATGCGCTCTTTTTACCATTTTTGTAAGGATATGCTTTATATCTCCACAACCAAATTTGTTTCTCCTATTATATAAATATGTTATAACAATTAATAATTTGATGATTTATTTTAAAGATCATCCAATAAAATAATAAGCCTGCACATCTATTCTGGATATGACAACTATGGTTCGTCTCGGTAAAATTTCCTTTGCTAATTGTGATTTTCCCTATTATGCAATGGAACATGGAAAGCTAAGAACACATGATATTGACATTATCGAAGGGCATCCGGTTGAACTTGCGCGAAAGCTGCAAGCAGGTGAACTCGATCTTGGCCCCATATCATCGATCATGTATGCAAAACAGGATGATCTTCTCATATTACCGGGGCTTTCCATTACTTCTAATGATTTTACAAAGAGTGTTCTTATTTGTTCAAACGGGGAAATTGAAATGTCTGGTTTTGAAGGAAGAACGCTTTGCATCCCCGAGACTACTGCCAGTTCGGCAGCCCTTGTTAAAATCATTTTATGGTTAAACGGCGTGAATGTAAAGATCAGGCAATGCAATGGAACTGATATAGAAAAGATGCTAAAACAGGGAGATGCCGCTCTTTTGATCGGTGATAGCGCCATTCATGCTATTGGAAAATACCATATAATCGCTGATCTCGGGAATGAATGGAAAAAAATTACGGGGAAGAAAATGGTCTATGCACTCTGGGTCGTAAGGGAGGATTTCGCAAGAAAATATCCTGAGAAAGTAAAATATGTACATGACATTCTCCTTAAATCCAAGGATTACGCAAATGAAAACATTAGTCACATAGCCAGTTACATAGGTCGGCAGAAAAATATCGATTGTAAATTCATGAAGGAATACCTGCATACTTTGAATTATGATTTTGACGAAGAGACTGTGGAAAGCCTGAAGCTCTTTTTTCAATATGCCAGAGAATGCGGGATGATTGGAGATGTGAAGCTTCGATTTTTCGATAATTTGAATATTAATTGACCTGTATCATGCAAGAAACCAACAGAACATTCAAAGTAATAATTATCATCCTTTCAATATTATTGATCGGATCATCTGCATTTTTATTCGTAAGTCTTGAAGAAATAAAACAAAAAGATGCATCAATCGCAGCAATGTCTGATGAGTTAACTTCACAAAAACAAAAGAATTCACAACTTGAATCAAACATCTCTAACCTGAAGGCAAATCTATCCAGAACAGAAGTGCTCCTGAAAAACGAAACACAGACAAGGCAAAAACTTCAAGCGGACCTCATAAACCTTACGATGGTCGCAAAAGGTGACTACTGGGTCATCGGTGTTGATGAAAATGATATTGGGCATGTGATACCTCTTGAAGTTATAATTAAAGACGGTAATGGAAAGTTGTTTCTTGATGTCGCCACTATTCTTGTGGATGAATCAATGCAATCGTCAGCACAAACCGCAATACGCGTAGCGCGGGAACTGACACGGACAGACCTCATGAATAAGGATATCCAGATCATTATCAAGTCACCGTTGCAGGAGCAAAAGTTAACTATTTCAGGCGGCAGCGCCGGTGGAGCTGTCACAATTGCAGCTATTGCCGCAATGAGGGGAATAGAGCCGCGACAGGATGTGTTGATGACTGGAACTATTAATGAAGACCATTCAATTGGACAGATCGGCGCCGCAAGGGCAAAAGGCATTGCTGCGAGGGAGAATGGCGCAAAGCTGTTCCTTGTGCCGCCGGGTCAGAAGGGAGAAGTGGGGGATATCGGAATCGAAGTGATGGAAGTCAGGACTATTGAAGAGGCTGTGAGGTATGCGATATGAAATATTGTCTAAATTATAGTAATTAGCCGCAAAATATAGCTTTAGTTTGCATGATTAGTTGCAGCATATTGATAGCTTTTTATTTGTTACTATCAGGATCTGGGAACCAGGATAAAAATGTCAATATCAATGAAGATATTCTTCCAATGCCATGGATAGATTTTTCTGAGGTACTTAGGGAAGTATCACGCTTTGTACGGATATATTGCGGGAATGGTCATACGACCAGCCGTGTGTACGCTGGAATGGTATTTCTAAGTCAGGTAAGCTGCTAAGAGAAGAACCAACATTGGGGAAAGTAATGGCAATGAAAAAGCATGTGTATGTTGAGGAAATAAATGTCCGCCAGCTTGTGGAGGATCTTGGATATCTGATACTTGCTAATGTTTGTAAAAAAGACATCCCTGTTGATGATGTAAGCCTTGCAGTCGAGAGGTCAAATTATATGAAACGGAAGTCGAGAATAATGGAAGGAAGCAATACAAGAGTTGAAAGACAAGGAGCCTGCCTTCTTCTTGTTTCGGCTGAACTCATTTTATGCTGTGCAGGCTTATACCATTTGTCAAAAGGATGGGAAAGCTCAAAGAGCCCCATAAATTTCTCTGATATATCAATATAGAGAGTAAATATAATCTGCGTTTATTTATTAGCCAATTTTTTAATTTGTTTCTTTAACCAAAATATTAACTCAGATTCACAATTTTGTAGCTATAACTGAAACCAGATTGAAATATTTCCCACCCTCAGCTTCCATCATTCCAATATCTCTACGAGCATAGTCATTATCACACGAAAGCCAATCCTGCCAGGATTCTTTTAAGCAATTTAGTTCTTTGCATTCTTTAATACTTACCAAATCAGAGTTTTTCCATAAATTATACCACCAATCACATGAGTGTAGAGTTAAATTCATATCATCAGACCAATATGGTACTAATTCTGCTGGAACTCCATTTGTAAATTCCTGCTTCAAGCCCGGAACTGCAACTGCTATTTGCCCTCCTTTTTTTACAAGTGGAGCAAAATACTTTGTCAAATAATCTGCTTCGACCCCAAAATAATGATAGGCATCTACACTTATAGCAAGATCAAAAAACTCATGTGCAAATGGTAAATTATGTGCTTCTGCATGTATTGGTAATATTTTATCTTCCAACCCCATTGACTTGATCCTTTCATAATTTTCTGTTGCACTAATCCATAGGTCAGTAGCAAAAACCGTAACCCCGTATTCTTTTGCTAAGAATATCGAAGTAAGCCCTTTCCCACAACCGAGATCAAGCACTCGCATGCCTTTCTCAAGCCTTAATGATTCAGATAATTCCTCAATTATTTTCAATGCATTAGGACCCATCATATTTTCTTTAACAAAAGGAGTATCATACTTATTGGATTTTATAAACGTCATCTTGATCATCTTTCATTTATTGTTCCATAACCATAAAATTTTTGTCTTACTATTCACCAATCAGGACGGCGCCCACTCATCCAAATGAACCTGAGATCAATCGCCAGGTAACTTCGATTTTCATCTCCAGTTGAAGTGGTATCAAGTGTATATTTTTTGCACGGATGGCCGTGATACCCTTAAAGAATGCATAGCCAATAAGGACTTAGGGTTTCTTGAAAGGGCCGGGCAGAGATAGGAATATGAAAGAACTTAAAGAAATTTGTCCACTAATTAAAAAGGCGATAGTGGAAGAAATTTTTAAAGAGTGGGAAGAAAAAACATTCCTACCAAACGGTATGGAAACCTATCACACATATAACAGTATAAGCGTTTATACTTGTGATCCAGAATGCACAAAAGAAAATAATTGCCTGACATATAGAACATTATGTCCAATTCCTCACAACTGTTATCTTTTTTGTGCTATTGAAAATAATTGTAATAAGGAGAGATAAAGATGGCACCCAGGGAAGAGACTATCGAGCTTAATCTCAATGGGACAAACCCGATTTTGACATAAAAGAATATGTTAAAATATAAATTTTATAGAAGTAATACAAAGCCCAGATAAAATAGTGGTATGTGAAAGCTGCTACGATCCCATCCAGCAGGGGAACAGTGCTATCATGAAGGAGATAAGATTTATTGTTTTGCATGTGGGGGGGCGAACCATGATAAAATTAGTAGGCTTGACATTTACTTCCACAATGGCTTTACAATGAAGATATTCCAGAGAAGGCGGTTCCTTCCCTTTATAAACTATTAGAGACATCAGGGAATGTCATGATTTCTAACAGAAAAATAGTTCTCTACATTGCCATGAGTCTTGATGGTTACATTGCCCGTGATAATGGTGACATTGATTGGCTTTCGATGGTTGAATCCCATGATGAGGATTACGGCTACAAAGACTTCTTGAAGTCGGTTGATACTGTGATTATGGGACGCAGGACATATGATCAGATGCTGACATTTGGGGATTTTCCTTACAAGGACAAGAAATGTTACGTCATCTCAAGAACTACCAGACCCAAAGATAATTATGTTGAGTTCTGGAGTGGTGATATATGTAAGCTAATTTCCGAAATTCAGCAAAAGGATGGCCTGAACATCTGGCTCGTTGGCGGGGCCCAGATCGTGGGGGAATTCTTGAGCAAGAAATTGATTGACAAGTACATAATCTCCGTTATTCCAATTCTATTGGGCAAGGGAATTCTGCTTTTTCGCAGTAACAGGCCAGAAATTAGACTGCAACTGTGTCGAAATGTTGCCTATCCATCAGGGCTGGTTCAGCTTTCTTATGATCAAACTAGACCCGAAAAAACACTTATCCATTAAAAAATAATACCCTACAATTTTAGGATAATATTGTAGTATTTATTTGAAGGTATGCGCGTTTATTCTTAAAGATAAGGAACAGGCCTGGGATGCCCTGCACCTGCTCACTCAGGACAATAACGACGAGGTGCGAAGTCGCGCCGCTTATGCCCTTGGTGTTTGTTATTCCTACATTCCCGATGAATACAGAAAACAGGCTTGGGACGACCTGCACAGGCTCACCCAGGACAACAACGAATATGTGCGAAGTAATGCCACTCGTGCCCTTGGTGCTTGTTATCTCCATACTCCTTTGTTATGACCAGACCTGATCGAAGAGATATAGATCGCGTGGATACTCCCACCACTCTGCGAACATGCCGTTGCGAATCCGCCAGATGTGGGCAGTCTTGTATTCGTATGGTTTCCCATCACGTTTGAGCCGGTGTGTAGCTAAGACCACTCCATGAACATCGTTCGCCAGGATGTAATCAACAATCTCCACGAAGGTGCCACCTGAGAGTTCCATTACTTTAGCGATTTGCCCTGATACAAAGTCAGCTTTTGTATAAGTCCCCTATTTCCTCCTCCCTATCCCCATCCTCATTTTGACATCCTCTAAATCCCAATCCTTAACAAGCTCACCCTCTACCTCAACCTCAGGGCCTATCACCAATGATCTCGCCCTCACCTCGCCGGCAATGAAATCCTTCATTTCAACAACAAGAACAGCAACCCTGTCATCCTTGATCTCCACGGCTGCCCTGATCTCTTCTTCCACAGCAAGATCAAGCTCCTTTCGCATATCCTGGATCCTGCGGATAACCTCGCGTGAATATCCTTCGGATTCAATTTCCCGCGTGAGCCCGGTGTCAACATACACATCGCCAGCTGAGAATCCCCCTGCTGCTATTGCAGGCGGGATCAGGTCTTTAAAAGTCACCATATCGGCAGTGATGGTTCCTCCTTTAAGTTCGAAACTTCCGGTTTCAAGGATCGACCTCTTTATTGCCATGCCGTCTGCCGTCTTTAATTCAGCAATGACTTTTCCTGCTTCTTTCTTAAAAGCAGGACCAAGAGCAGCATGATTGGGCAGGACTTCAACCCCAAGCTCATTCCACGCTACACCAGTCTTTAATAAGACGATCTCTTTGGCATTTGTTTGTTCTTTCAAAACAGTTTCAAGGGCAAGGACGGCATCATTTACGATTTCATTCTTCGGCGCAACCACTATTCTCTTAACAGGCCATCTCAGTTTGCGCTTGAGTTTCTGCCTTGCATTCGAGGATGCTTCCACGATCTCCCTGATGATATCCATCCTCTTCTCTAGCTCAATATCAATAAATTTTTCATTTGGCCCCTGCCAGTCGCACATGTGAACACTTTCAGGCGCATCCGGATTGACATTTCGCACAAGGTTCCCGTACATTTCCTCAGAGATATGAGGCGCAAACGGAGCCAGCACTTTTGTCAATGTGACTAATACCTCGTATAAAGTATAATAAGCTGCCAGCTTGTCCGGATCATTCGCCTCCGTCCATGTCCTTGGTCTTATAAGCTGGATATACCAGCGAGAGAGGTCTTCAAGAATAAATTCCGATATTGGACGCGTGGCTTTATGAAGATTGTACTCGGACATTGCAATTTCAACCTTCCGGATCAGGCTCTGTAATCTTGAAAGGATCCATTTGTCCTCAACTCGAAGCGGCAGGGCGGCAAGACGCTGTTTTGTATCAACCGGATTGAAATTATCAAGGATCATATAGGGTAGCGGGAATCGATATACATTCCAGAGGATGTTGAGCATCCTGTTAACTGTCCCCACTTCTTCCCAGATGAATTTCAGGTCATCCCATGGCGCATTCTGTGAAAGAACATACAGGCGAAGAGATTCTGCTCCGAATCTGTTAATAACATCATCAGGAGAAACCACATTGCCAAGACTTTTTGACATCTTCTTTCCTTCTGTGTCCAGGGTAAAACCATGCATAAGGACGCTCTTATAAGGCGCTTTCCCGAAAGAGACCATGCTTGCTCCCATCTGGGAATAGAACCAGCCTCGTGTCTGGTCATGACCTTCTGTGATAAAATCGGCAGGCCACCATTCCTTATATTTTTTATCATCGCGCGGGAAATTCAATGTCGCCCATGATGCCACTGCTGAGTCAAACCAGACATCGAACACATCAGGAACGCGGCTCATTCTCTTTTCACATTTACTGCATTTGATATGGATATGATCTACATATGGCCTGTGAAGGTCACAGAGATCTTTCACACATGACCTGTTCTTCAATTCTTCCATCGTCCCCATGACTTCTATTTCCCCGCAAAAATCGCAAACCCATACAGGGATAGGGATCCCCCAGTACCTCTGGCGTGAAATGCACCAGTCGCGAGATCCTTTTACCCAGTCGGCAAAACGGGCAGACCCCGCCCAATCAGGGTACCATTTGACCTTTTTGATCTCATCAAGCATTTTGTCCTTAATGTCTGTGATCTTCAGGAACCACTGCTCTGTGGCAAGATATATTATCGGGGTCTTGCATCTCCAGCAATTTCCATATCTGTGCGATATCTTTCCGCTTGCCAGCAGGAGATCTTTTTCAGAAAGGTCGTCAAGTATTACTTTATTGGCTTCCCTGACATGCATTCCACTGTACTCGCCTGCTTCTTCGGTGTATTTTCCATCAGGCCCGACAGGACAGAAAATGGGGAGCTTGTGTTTCATTCCAAGTTCAAAATCGTCAATACCATGACCGGGCGCAATGTGAACACAACCTGTATTTTCAGCAGTTACGAAATCTGCCATATAAACATTATGAGGGAACGTATTTTGTTTAGGTACTTTGTGGCCAAGAGGGGCTTTATATTCGATCTTAAGATCTTCACCCAGAATGGTCTCAAGGATCTCGGAGTCCTGATACCTTCCCTGTTTCAGGACATTTTTCATAAGTTCTTTTGCCATTATCAGGATCTCTTCCTTTTCGTTCTTTGCCACTTTTACTTTAACATATTCAAATGAAGGATGAACCGCCACTGCGATATTGGCCGGAATAGTCCAGGGAGTTGTTGTCCATATTACGATGAAGGTATTCTCCTCGTTGATTACCGGGAACTTGATATAAACCGAGGGGTCGGAAACATCCGAATATTCAACTTCGGAGTCGGCTATGGCGGTTTCGCATCTGGGGCACCAGTTTACGACCCTTAAACCCCTTTCAAGAAGGTTTTTTTCATGTGCTTTTTTGAGAGTCCACCATGCAGCTTCAATATATTCATCGCGCAGGGTCATGTATGGGTCTTTCCAGTTGAGCCAGACACCAAGGTTCTGGAACTGGAGCGTCATTTCATCACGATGTAAAAGAGCGAATTCCTTGCATTTTGCCACGAAATTCCCCACACCGTATTTTTCAATATCTTTTTTTGATTTAAAACCAAGGACCGCTTCGACTTTTACTTCGATCGGAAGCCCGTGCATATCCCATCCCGCCCTGTCAAGAACATGAAAACCATTCATGGATTTATAACGCAGGATTGAATCCTTGATAATTTTATTCCACGCTGTTCCAAGGTGTATGCGTCCTGTAGTATAAGGCGGCCCGTCAACGAAAAAGAATTTTTTCCCATCTGACCTTTGTTCTCTCACCCGGGAATAGGCATCAATTTCATCCCATAAATTATGGATTTTCTGTTCAAGTGATTTAGCATCATATTGCCCGGCTTCTTTTAGCATAAAAATAATCTCCAAAGTAATGAGTGGTCAGTAAGGCGATGAAGCAATTAAAACCTTATGGTACTGTAAGCTTTAATATGTTTAACGCCTAAAAATCATATATGGTAAAAGTTGAAGTTCTTCTTGCGACCGACGGTTCCGAATCAGCAAAAAAAGCCCAAATCGCTGCGTTAAATATCGCAAAAGCATATAATATCCGGATGGCGGCGCTCTATGTTGTGAATGTCCCTTCTACATCTGAACAGGCTGAATTGGTAAAATATGGTGAAAAAATCCTGGACGAAGTGGCCGAAGACGGAAAAAAGATGGAGATAGAAATCCAAAAAATATTGAAACTTGGAAGCCCGGCTGAAACAATCCTTAATGTGGCAAAAATCCTCAACGTCCATACTATCGTAATGGGCTCTGAAGGGAAAAAAGGATTAAAAAGAGTACTTCTTGGAAGCGTGGCTGAGAATGTTGTGCGAAATGCTCAATGTTCAGTTCTTGTTGCAAGATAATAATATTATTTGAAATAATAAGGGGTAAAAATATGATATATAATCCTGTACAGATATCAGCAGATTCAAGTTCCGAAGATATTGCTCCTTTTGCGCTGGCAATACATGAACTTCTGGGGCTTCCGGTTACTATGAGAAGCCTTAATAAGAAAGGTGTCAGGATCGAAAAAGGAAAGGTACTTGACAATAATTATTCAGGTCCCATACTTGAAATTGTTCTAAAAGAGAACAAGACATCACGTACAATTCCCACAAGCGGCAAATACGCCGGAATTCCTGTTATTGTGACTCCTATAAGAAATAAAGAAGGCTATGGCATTGCCGCCATCGGGGTGGTTGATGTAGTGGGTACGGTAGACCTTGGTTTCATCTTTGGTGATTATCCTGAAGTGGTAAAACAGGTCCAGGAATGCGTAAGGGCGCGCGTGACGGTTCCTTGAATCTGCATATCCGTTTAGCAACAAAAGAGGATCTTGATGCCCTTTTGAATCTTGAAAATATATGTTTCAAGGAAGAAACATTTCAAAAAAGGCAGCTAAAATACCTGTTGCTAAAAGCCAGATCGATGGTATTGGTCGCAGAAATTGACCGCAATATTATCGGATCAATGATAATCCTGTTAAGAAAAAATATCTTAAATGCAAGGATATATTCTTTTAATGTACATCCCGAACACAGGCGCAAGGGGATTGGTAGTTCGCTCATGGATACTGCCCTGGATAAATTAGAAAAAAAAGGATATAAGAATATCACACTTGAGGTGGGGATCAATAATCAAATTGCCTGGAACTTATACCGGTCAAAGGGTTTTATTGTTGATAAAAAACTATCAAATTACTATACGAACGGTGATGATGCGCTGCATCTTATAAAAAAATTAGGATAAGAATATGAGCGTATAAATTCAGGTTTCACGAAACGAGTGCGTTTATGATATTTTCATAAATATCCTTGTCTATAGTATCCTCAAAGCCATCATATATGCTTGGATTATCGTTTATCTCGATGACCTTATATCCATCAAACGTTTCTTTTACATCAAGTCCATAAAGGCCGTTGCCAACGCATTTTGACAGAGTTATGGATATTTCTTTCAATTCTGGTGAAATAGAATCCCTCGATAATGCAATAGTATCGCCCCATACGGTTTTTTCGTCTATCTTTGATTTTACCTTCCAGCCCCCTTTTGGAATGCAATACTTGCATAAATATATCACTTCATTGCGCAGTATCCCAACGCGCCAGTCAAAATCTGATTGGATATATTCTTGAAGTACAAGAACTTTAGATTTCATCAGCAAATGTTTTGAGACTTCAATAAATTCAGTTTCATCCATGGCTTTTTCGACATGGGACGAAAAACGCGTATAAGGCGTTTTAATTATCACAGGAAATCCAAGCGTCCTGAATATTGTATCAAGATTTTCTCTTGAATAATCCCCGTGAAATAAAATGGACTTTGGCGAAGGTATATTATTTTTCCGGAAAAGGTCATGCAGGATCGCCTTGTTGGAGCACGTCCTGATAGAGTGAGGATCATCGATGACTTTCAATCCTGCTTGTTCCGCAAGCCTTGAAACGATATATGCCGAGCTGCTCGGATCAGTTGTAGCTCTTATGAAAAGAGCATCATATTCCGGGATTTTCGAAATATCGTCTTTATAGATAAATTCAAACGCATGTCCCATGGATTCAGCAGTGGATTTGAATTTATTCAGGGCGCTGCGCTCAGATTTAAGATTAAAGTTATAGGCTTCGACAAAACATGCTATTTTCATGTTCTCATGTTTAGCATCAATTCTTATTTGTTCGTTCTTTCAACGATGATCTCGTGCACTTTATCACGAACGATATCCCATTTCACTTCCTTTATTTTTGCAGGTTCGCAATGGTTCAGGACAACACCACCATCGTCTATCTGAACAACCAATTTACAGATGGGGATATTGAATACCTCATAGAATTTTTTAGCAAATCCTGATGTTTCTTCTTTGGTTGATTCCCCGAACATTTGTATTATTTCCACCACTTCTCCTGTAAGAGGATGTAACGATACGGGAAATCTTGCGCCCATACTCATTCTCTTTATCATTCCGGGAATTTTTGAGCCGGAATCTACCACTTTCATAGAGTTGTTAGTAAAAGGATTCACTGCGAACATCACTACAGGAGCGTCAATTTCGCTTTTAAGAGATGTTACAAGCCTATAATCGCTGGTTTTAAGGCCATTTCTTTTCGCTTTTTCTATCAAAAGCGGGTTCCTGTATGCATCCATTATTTCGGTACAATTCGGTGTGACTTCCACTCCAAAGGTTTCAGCATGCGCAGATACGTAATACCCCATCCTCAAATAACGGTAGTCATGGTTGATATTAAGTACGCTGTCATATACTGGTTGCCCTAAAAAATTAAACGGATTAGAGTCGCTATCATCTTCGTCTTCACTGACTATAATCATTTTTGATATCAGTCCGTTAACTTATCATTATAACCTGAGTATATAAAAGTAACGATTTGAAGCAGAGTTCCGATAGCTATATATACTTGGACTGACAACGATTTATTTAAATAAAATAAAACGTCCCTTAAGGATGGTTTAAGGGTGTGGGCGTAATCGGGGAGTAAGTAGTTTATCTGTATGTATCTGCTCTTTTATTGTGCCGTAATCATTATTCCAAAATGTCAAGATACCTCAGTTATAATTTCAGATATGGGGCCACTGCAATATGTGGATTCAGGGTTAAGCGTTATTCACTAAAAAATTTAGGAGGTAGTATATGAGACAAAGAATACTAAAACACATATGGGCGCTGGCTATGTTTACTGCAGCGCTCATATTACTGGGAATGGTCTATGCCCAGGGATCTGGATTGGATAGCCCAAACTATTCTTCAGATAATATCGGAACAGACGTTGAGACAATTCAGGACCCTGACATAGCGAGTGATGCTTTGATCAAACGTTCAAGTTATGCTCCCGTTGTCATCACTGAGGATTTCGAAACGATCATGGCCCGATATAAAGCTTCAAAGTCTGAAACGATGCAACGGCAGATGAATCTGCTCAATGAGCGCTATGACCTGGGTGACCATAAGGCTAATGGAGTTACCATGTCCCGCGGAAAGCCCATTCAGGAGGGCGTTCGGGTTAAACTTCCCGCAGGCATGACATGGGACAAGCTGGCACAGATGAGCCCTAAGGAAATCCAACAGAAGGATCTCTTCCCCAGGGGCTTCCTGCCGCTGCCTCATCCAAACCATTCTGAAGGGGGCATGCTCTTCCCCAAGTTCCAGATCGACGAGATCAAAAAGCAAGAGGGGCGCGATCTCACTCGCTTTGACCTGGATTTTGACTTGCCGGACCGCTTTTTGCCCGAGTTCCCCGGGCCTATCTATCTGACCACGCGGTCTGACCTGGGTGATGTCTCCAGGGGCAAACTGGTGACCAACCAGAACTACTTTGAACTGTTTAATGGTATATTGAACCCCAAGCAGCTTGAGGGCCTGAGGCTGCTTGTGACCCCATTTCCACAGCAGCAGTTCAATCTGCTTGAAGACCGCCGCTCTGAACATCCAAGTCTCGGAGTTGCCTGTTTTGATTGCCATGCAAATGGCCATACAAACGGCGCCACACATCTTGTGGGTGATATCCGGCCGCAGGAGTTCCGTCATCGCATTGAAACACCGACCCTGCGCGGCGTAAATATTCAGCGCCTTTTCGGCTCGCAGCGTGCACTGAAGACTGTAGAAGACTTCACGGAGTTCGAACAGAGAGCTGCATACTTCGATGGCGACCCGGTGATTGCAACGAAGAAAGGTGTCAACATCCTTGAGCGCGGAAGCCAGGTTCATTTCATGGCTGAGTTCCAGGAACTTCTGGATTTTCCACCTGCCCCAAAGCTTGATATTTACGGCGAACTGGATCTTAACAAGTCCTCTGAGTCTGAAATACGTGGACAGGAACTGTTCTTTGGCAAGGCCAGGTGCTATGAATGCCATCCTGCGCCCTACTATACAGATAATACCATGCATAACCTGAAGGCAGAACGCTTCTACAAGCCTCGTATGGTCAACGGGATGATGGCAAGCGCCGATGGTCCGATCAAGACTTTCCCCCTGCGTGGCATCAAGGATTCGCCTCCATACTTGCACGATGGGAGGCTACTGACCCTGGATGACACAGTAGAATTCTTTAATATGATTCAGGAACTCAAACTAAATAAAAAAGAGAAGAATGATCTTGTGGAATTCTTGAGAACGCTTTAGCCTGAGAAGTGATGGCCCGGTTATTTGAGATGGAATGACGCTTAACTTTGTAAGACCGGGTCTTCACATAGGCCTTAATTCCACCAACATGTAATGTAACGGTCACCATTTATCGCATGATTACGATCGTAGAAGTTCCAACTTCAAGGACGTCCACTGCTTTCCCTTTCAATAGCCTTTCTTTTTCAAGAGTAAAACAGGATGCATCAAGAGTTATTTCTTCGCCGTCCACTTGTAGTGTAATGCCTCCGGGTCCGGCAAGGTTCACATCAGCATTGACAAGCGCCTCTGTAATTGATTTTGCCCTGCTCCTGTAAGTTTTGCCAAGAACCTTCATATTAGGTTTGATCTCCTTTGGCACAAGCTCAAAATCCGGCGCTCCCGGTTTAAGTTTGATCGTGGAATTGGCAGCGCCGGCGATATCAGATGCATCCGGTATGGTGGAATATATCTCAATTCCTTTAAGCGGGGCATTTAACGGCATACCATGTTCTGCTTTATATCGTCTTATCGCAGAAGTCATCTCTTTGATAAATTCACCTCTTGCTTCAGCACCGGAATCGATAAGCGATTCATCAACTTGCGGCCATGGCGATAAATGAACACTTTCCTTTTTTATATGGGAATAAATCTCTTCGGAAAAATAAGGCAAAAACGGCGCAAGAAGCCGTGAAATAGTCTCAATTGAAACATAAAGTGTATACTGAGCTGCCTGTTTTCCTTCCCCCTCACCGTAAAGCCTTGATTTTGCAAGCTCAATATAATTATCTGCAAGCACATCCCATGTAAATCCTCTTACCGCTTTAAAAGTCTCATCGAACTGGTATGCATCCATCTTTTCCGTGGTCTCTTTTACAAGCCGGTTCAATTTGCTTAGAAGCCACAGGTCTATGGGCGTAAGGTTTGCATGTTCATCTGAAATATGCGGCAATGAGAACCGCACGATACTCCAGAGTTTCTGCAAGAACCTTGAGCCTGCAACAACATCTTTCCAGGAGAAAATAATGTCCGAACCCGTCGTTCCCCCAATAGCTGCCCACTGCCTGAAGGCATCAGCTCCATACTTCTTGATAACTTCTTCAGGTATAACGAAGTTATTGCGGGATTTGCTCATCTTGTGACCGTCTTCACCCAGCACCATGCCGTTTAGCAGGATAGTATCCCACGGCCTTTTATCAAGAAGCGCTTTAGCCCTCAATATTGTGTAAAAAGACCATGTGCGGATGATATCATACCCCTGCGGGCGAAGCTGTGCCGGCAAAAGCAGCGGATGGTCGCTAAGCCACCCGGATACATGAAGGGCAGAAATCGATGAATCCATCCATGTGTCAAGGACATCTGCTTCTCCTTTAAATTCGTTTGCCCCGCATTCACAGGCTTCAGGAGGCTGCGTTCGGGTAGGGTCAAGCGGGAGCCATTCTTCTTTTGCTACTTTTGTCTTCCCGCATCCGGAACAATACCATGCCGGGATAGGTGTTGCAAATATCCTTTGCCTTGAAATGCACCAGTCCCATTCCATTGTACCGGTCCAGTTTTCAAGCCGAACTTTCATATAATCGGGAACCCAGGTTATCTCGTTAGCGGTATTCAGGATATCGTCATGGATTATTTTCACGAACCACTGTCTTTCCGAGAGTATTTCTATAGGCGTCTTACATCGCCAGCACAAACCCACATTCTGGGGAAGTTCTTCCTGTTTGTATAATATCCCCTCATTCAACATGTCCTCGATTATTGCTTTCTTGCATTGCGCTGTACTCATTCCGGCGAATTTTCCGGCAAGTTCAGTCATCTTTCCAGTCTTATCGATCGCTTTTCGAAGAGCAAGCTTGTGTTCAACCCACCATCGAACGTCTTGCTTGTCACCGAAAGTGCATATCATGACAACGCCCGTACCAAACGTGGGATCAACATTCTTATCAGAAATGACCTTTACATTATGACCGAAAACAGGCACTTTTACATCTGTGTTCACAAATTCCTGATACCTTTCATCATCAGGATTGATCGCAATGGCAACGCATGCTGCAAGCAATTCAGGTCTTGTTGTTGCTATTTTTAGTTTATCAAAATTTAGATAATTCAAGAGGGTGCTTCTGGAATCATATTCGACTTCAGCAAATGCAATGGCGGTCTCACAGCGCGGACACCAGTTCACAGGATGGTTCTGCTGGTATATCATGCCGCTTTTGTACATCTGCACAAATGATCGCTGGGTCTTACCGAAATAAGCCGGCTCCATAGTTATGTATTCGTTGCTCCAGTCAATTGAAAAACCAAGCCGGCGCAAGCTCTTTCTCATCCGTACAATATTAGTTTCGGTCAATTCCACGCACATGCGCCTGAATTCTTCCCTTGAAACCTGGCTTTTGGTGATGCCGTGTTTTTCTTCTACTTTCACTTCAGTGGGAAGCCCGTGGCAGTCCCAGCCTTCGGGGAACATCACATTAAAGCCGCGCATTCTTTTATAGCGCGCCACAAAATCGATATAACACCAGTTAAGGGCGTTGCCGATATGGAAATTCCCTGTTGGATATGGCGGAGGGGTGTCGATTATGAACTGGGGTTTTTTCGAGTACCAGTCAAAATAGTACATGGGATCCTGCCATGTATCCAGCCATTTTTCTTCGATAGTGTTATAATCGTATTCTTTCGGGAGTTCCATGTTCCGCTTTGATTATTTGCATGATTAATAGAATTATCGGTTTCAGGCTTTTTTTCCTTCCTTAATAAGCCTCTTGCAAAGTTTCAATATTTCCACTCTGGAATTTGTCGTATTTCTTTCAACCTGATAAGAACATCGCTCACATCATGATCTCTTGGATATTCGATAGCAAGATACCTCAAAGCTCCCTTCAGTGAAAGTTCGCATGTCTCCTGTGCTCTCCTTATGGCCAGAGAATATACTTCCTTTTCAAATGCATTTCTTGCTTCTTCAAGCGTAAGTTCAGCTCGTTCGATATAATCCAGCGCAAGCTCATCAGTCCTCATATTACCACGACCTCTCCCAATTTATAATCCGGTTTTAGATCCCAGAAATATCTTTTGTCATCAAGGAATATCTTTCTAGACCCCATTTTTTTAAGTTTTTTCCTCAAGCTTTCCATTTTATTTATTATGAAATCATCGACATCATAAAGCATAATTCCATCTGTGACCATATCAAGAAGGATGGAAGGATTCTTTTCAACTTCAGAAGGTATAAGCGGAACAGGGCTGATAAGCGTTCCGAGTTTATTCTCTTTAAGTTTCTGGTATTCATCTGAGGTTTTCAGGTCTTTCTCAATCGTATTAAATACCTCAAACCGCCCTTCGCTTCCGAATTTTTCAGCGACAAGCAGAATATCAATGTCACTGTCTTCTCCGGCTTCTCCTCTGGCAGCACTGCCGAAAAGGAGGACTGAGATGAGATCGTTCTGTAAGCTTTCTTCTAATTTATCTGCGATAAGGGTTGTGTAATTGAGGTAAAGGTTTTGGATTTTATCGGTCATTTAGACTCCAGAGGTTTAATCGAAATGGTATTTTACGATTTTTTGAACAATATTTTTTTGTATCTCTTCATAGAATTCTATATCATCCCTAATTTTCTGATTAGTCATGCCAGATGCTATTATCTTCGCTAATTCTACTTTCCCAATATTATTTCTTCCAATCTTTTTTAATGACTCAAAAACATCATCAAATCTTGTTATTTTCATAATACCTGGATTTATATTCAGTTTTCTCTCTAATATATTTAAAGGAATATAGTTCTCTATCGCTCTTCTTTCGGTAAGCCAATAATTTATATTATTCTTATTGCAAATTGAAATAAAATTGCGAGTATCTGGATCAATTTCTTCATTTTCTGATTTTTTATCGCTATCGATTATGAAAATAGATTTTCTATTGATCAATTTGATTTCTTCGATTTTAAGATGCATTAAGAGTGATTTTCCACCATATGGTAAGATACCTATTTGAGACGAAATAGTAATTTCATTTTCATTCAATAAAAGGTTTAGCCATTTTTCTAAATAGATTTTATCAGAGGGGCCTTCAACCCAGATTATCACATCGTATAATAGAGCATCTAATCCGGTACTGCCTAATTCAGATAAAGCCAAATCGATTTCTTTAGACTCCAAAATTTTTGGAACAATACTATTTTTTATGTTTTGATTTAAAATAATAACATCCGCTACTGATGAGTCTAGAAAAATTGGAGAATGAGTTGCAACGATAATTTGTATTTCAGATTTTCTTCCGACTAATATTTCCCTTAATGATTTTGCAGCTCCTGGATGCAAATGTAATTCGGGCTCGTCTATTACTAAAATATCCCCTTTTTTACTGGTTGCCAGTTGAAGAAACAATCTTAACAAACGAAGCATACCATCTGATAGTTTATCAATTGGGAACCAATCGCCATCTCCCCCGAATCTTATAAGTATTTCATTCTCTTCAATATGATTAGCTATTGAAGCTTTTTTAACTTGCATAGTATGCCCAAAGAGTTTCTTAAAATTATCACCAATATTTGTAAATATATTTGGATGGTGGGTTAGACTGTATTCTATATATTTCTTAATATTTGAACCGTCAGATGCTAAAATCGTTGGCGGAAATGTTGCTTCATCCTCTTGTGGCTGCGAATTAATTATGCTTTTTATAAAAACTGCACCAATTACAAATGCAAGCGATATCTTATCATCAATTGCATTTTGATATTTTAGCCAATGATAAAAAACCTCATCGTCTATTATTGTATTTTCTCTTTCATCCAAGAAGGAGAATTTATATTCTGGTCCGTCTGATAAACTCATTTCAAGATTAATTTCAAGAAATTTTACATCCTCAAATATTTCATCTGGCATTTTAAATCTTCCATCAGAATAAAAAAGAGGCTTATAAGGTTCGTATTGAGATTTGAACTCAAATTCTCTTCGAATGGCTTCGTAAAGAGCTTTATTTAAAAGTTGACTCAGAGGTCCATCGTTTCTCAAAGACCTCAAAGCGGCCTCAAGATGAGCTTTATAATCTTCAATTGTTCTATTTAATTGTTCTTCGTATAGAGATACCAGCGTCTCTTTTATCCGACTATCAGATACTAGCTTATCAAAACTTTCATTCAATCTGAAAAGGTACTTCACTTTAATGGGAATTTCTCGTGGATTCACTAGATTTAGATCATACCATGAAGGGATGTCAGAGATATCATGCATTCTATAGGATCCCAGTAACGATATTGCATTAATTATTGTTGATTTATTTGAGGAGTTGGGGCCTGTTATTGAAGACCAGTTTCCAAAACTTTTAATAGTATATTCCTCGATACCCCTAAATCTATTAATTTCTATTTTATCCAAATGGAAGCTCATTTGTTAACCATACTATGATATCTTATATAGTCAATTATTGTAGCTATATATTTATTGGTTGTTGTGAGCCATATTCAGATTATTTAATTCTCTTTACCTATATCAGCAAAATCCCATACAGTCATTCCAGATATTTCCGCCGCTTTAAGGAATGTCACTTTTCCATCCTCAAGGGATTTCAAAGCCTTCTCTACTTTCCATTGCTGCAGCCCATCCAAAAGCAGTTTCCTGATAGAAGCGGATTTTTCAAGTGATTCCTCTTTCATGAATTTCTCAAGTTCACTCCCTCTCCTCCACAAGCACCCCTACAACAGATGGATCAGCAAGCGTAGTAATATCCCCGAGGTCATGAACATCACCTGAGGCAATTTTTCTCAATATGCGCCTCATTATCTTGCCCGAGCGCGTCTTGGGAAGCGCGTCCGCAAATTGTAGTTTTTCAGGTTTTGCAATAGGACCGATCGAATTCCTGACATGAGTGATAAGATTGGCTTTTAGATCAGTGGTCTTTGTCACACCTTCTTTAAGGGTTACGAATGCATAGATGGCTTCTCCTTTGATATCATGGGGATAACCAACAACAGCCGCTTCAGCGACTGCATTATGGGAAACAAGGGAGCTTTCGATCTCCGCTGTGCCAAGCCTGTGTCCTGAAACCTTGATCACATCATCGATCCGTCCCATTACCCAGAAATATCCATCCTCATCTTTACGGGCGCTGTCACCAGTCTGGTACAGCCCCGGAAACTGGGAGAAATACTTCTCGATAAAGCGCTGGTGGCTGCCGTAAACCGTTCTCATCATCCCGGGCCAGGGCTTCTTTATCACAAGCTGCCCACCCTCATTGATACCAGCTTCTGTCCCATCCGCTTTCACTACCACAGGCTCAATTCCTGGAAAAGGAAATGTCGCGGAACCGGGTTTAAGAGGCGTAGCTCCGGGAAGAGGAGTTATCAGTATGCCCCCGGTCTCGGTCTGCCACCATGTATCCACAATGGGACAGCGCCTGTTCCCGATCACGTTATAGTACCACATCCATGCTTCGGGATTTATGGGCTCACCCACCGTCCCAAGAAGCCGTAAGCTTGAAAGGTCCCGCCCTTTTGGCCATTCATCCCCGCTTCGCTCAAGCGCCCTGATAGCTGTCGGAGCTGTATAGAAAATCGTCACTTTGTATTTCTCAACAAGTTCCCAGAACCTGTCAGGCTCTGGATAATTCGGAACACCTTCAAACATAAGGCTTGTCGCTCCACTTGCAAGAGGGCCATAAACGATATAACTGTGGCCGGTTATCCATCCAATATCCGCCGTGCACCAGTATAGATCCTCGTCGCGGTAATCAAATATCCATTTGAAAGTCTGCATCACATATAATAAATATCCGCCAGTTGTGTGAAGCACACCTTTTGGCTTGCCGGTGCTTCCGCTTGTGTAAAGGATAAATAGCGCTTCTTCGGCGTCCATAACTTCTGGTTCACACTCAGTGTTTGCGTTCTTAATCTCCTCATGCCACCAGAAGTCTCTCCCCTGCTTCATATTCACTTTCGTGCCGGTGCGATCGTAAACGATAACTGTGTTCACTGAATTTTTTTCATTGGCGCTTATCGCCCGGTCGACGCTTTCCTTGAGCGGCACGATTTTCCCACCCCTTAAACCAGCATCAGCCGTGATTACAAATGAACAAGAACTGTCATGGATGCGATCTATTAATGAATCAGCGCTAAAACCTGCAAATACAACGTTGTGAATGGCCCCGATCCTTGCGCATGCAAGCATTGAAATTACAAGTTGAGGTATCATAGGCAGATAAATTGCGATCCTATCTCCTTTTTTCACCCCTTTATTCTTCAGCACGTTAGCGAATCTACAGACTTCCGTATATAATTGCTTATATGTGAATCGTTGTGTTTCACCGCCATCGCCCTCCCATACAATAGCGATCCTGTCCCCGCGTACAGAGAGGTGCCTGTCAAGGCAATTGTATGATGCATTCAGCTTTCCCCCCTCGAACCAGCGGCAAATAGCTTTTTCAGGATCCCAGAAATTGACCTTTTCCCACTTCTTGAACCAGTCAAGCTGCTGTGCTTTCTCTGCCCAGAATGATGCAGGATCGCTGATCGATTGTTTATAAATTTCTTTATATTCATCAAAACTTTTTATATACGCTTTTTTGCTAAATTCAGAAGGCGGATTAAAGATGCGTTTTTCCTCTTGTAAAGATTCTATTGTGTTTTCAGCCATGCTGGTTCACCTGACTAAAGCTTAATTTAGTGTTATTATTAAAATAGATTATCCAAAACAATATTATTCAAAAAAATTTGTGAATAAGTGTGTTAAGGTAGAATAATGTGTACCCCTTTGTTTCTACTGGAAAAATAACTTGAACATAATTAAAGGATTAAATCAAATATTAAATAATATGGTTATTTAAATTAATAAAAAAGTACATATTAAGCTATATTTGTTAAAAATATCCTTTAATTTTGGTATATTTAATATATATGTCCATTTACCTTTATTTCTATTGAAAAGTATATATACCAATAATTCCATCTATTCACTAGTTCACAAAATGAACTCTATTTCACAACGAAGGAAACATCGGAGGGGAAATCCGGATGTAAAACTGTCTGTCTCGATGGGGCGGGCAGTCCTCCAATTTTTTGAGGATTATGAAAATAAGGCTTGAAATCGAAGGAACGAACGCTTGCAATATAAATTATAAAGGTCCTGAATCCATTGACCTTGCAGTTGCTTACCTTAATTCAATAGAGGCTGATGAAGTGCAAGTACATATTGTCAAAGATGACGGAACAAAGGCAGACGCAGAATTCGAAGGTGAATTCCCCGTATTATCCGCTATTAAATTTGTTCTTGCGCTTTCAAAAACAAGAAATGAAATTCTGCCCGATACCTCGATCACTAACAACATAAGTGAATCAAAGACATTGACATTAAAAGAAAGATTGGAAATGTTCTTAAGATTTGAATATCCCAGGGTATGGTTCACATCTATTGACGTAAAAAAACAATATGAGTCGGTTTACGGCAAAATCGGGCTCAGCACGGTATCAACATACCTTGCAAGGATGTCCCGGGAGAATATACTTATTCGAAGAGGAAATCGAAACCAGAGAGAATATCGGTTTAAAGATGAAAATAATATCATTCGTAATATGGAATTCGGTCTTGTAAAATAACGGCAAAATATTGTTTAAGAAATTATACGGGAAATAATAAATAATGAGTGGGTTGATGAGCTGACCCCCGGGTGATTTCCGCAGGGCCTGCAGCACCCTTGCAACACAAACATTTGCGATTGCTTTGCCGCAGATTGCGCTCCATGCGCTTTCTCATTGCACCCCTATTGGGTGAAATCCCAGTCGAACCA
This sequence comes from Methanosarcinales archaeon, assembly GCA_905339155.1. Classification (GTDB taxonomy): domain Archaea; phylum Halobacteriota; class Methanosarcinia; order Methanosarcinales; family Methanoperedenaceae; genus Methanoperedens. The sequence continues at coordinate 97,437 of CAJPFJ010000015.1, forward strand.
CTTCCTTTTAGACCATGTATGGTCACAGAACCTTTACGCCCGGAAACTTGGAAATTCTCTTTCTATTTCCAATATGGCTTTTCTGCCGATTTCATACTAGCTCATCATAGCGTGCACCATATCAAACACTTCATGATATGGTAAATGATTATTTTGTTTTATCACGATTAATAGTTTTTGGTAACAAATATGGTACAAACTATGATATAATTCAAATCATTAAATGATTCATGTTTTATCCTGTGGTTCAACAAAACCCAGTTCTGTTAAGAGGTTACGAGCAATATCAATTGATTCTTCTTTGCTTTTTGCTTTTATAAGCATCCTGCCGCTTGGATACATTGAGACGTCCACTCCCTTATATATCAGCAATAATATGTGTTTTGTTGAAACTTTCGGATCAAGAATACAACTTGCCTTGACCAGATCGATCTTAATATTGGTGCTCACCTCAAATGCCGTCCTTCCTGAGCATATCCTGACTGAAATAACCATATTTTGTTTGTGTGAGATGTAAAGCAAATATATAAGCATGTGTATAAAGTCAATGAAAACAATATGATGGGTAAAAATGTATCGACTCTAGCCGTATCTTTAATTATTCTTGCATTTTCAGGTTCAGCCGCAAGTAATATTATCCTGAATGGAACTGATTTTTATCTTTCCACGGGAGATTCATATGGTCTTTCCCAGGGGTATGTAATAAAATTAAAAAGCGTGAGCAATGAGGAGTCCGTCTGGCTTGAATTAGAATCAAACGACACGATCGTGAAGAGTGAGATCATACACCTTAAAGGTTATTTCACATATAATAAGACGAACAGGACGATATTATCCCTTAAAGTGGATAATATATATTCGGGTTCAAGAGATACTAATCTTGTTTCTTTTTTTCCGGTTTACCAATACACTGATCCTGACATGCCCGCGCCAAAAATTATTGAAGTAACACCTGTTAAGACCATAGGTCAGGATAACTCCAGCGCCCCACCTCCAGAACAGCCCATTCCTGAATATATGATCTGGATAACTGGAATTATTTTTGTAATTGTGTTATTTTATATAGTCCGGAAATTATGGTGAACTTGAATGAAACTATTAAAAAAAGACCTGCGGGGAAATGAAGGTGAGATCTCACTCATTGTGGAATCATTAGATGACATGTGGCATTTAAAATATATACTTGAGCCGCAGGACATTGTTTTTGCAGTCACAAAAAGGCGTATTGAGGGAGCTACGGATAAACTGAGACCTGAAAAAGCTGATAAGAAAACGATGCGCCTCGGGATATGTGTCGAGAAAGTGGAATTCCATAAGTTCGCAAACCGCCTGCGTGTGCATGGCACTATAGTTGATGGAATTGATATCGGCGCATACCATACAATAAATATCGAAGAGGGAACCAATATTTCCATAATCAAAAAGTGGAAGAGCGACCAGTTCGAAAGAATAAAAGAAGCGCAAATCGCATCCATGCGCCCCAAAGTGATTATCGCAACAATAGAAGAAGGAGAAGCATCCATTGGAATGGTAAGACAGTTCGGTGTTGAAGAATCATCATCGCTTCAGCAATCACTTGGAAAAGGCGAGGGCAATACACGTAATGAATTCTTCGGGGAACTGGCTTCGCAGTTAAAATGGGCGGCAGAGAAAGTCGATGCCGTCATACTTGCAGGACCGGGATTTACAAAAGAGGATTTTCTTGAGTTCATAAGAAAAAGAGAACCTGACCTTGCAAAAAAAACGGTTCTTGAAGATACAACTTCGATCGGCATATCCGGATTCCAGGAGGTGCTTCGAAGAGGAGCAGTCGACAGGATAATGGAAGAATCAAGGATCGGAAGGGAAGCAAAACTTATAGAAGAATTGATGAAAGAAATATCCATAAACGGGAAAGTATCCTATGGAATGGCGGATGCCAGGAACGCACAGAACCTTGGAGCCATCCATACTCTTTTGATTACTGATGAATTGCTTCGCACCGAACGTGAAGGCAAATCTATTGATGAATTCTTAAAAGAAGTTGAGCATTCACAGGGAAGAATTGTAGTATTTAGCACAGAGTTTGAGCCCGGAAAGAAGCTTGAATCCCTGGGTGGTATAGCCGCACTTTTACGGTTCAGGGTGAACCCATGAGTATTGAGAACGCGGCTATTGATATTAGATATCTTCTTGACAGGGGATTCCCCCTGAAGGGGGCTGTGGGATTTGTATGCGATCATTACAGGATGGATTTGGATTCAAGGCATATTCTTTCAAGGGCAGTTATCGCAGGGTCGATTTGTGAAAAAAGGCGCCTGAAATTCCTGTCATGTGATAAAATACGAGGAAATAAGGTTATAATTGACGGGTATAATATCATTATCGGAATGGAAAGTATCCTTGAGAAAAAAGCAATTCTTTGCGATGATGGGGTTGTCAGGGACATAAAGGGAGTGTCCAGGAATTTCAGTACTTCTGAGAATACCCATAATGCCATCGAATTGATATTATCATTCTTGAAAGAGAAAGGCCCTTCACATGCATATTTTCTCTTTGATTCACAAATTAGTAAAAGTGGTTTATTGGCAGGATTGATCCGGGAAAAGATCGATCAAGCAGGTTTAATGGGAAAAGCGGGTACTTCAAGACATGTAGATCATGATTTAAAATGCTCTCATGATATTGTAGCGTCAAGTGATGGCGTGATAATAGATAACGCGGAAAAAGTCATTAATTTTCTTATTTGCATAATACGCGAAATCCCGCATCTTAAAGCCGGAGTTACAGGAATAAATGAATTTTCCGGAGGATAAAATGAAAAGGATAGGTATTTCAGTAACAGACCCGGCAGATTGGACCGGAATTGCCCTCCATAATTCCGTTATGCAATGCGGAATGGAAGCCCTGACTTTGCGCTTCAGTGAAGCGACTTCAAACATTTCATCAGGTAAGTTATACTCAGGCAATATCGATCTTACAACACTTGATGCTATTATTGTAAGAGACCTTGGACCTTCAACACGAAATGATGTTTCTTTCAGGTTCGATATCCTCTGCCAGCTGGAAGACCTTGGTGTAGCTGTCATCAATTCACCAGGATCAATAGCAAGATCCGCTAATAAATATGTTTCAAGTTATATTTTCCGAAAGAATGGGATCAATACACCCGTTACCGTGGTGACGAATTGCCTGAAGGAAGCGCTTGACACATTAACGTCTTTGGGGCGCGCTGTTGTGAAGCCTGTGTTCGGATATAAAGGGATTGGGGTAGAATGCGTGAAAAACAATGAAAAGGGTATGCAGAAACTCAAGGGACTGCTTGAAAAAAACGGCCTCGTGTATATACAGGAATTTATTCCCAATCCCGGAAGAGACATCAGGGTATTTGTTGTGAATAATAATGTGATAGGCTCGATTTACAGGATAGCTCCGGAAGGGAGCTGGATCAATAACCTGAGCCATGGGGGCAGCGCAAAACCCTGCATATTGACAGGCGAACAGGAAAAATTGAGCCTGAAAGCCTCGGAAGTTATCGGAACGACTTACGCCGGCGTGGATATTATCGAAGGCGATAAACCTTATGTCATTGAGATCAATGGAACGCCTTCGGGCAAAGGTATATTTGACGCATGCGGGGTGGATGTCACGATCGATATCATTGAATGTCTAAAGGAGTTAATCAAGTGATACCTCCATCATCTAAAAGGCTTTATATATCCCTAATTCCCTCAACTTCCCTCCGGTCGGCACCCCAAACTCATCCCAGCCCCTTTGCAGGTAATACTCATCAAGACTCTTCTCAAACTCATTCCTATCAATTCCATCGGTCTTAAAAAACCTTTCGGGTAAAATATCATCCTTTCTGGAAAAACCAGCTTTATTGTTGAACAGTCTTTCAAGATTCCATATCCTCTCCCCGCATTGCAGGAACTCTTCAATAGAATAATCCACACCCGTAGCTGCACTCAATAATTCTGCAAATATCTCTTTCGGAACTGAAAAAGATGCAAATTTACACAGAACAAGCGAATCAATAGAACACGTTTCATCCTGATGTATTTTCACAAGCTCGGCTTTTCCGGAAAATGTAAAGCGATCAACCTTTTTTGGTTTGCCAAGAACCTCTGGTCCTGCCATATAAGCCCTGAGATGGCATCCACCGCGATTTGAAGTTGCATAAGCCAGAGCCATGCCCATAAGACCCCGTGGGTCATAACCTGGAAGCTCAAGCCCCTTGCATTGCATGGAAACATCTTTCCCCCGGGAATTTGAGAGAGCTTTTGAACCTTTCCCGAGTTCCTTTCCAACCCCAACATTATCACCCATTTTTTTCACTAATTCAGTGAATTCTTTGACATCCTCACCCATTATCTCAGCATAAGCGGCAATTGTCGAGCCTGCTGATATGGTATCGATCCCGTAATCGTTGCACAGGCGATTGACCTTGATTATCGATCCCATATCCGAATTATTGTTATCAGGCCCGAATGACCATAAAGTTTCATATTCAGGGACCTCATAACCTTCGAAGGCGCCGCTTTTTATTATGTGCTTGCAGGCAATGGCGCAATTATAACAGGCATGACCTTTAATATCATAATTTTCTTTGATGAATTCACCTGACACCATGGAAGCATCGCTGAATTCTTTTTTCCTGAAATTCCCTGCCGGCAGGATTTTCTGGTAATTCATAAGGTTTAGAAGTGCTGATGTTCCATAAGTCGAAAGACCGCTTGATCCTCTTTTTATTAGGCCTTTTGCCTCAGACCGTGCTTTTTCAAATCTGTCCTCATCTGCAATTGCGGGTTTTAGTGTTCCTTTTACAACGATCGCCTTTAGTTTTTTTGAACCCATGACCGCGCCAAGCCCACCTCGCCCGCATGAGTGGAAATAATCATTCATAACATTTGCAATGGGAACAAGCCTCTCCCCGGCACGCCCTATGCATGCCACACTTCCTTTTCTTGAAAGTTGGTCAGTGCATTCCCGGACATTTTTTCCCCATATATCAATTGCATTGTTTATTTGTAGGTTTTCGTCCTGTATGGAAATATAAACCGGCTCATCCGCCGCGCCCTTTATAATTAGGGCATCTAAATCCAGGAATTTTAATTCCTTCCCGAAAAATCCGCCGCTGCTTGAATCAAATATAGTGCCTGTAAGAGGTGATTTTGAAACCATGACATGTCTGCCTGACAGAGGTGCCCGGGTGCCCGTGAGGGGGCCTGTCGTAAAAATCAGGATATTTTCAGGCGATAAAGGATCAATATATGGCAAGATCATATCAGAATAGAGCTTTACACCAAGTCCTCTTCCGCCTATATAAGAACGTAATTCATTCAAATAGTTTTTCTTTTCTATAATTTTACCGTTGGTTAAATCGATTATTACGGTTCTTCCCGTCCAGCCGTGCATGAGAATCAGAATGATGGTTTCTGATAATAAAGATATGTCAATGTCAAAATAATCCTATTGTCGTGTTAGTAATTTTTAAATATCTACTTGAGTATTTATATTAATACTAAATATATAGTAACGACATGGAATGACTTAAAATGCATCACAATAAACATAATTACTGGGAAGGAAGAACCATCTTGCCAATCGCTCTTGATGAAAAAATGACCATAACGCAGCTCGTTGATGATGTATTCGATGGTATGGGATATAATGCAAAGCGATTAGCGCAAGCCTGTCATCTTTTCAAGTCCATGCTGGATGAGAACTCGACTGTATGTTTAACACTGGCGGGCGCAATGACTCCGGTCGGAATGGGCGGGGGTATTATCAAAATGATGGAAAAGGGGTTTGTGGATTGGATCGTCACAACAGGCGCAAACACGTATCATGACCTGCATTTTGCATACGGGCTTCCTGTGCACCAGGGAGATCATTGCGCTGATGATAATGAACTTGCCGAGAATGATGTTGTGCGTATCTATGATGTTTATATCGATATGCAAAGAACTCTTATCGCCCAGGATAAGATCATCCAGACGCTTACAAGTAAAGCTGTTGAAGATAATAAGTTCCCTGAAAAATTCTCAACTGCCTGTTACTATAAAACACTTGGCGAAGGCGTATGGGAGACTGCAAAACATCCCGAAAGATCATTTATCGCTTCAGCTTCAAAACATAAAGTTCCGGTTTTCGTTCCAGGTTTCGCGGACTCATCGGTGGGCATGGGAACCAGCTACTTACCTATACATGCAAATGGGAAATCCGGTTCATTTGACCTGGATCCAAAAGATTTCGTAGATCCGAGCCCCACTATGGATGTACTTGAAAGCGCTGCCATCGTGCATGACAGTATGATACATGAAATCAAGCGCGGAGTTCTTGAAGTGGGGGGAGGCGTTCCAAAGAATTTCCTGCAGCAGACAGGCCCCATGATATCGCAGATCATAGGGATGGAATGCCCTGGCGAGAATTATGTCATCCAGGTAACGGTTGACCGCCCGGATACAGGCGGACTTTCAGGCGCCACCATAAACGAAGGCAAATCATGGGGTAAAATACCAAAAGCGGGAGAAGGAAATGTAATCCCGTATCTTGATGCTACGGTTGGCATCCCCATAATTTTTGCGTATGCTCTTGAAAACTGCAAACCCCGGAAACATAAGAAGCTGGGTGAGAGGTTGCCCGGGATAACCAGGGAATTGATAAAAGCGGCCAGGCTGAATGTTTAGCCTTTCATTATCAATGGCCACAAACGCCCTGCTTTCTCATGCAATTTTACCGGTACTTCAAAAGTCTCAGTGAGAACTGCATTTGTAAGAATATCTTCTCTTTTACCGCTTGCTATCACCCTGCCATTTCGCAAAGTCAGCGCATGGGTAATTGCAGGAATGATCTCCTCGATGTGATGTGTTATGTAAATTAAAGTCGGCCCTTCGCGTTTAGTGCACATTTCCTGCACAGCATCCAGTAATCCTTCCCTCGCTTTCAGGTCAAGTCCTGCACAGGGCTCATCAAGGACAAGTAATTCCGGTTCGGGCATCAGCGCCCTTGCAAGAAGGGTTTTCTGTTTCTCACCATCCGAAAGTGTATTGAATCGACGGCCTGCCATATCCAATATCCCCAGGAAATCAAGTAAATAATCCGCACGTCCATAGTCTTTTGAATCCGGTTTTTCATACAGGCCGATACTTGCAAATCTACCTGAAAACACAATATCCCTGACTGTTTCCCGGTTATGGATCATATCCCGTATCTCGGAGCTGCATTCTCCGATCTTCAGGCGGAGCTCCCGGAGGTCAGTAGAACCGAATTTTTTACCCAACACCCTGGCTTTTCCCTCTGACGGCTGGTGATAACCATTGATTATACTTATAAGACTTGTTTTACCCGAACCGTTTTGCCCGATTATCACCCAGTGCTGGCCATGATCAATGCATAGTGATATATCATTCAGGATCACTTTGCCATTTCGAATGAAATGTTATGTGATCCAGGCGGACAATCGGGCATAATGGTTTCACCATAATTTCACATGACTATAATTATATGCTTTGGTATGTTTGACCTGATTAGTAACTTAGTTACCTGATTGTTTTACCAAAATCCTTTTATATCATTATAATCATAATCTATATTGACATAATACTAAAATTCAAAAAAAGCAAGTGTGAGGAAAAAAATGCTAGAGACACCTCAAGAAAGAGTAAAATTGTTAAGAACAGGTTTTACACAAAAACAAATAGAAAAAATGTACATTGAAGGAAATAATTTCAAAATTGTAAATCCTCCAGTAACTATTCACCTTGTCGAAATTAATCATCGACAAAATAAGAAGATGTGCGTGAATTGTATAGAGGCAGTTGAATATGCCCAATCGTTATGTTCTGAGATGGTAAATCTTCATGATATTACGAAATTTTATGAAAACTTCTGCAAGAATACCGCCAGACATATAACAACATAACGGATTTTGCAAAGAAAAAGAGTAAAACCATTTAAAGCATTAGTAATAATTTAGTGACTGATGGTCAAAGTCGATAAATTCATCCATGATAGCATTGAAAAAATCAAAACGCAGATAAAAGGCCGGGCAATAATCGCCCTTTCCGGGGGAGTTGACAGTTCCGTCTGTGCCGTACTGGCGCACAGGGCAATAGGAGATATGCTGACACCCATTTATATTGACACCGGGCTTATGCGAAAGGGTGAAACTGAAAGAATTAAGACAATATTTTCCGTAATGAACCTCCAGGTCGTGGATGGAAAAGTAAATTTCCTCAAAGCGTTAAAAGGACAAACCGATCCTGAAAACAAAAGAAAAGCAGTAGGCGAGGCCTTTATCAGGGAATTTGAAAAGGAAGCCAGGAAACTCGGGGCGCGGTATCTTATCCAGGGAACAATTTATCCGGACAGGATCGAGTCCGAAGGCGGCATAAAGAGTCACCATAATGTTGGAGGCCTGCCATCAGTTATCGATTTTGAAGGTATTGTGGAACCAATAGCAGACCTTTACAAAGACGAAGTGAGAGAAGTTGCAAGAGCGCTTGGCCTTCCGAAAGAGATCTCAGACAGGATGCCATTCCCCGGGCCTGGCCTTTCAGTCAGGATAATAGGAGAAGTGACAGAGGAAAAGCTGGATGTCGTAAGGGAAGCAAATGCAATAGTTGAAGAAGAACTTTTAGAGAAATTCGCTCCATGGCAGACATTTGCCGCGCTTATTGAAAAAGGGACTGGTGTTAAAGGAGATGTCAGGGTCCATGGATGGATCATTGCGGTTCGAGCTGTCAGTTCAAGGGACGGTATGACGGCAGAATCTATGGAATTACCGTGGAAAGTTCTGCGAAAGATCGAGTCAAGGATCACAAGCCAGATACCCAATGTTTCAAGGGTTCTTTATGACCTGACACCGAAACCCCCTGCAACTATCGAGTTTGAGTGAATTATGTCACTCACAACAGTTATACGAAATATCCGCGCAAAACAAAAGATCAAATTCAATCCCCCTGACAGGCCTACCGCTGTCTGGACAGGTAAAGACCTGCTTGACGGAAAGCCTGAACCCGCGTTAACTATTATTTTCCAGACCTCAGGCTGCCGCTGGAACAACTGCACCATGTGCGGGTATGTTTATGACAGCGCACGGGCGCCCCCATCGCATGATGACCTGATGAAGCAGTTTGAACATGCAATGTCGCGCTGCAAGGACGAAGAATTCATTGTCAAGATATTTACATCGGGCAGTTTTCTGGACGACAACGAGATCGGATCTTCGACACGCATCGAGATGTTTTCAAGGTTAGGAGAAAATGACCGGGTAAAAAAAGTAATTGCCGAGACAAGACCGGAATACGTGACCAATGAGAAATTATCCGTTGCAAAAGAAGCTCTTGGAAAGAAGTTTGAAGTGGCAATAGGTCTTGAAACAAGTAATGACGTTATACGAAAGGACTGTATCAATAAAGGTTTTTCATTTTCTGATTTTACAGGGGCAAGCAAAATTGCAAAAAATAATGATGTAACCGTAAAAGCATATCTTATGCAAAAACCCCCGTTTCTTTCGGAGGGAATTGCCATGAGTGACATGATCAATTCCATAAATGATGCCGCGCCCTTTGCCCGAACAATATCCATGAACCTGTGCAATGTCCAGAAAGGAACACTTGTGGATGAGATGTTCCTAAGCGGCGATTACAGGCCGCCATGGTTATGGAGTGCTGTGGAAGCGCTCAAGATCGGAAAGGAATTGGCTAAAGGAACGGTCATAATGTCAGACCCGGTGGGCGCAGGCTCAATGCGCGGCCCCCATAATTGCGGGAAATGCGATAATGATGTGGCAGAAGCCATTCGTATCTTCTCTTTGACGCAGGATACTTCTGTTTTCAATAATCTTGATTGTGATTGCAAAAAGTTATGGAAAAAAGTGGTTGAACTTGAGGATTTCACATTCGGGGCGCCGCTTGTGAAATAGATCGGATTATTTTTTTTTGAGTAACGCTTTTACGATTTCCCCAGCTTTTGGCGGCACTTCTGTTTCCAGGTTTTCGAATTCCTTTTCCCCCAGTTTTTCTTTCAATTCTTTGATGTTAGCTACCGTTGTTTTGAGATTAGGGTCTTTGATATCGGTCCGAATATCTTTCGCACGTAAGAAGCATGCAAGTGCTTCCATATAATTTTTCGTATTTTTAAAAGCAACACCAAGATTGTTGAGACGATTTCCTTCACCGCGCCTGTCCCCGATTTCATGAGAAATCGTAAGCGCTTTTTCATAGTACTCTATGGCTTTCTCCACATGACCCAGATCGCTGTATGCATTTCCGAGGTTTCCAAGATGATTTCCTTCGCCGCGTCTGTCCCCGATTTCCTGAGAAATCGTAAGCGCTTTTTCATAGTAATCCATGGCTTTCTCTACATGACCCAGATGGCTGTATGCTAATCCGAGGTTTCCAAGATGAGTTCCTTCACCGCGCCTGTCCCCGATTTCATGAGCAATTGCAAGCGCTTTTTCATAGTACTCTATGGCTTTCTCCACCTGACCAAGATCGCTGTATGCATTTCCGAGGTTTCCGAGATCAGCACCTTCACCGCGCCTGTCCCCGATTTCATGAGCAATTGCAAGCGCTTTTTCATAGTACTCTATGGCTTTTCTATATGATCCAATTTGATCGTATAAGATTCCCAGGGAACCAAGCAGATATCCACTGATTTCATCATCTCCAGAAAGTTCAGACAGCAGTTTCTCTTTTAGATTTATACTGCCCCGGATTTCATCCAGTGATTTATATTCTGTTTCCATGGCAAATTGGACGAGGCCAGGTCTCCGTTCTTCTGCGAGAGGAACTTCCATAAACTCTATAACTCGGTTCCTGAAAGCAAAGAAATCAGGAGCCTCACGACTTATCCTCGTAAGTTCTTCTTCTGTAACCCAGAATACAACCTTAATATGATTTTCAGCAATAGTTTCACGCTTGAAATTCAAATACGCAAGAGATTCGGGAAATCCTTTTTCAACATTATGCACAACAAAAACAATATTTTTGGAATTTAGTGAAGATAAATAATCCGGCAAATTTTTATGTTTGCCAGCATCAACCTTTACAATTTCAAGTCCCTGCTCTTTTAATAATTTTTCGAGAGTTTTTTCAACATCTACACGTTGAAATTCACTCAGGTACACAGCAAACAGAATGGAAGACTTATTATATTTATAAGCTCGAGTCAAATAACCTTCAAGTCTTGAAACACGAATCTTCAACGGCTCTTCTTCTTCATTCATGGATTAATAAGTTTTTCAAGTGTGGGGTGTATATCACACCAATTTTCATAATTGACATATTCCAAAACACTCAGATTATGCAATAAATCCCCTATCTTTTCAATCCCACATATTTCATTATCATTATATATTTCTTTCAGGATTTTGTAGTGTTCCGTTCGTAAAATACGTTTAAAGTCACTTCTCATCTCACGCTCGGCTCTTTCAATATCATCTCTAATTATCTTATTTCTTTTGTGCTCTAGTGCGCTATATGATGCAATTTGCATTATTCTTGCAGTTTCCCTGAAAACTCCTGCACCCATTTTGACCGCATATTCCAATGCATCAGAATCTATTAATTCCTTTTTTATTCTTTTGGTGATAAATAATCTCATTACCCTATAACCGGGCTCATGCTTGTAGGTTCTATCTTCCTTAGAGTGCAATTTGATGTTGGGTAGAGATACCTGAAAATCCCTTATAGTAGTACTTTCCTGAGTGAACATTATTGAGATTGGGACAGTATAAACAATATAACATTTTGGCTGGGTAATAGCAGTAAAATTGTTATAAAATATTTCTTTTGCCTTCTCCAAACTTGGTTTATCCAGATCATCAATTAGAACAAGTACCGTTTTCTTTTCTTTTGCATTTATATCACTTATGATTAGATTGATTTTTTCAATAAGTTCCGAAAGCTTGGGTTCTATTTTTTCTCTGATGATTTTTCTTGAAGAATCTTCAGTCTTGATTTTTGCAAGCATTGTGAAAAAAAATGCTTTAAGACCTCCACCAAATGATGTTTCAATAGATGTTTTCTCTTCGAAGGTTTTTTCTATGCTTTTCTCCCAAGTCTCAAGTTCAGATTTAAGTTCAGAACTAAGTTCATTGCCAGCTTCGATATACTGAATATATATTTGTGCACCTATGGAGAGCAATACATCGATATAATTAAGGTTGTTAACATCACAAACATCCTTCATCGAATAATTTATAATATAAAATTTCTCTTTTATTTTTTCATCAGCTGCAAGATTATTCAGTTCTGTCGATTTACCGCAGCCACGATGTCCCGAGAAAAAGTATTTTGGTGCCTGCTTATGGTCTATTAAAAGGGCAGTTTTTAACCTCTCAAGCGGTTTATCTTCTCTTTCCACATGAAATGGGCAATCGGCAGGCAACGGATAAGATGGATCAAAGTTTGTCAAAGCGAGTTCAAAATTATCAGCTTCAATGAATTCTTCCGGCATTGTGTTCTCCTGAAATATTTATATACTAAAAAGCAACGCTTACGATTTAAATCTTTCACACAAAATCATTCATAAGCCCGCTTATATCGATCTTATCGAGAGGCTGCTTCACAAGCGGTATTTCCTTTATCTGCGGCAGTTCATCCTCATATGTTGGCAAGAGCACTTCGTAAAATACTCCGATGGGTATATGTTCACCCCATTCCTGCGACTTTGTAAAAGCCTTGATTTTATCTGTCGCATCATGCCCGGCAGCCTGAAGATCATATACTCTTTGCTTATACCAGTCATAGGTATTCACCTGATTAAAACTCACACAGGGCTGGAATACATCTATGAAAGACAGACCCCTGTGTTTGACAGCAGCCAGGATGGTTCTCTGGAGATGTTTGACATCACCCGCAAAACTTCGCGCAACAAAAGTCGCTCCGGAAGAAATGGCAAGAGCTATCGGATTAACAGGTTCTTCAATTACACCTGCAGGTGTGGATTTTGTCCTCACTCCCTTTTCGCTTGTGGGTGATGTCTGCCCTGTGGTAAGGCCATAGATCATATTGTTATGGACAATATAGGTCATATCGATATTCCTTCGCATTGTATGGATAAAATGACACATGCCAATCCCGTATCCGTCGCCATCTCCTCCCTCAGCAAATACAGTCAAATCGTTGTTTGCAAGCTTCACAGCCGTTGCCACGGGCAATGCCCTTCCATGTATCCCGTGAAGGCCATATGTTCGTATCCAGTGTGGTAATTTTGCCGCGCATCCTATACCAGAGATCAATGCTATATTTTCGGGCTCTATGTTGAGTTCAAGAATAGCCCCTTTTAGCGCAATTAATATCCCAAAATCACCGCATCCGGGACACCAGTTAGGTCTGTCAATAACGTTCAGGTCTGTCATTTTAACCATGCGTTACCATCTCCTTTATTGAGGTGCATATTTCTTCGGGATAAAAAGGTCGCCCATCATATTTCAGTATCCTTTTATCCACATCTTTTCCTGTTTTATCTTTGATAATATCAGCAAGTTGTCCTGAGAAATTGTTTTCGATAACCGCGGTCTTTTTTGCAGATCCAATTACATTTGCAACCTTTTCAGACGGGAACGGATTCAAATATACAATCTGGAGGAAATTCACTTTTATACTTTCTTTTTCAAGCAAGATCATGGCCTCTTTTATCGGGCCTTTTGTGGAGCCTGCTGCAATTATCGTGATATTTGCATCCTGCGACCCGACCAATTCAGGTGTTTTGAGTTCTTTTGCAAGAGCATCCATTTTTCGCGCTCTTTTTTGCATCATTTTTATCCTGGTATCGATATCTTCCCTTATGTTACCTTCTTCATCATGTTCATCGCTTGATGCTGTGTATATTCCCTTTTTCATACCAGGAATTGTCCTCGGTGAAACGCCATTTTCCGTATATTTAAACCTCTTAAAAAAAGTGGTATCTGGAGATGAGGCAAGATCCATTGGGGAAGCATAGCTTCCACGGTCTATAGGTACTTTTCTTTCATCAAACTTTTCCGTTGACTTGTGGCTTTCTGCAAGGTTCTTATCACTTAAAACAATGACCGGTGTCTGGTATTTTTCTGCGATGTTGAATGCAACTTGTGTCAAATAGAAACTTTCCTCAACATCTCCCGGTACAAGCACAGGGCGCGGGAAATCGCCCTGTGAAGCATTCAGCGCGAATTTCAGGTCGCCCTGCTCAGACCATGTTGGCATTCCCGTGCTTGGTCCGGGACGCATTGAAAGAATAATTACTATTGGAACTTCAAGCATGGCTGCAAGCCCGTATCCTTCTGTCATGAGACAAAAACCCCCGCCTGATGTTCCAGTCATTGCCCTTACTCCGGTAAAACCAGCGCCTATTGCCATATTTATTGCTGATATTTCATCTTCTGTGTGTTTGACAACGATATTGAATCTTCGTTCCTGTGCTGCCATGAAATGCAGAATAGAAGATGCAGGAGTCATAGGATAGGCAGAGTAGAACTTACATCCGGCATTTATAGCACCCATGCATATTGCATCATTGCCAGTAAGGAGCATGCGTCCGGGTTTTCCTGCCTTTTCAAGCTTATATTCAAAATCGTTCTTGAAATTATTTTTGATAAAATCATAACCAGCTCTTGCTGCTCTTGTATTTTCATCGATTATCTTATCACCTTTTCTTTTGAAGTTATCCCTGATGACTTCCTCCACAATTCCAAAATCATAATCGATAAGTGCGATAGATGCCCCAAGGGCAACATTATTTTTCATTATCATCTGCGCCCCGATCTCCTTGATTATGTTATTAAACGGGATCGGATAAAGCCGGATATTGTCTCTTATTTCCTTCCTGTCTATGACTTCAGAGCTATCATAAATAATTCCTGCGCCGTCAACGAGTTCATCCTTATGCAATAATATAGTTTCTTTATTCAGGGCAATTAATATATTCACTCCTTTTACCTGGGAAAAAATCTCCCGGTCTTCCACTCTCACCTGCAAGTTATTATGTCCTCCCTTTATAAGAGAAGGATATTCACTGATGTCATACACATGAAGGCCGCTGCGGGAGCATACTTGCGAAAAAATCATACCTGTTGCCATAATTCCTTCTCCTGCTTTTCCGCCAATTTTCCATGTTAATTTGTTTATTGCCATATCGATCACTTCCAGATCTTCCCGTTATAACTATTTGTCACCGGGCACCCCATGCATCGGTTCGATATATGATGGCTACAGTCTTTGCAGTCGCATCCGTTACCACATGGAGGTGTATCGCTTAAATCAAAATTCATCTTTATTGGCATAATAAAGTCTTTCATCGTTGCTATAACGATACTGACCTCAGCAGCTCTGACCAGGGGATTGCTCCTGAGGTGCCCGTCCACGATCGCTTCTAAGGTGGAGATGTCCTCGCCAACGAAAAAAAGGCATAAGTTGTGTTTTCCTGAAACAATAAGACCGTTCAGGAAATAAGGGCAATCCTTGAAAATATCAAGAACAGAAGAAGTGTTATTTGCTATTACATCTACCTTTGCCATATACAGGCTCACTTTTTTAAGGTTCATTCCCACAATATGGGAGAGAGCTCCCTTTTGTTTCAATTTGTGAATCCTTGCACTAACAGAAGGCTGGGAGATCTTGAGTTTTTCTGCCATTTCACTCTGGGACATCTCAGGATGTTTTTCATAAAGAGATAATATTTCCCGGTCTCTTTTGTCAAGGTCAAGGAATTCTTTCATTGATTCTGATATTAACATATATTATTATATAGTTTTCTATTTTTTACTATAAAATAGTCAAATATTATTATCATTTATAACCAAAATGCTTATAAGTTATTAAATCATTTATTAAATGATAATATATGAATAGAGATATTGTTTTTATAGATGAGGATAAATGTAACGGCTGCGGTATGTGTATCCCAAATTGTGCTGAAGGGGCAATAAAACTGATAAACGGAAAGGCAAAACTGGTCGATGACAGGTTTTGTGATGGTCTCGGGGCCTGCCTGGGACACTGCCCGCAGGATGCGATCACAATAACAAAAAGGAACGCACCGGAATTTGATGAAGAAGCAGTAAAAAAACATCTCAAAGCAGAGCCTGAGATCATTGAGAAAAAAACTGAAAAAAATATCCCATGCGGCTGTCCGGGAAGTATGGCAATGGATTTGAGAAGCGAGAAAAAGGCTCCTGTTATCCAGGGACGGCAAAACCCGGAATTGAGACAGTGGCCTGTGCAGCTTATGCTTGTTTC
Source organism: Methanosarcinales archaeon (assembly GCA_905339155.1). Classification (GTDB taxonomy): domain Archaea; phylum Halobacteriota; class Methanosarcinia; order Methanosarcinales; family Methanoperedenaceae; genus Methanoperedens. Next base: position 113,645 of record CAJPFJ010000015.1, read on the forward strand.
ACCGGATGCATCGTATTTTAAGGACTCTGACCTGCTCATAGCCGCTGACTGCGTACCTTTTGCATATCCCAATTTCCATTCGGACTTCCTCAAAGGAAAATCGTTGATCATAGGATGCCCGAAGCTTGATGATGCGCAATATTATGTGGAAAAGCTGACAGAGATCATCAAGAAAAACAATATTAAAAGCATCACACTTGTTAATATGGAAGTCCCCTGCTGTTTCGGGTTGCAAAGAATTGTCGAGGAAGCTGTAGGGAAATCAGGAAAGATATTGCCAATCAGACAGACAGTGATAACGATACGGGGAGAAAAGCAATAAAAAAAAAATTAGTATTAAATTAACAAATTATATTATGATTCTTTTCCGAGGTACTTTATATGCCCATCTGCTGGAACTATTTATATAAAATATTTCTTCATACCTGCCCTTTTCAATAAATTGTATATTTCCATCCTGTACTTCGCCGGATTCAAGTTTAAATCTTACATTATCTCCAATGGTGTATTTCATATATTTCTCCTGCCCGGGTTAATCACACCGGGCATACCACAATAAGTAATAATTAACAACGGTATATAATCTTTTTGGTTCTTATTGGAATTAGTGCTATCATGTTACTACAATTATTAAAACTCAACTTTTATTTATGTCAATTTGAGTACAAAATCAACGTTCTTCCCTTTATTTCCTGTGTAACTATTTTAGTACTACTTTATTCACACCATATTATTTATGGGTGCTACTTAATTCAATGGAATGGATTAAAACGCAAATATATTTTGCCTGAAGGTTGGGGAAAAAAGGCAGGTTGGGGAGTGGGGATTTCAATTATAATTAGCTTATAATTTTTCCAGATATATTTAAAAATTTTCGCTGTTGAAATCTTTAATTGTACCCGCTAATTTTACAGAAATTGTTCAAGCTCCAGACATCAGCCGATAAGAGAGCTCAACGATAGTTTAAAGTACTTTATAGTAGAAAGAGTACTCCCCTATCATCCGTAGGAGACAATAGTCGAATAACTACGGGAGGAATTATATTGGAACATGAAAAAATACTGGAAGCTGTTAAGCAGGCTTTAGAAAAGTCTCCACAGCGAAAATTTGCGGAAAGCGTTGATCTAGCCATCAACCTTAAGAATCTTGATATGAACCAGCCCACGAACAGGCTTGATGAAGAAATAATCTTGCCAAACGGCCTGGGAAGACCTATAAAGATCGCAGTATTTGCAAAAGGTGATACTGCCCAGAGGGCGAAAGCTGCCGGTGCAGATTATGTTTTTGATCCCGAAGAGATAAGTGTTCTCGGAGAAGACAAAACACGAACCAAAAATCTTGCTGAAGAAGTGAATTTCTTCATAGCAGAAGCAGCATACATGCCTGTGATCGGTAAGACCCTCGGTCAGGTGCTTGGTCCCAGGGGAAAAATGCCCATACCATTGACCCCTGATAAGGATGTCGTTCAGGTAATAAACAAGTCCAAGAACTCAATAAAGGTGAGATCCAAGGATAAGATGACATTTCATATTACAGTAGGTAAAAAAGATATGGATCCTGTGAAATTATCCCAGAACATCGAGACGATAATCAACCGTATTGAGCACAGGTACGAACGCGGTATGTATAACGTCAAATCGATCTACGTCAAATCCACAATGGGGCCGGCAATAAAGGTGGTATAAAATGTCAACTGAACTCACACACCACAGTATTCATATCCCAAAATGGAAAAAAGATGAAATTGAGGATATAAAAAGACTTATTACTACCCATTCTTCAGTTGGGATTGTAGGAGTTACTGGAATTCCATCAAACCAGCTTCAACTTATGAGGAAGAGCCTGCGCGGTATTGCGGATCTCAAGATGTGCAGGAATTCTCTTATTGACCGTGCACTTGCTGAATCATCCGATGAGGTTAAGCAGATAAACAAGTATGTTGAAGACCAGACAGCGTTATTATTTACTAACGAGAATCCTTTCAAACTCTTTAAGATCCTGGATAAAGGAAAGACCTCTGCGCCCATAAAAGCCGGAGCTACCTCGCCAAAGGATATAGTAGTCGAAAAAGGACCAACTTCTTTCCCACCAGGCCCGATCGTGGGAGAATTGACAGCAGCAGGAATCTCGGCCGGTATCGAAGGTGGAAAAGTCGTTATCCGCCAGACAAAGACCGTTGCCAAAAAAGGCGATGTCGTTGATGCAAAGCTTGCATCTATCCTTTCACGCCTTGAAATACACCCAATGGAATTGGGGCTTGACCTTCGTGCTGTTTATGAAAATGGCATGATATATGAGTCAAAGATCTTGTCGGTCGATGAGACCACTTATACAAATAATCTGACGTTGGCGGTCCAACATGCATTCAATTTGTCAGTCAACTCAGCTTATCCGGCTAAAGCAACTATCAGCACACTGCTCACAAAGGCAGCGTCCCAGGCAAGGAATCTTGCAATAAATGCTGAAATCATAATGCCGGAAATCATCGATGTACTGCTTGGAAAAGCAAATGCGCAGATGATATCTATTGCAAAATTGGCTCTGGCAAAAGACGCTAACTCTGTAGGCAACAAAATAAAGGAACGGTTAAATTCAATAAAAGGTGATTAAAATGGAATACGTATATGCAGCGCTATTATTACACAGCGCAGGAAAGAAAGTATCTGAAGAAGGAATAACTGCTGTTATCAAAGCAGCAGGTATTGAGGTTGATGCAGTAAGGGCAAAAGCACTCGTTTCAGCCCTTGATGGAGTCAATATCGAAGAGGCCATTGCAAAGGCAGCATTTGCAGCCCCGGCAGCAGCAGCAGCTCCAGCAGCAGCAGCAGCGGCAGCCCCGGCAGCAGCAGCAGCAGCTCCAGCAGCAGATGAAAAATCCAAAGAGAAAGCTGAAGAAAGCGGAATGGAAGGCCTCGGTGCCTTGTTCGGTTAAGAAGAATTCAGATTCTTCTTAAATTTTTTTCTTTTTTTTCGTTTAAATTTAAAGTCAGGAATCGTTTATCTATTAATAAAAAATATAAAAGTAAATGCCATTGCATCTACTTTAAATGGAATCCACTAAGGAAATTTCCATATTCATATCATTAAACGTTGTATCTAATGCAGAAAGGTTGCTTTCTGTCCCAAAAAGGTCCTCTGGTGTAACTGCTGGAGAAGATCCTGATGCTGCGGGAGTTAGAACTGCTCCGGGTGTAACCACTGCTTCACCGGGTGAAACCGATGTCTGGGCAGGAGTCTTTGTCCCAGCCAGGTTCTTATCCACGCAACCTGAAGTTGAAGCTGCTATCATCAGCACTATTAAGACATAAATCCATTTCATATTTTATTCTCCTGGTGTCAGGGTAGCGGTACTTCCACCATTTACTTCCAGTTCACCTTTCTCGCCCACTTTCACATTTCTTCCAACCAGTTTCCTGAATTCTTTGCCGAATTCTATCAATTGTTTGCTGGCCTCTTTTAATTTCTTGATAGTATCTCTTTGTAGTTCATTTGCCTTATTTAAGAAAGTTCTGGCATCCTTTTCATTCGTTACGGTGCCATCTTGTGCAAATCCGGAATGAGTTGCAAATAAAGCCAGTGTTTGTGCTTGAATATCTCTGGCTTCTGTAACCTTGATCTTGAATTCTGCTGCATCAGCCTCAAGTTTTGTCGTATCTGTGCCATTAGCTTTCAATTTTACAATAGCGGTATCCACTTTTGCTGAAACATTATCCGCCTGGTTTATGAAATTGTCGATCCTGTGGTTTAGCACTATTCCCATGAAATAACGTGTTTCAAGATTTATCTTAACGACAATTCCTGCCAGTTCTTTATGGGCATCCCTGATTTCCTCGATAGTAGCTGCCCCGCTGACTTTTCCTTTCAACTGTTCAAGCTGGGCTGTATGTGCATCGATGATCTTAATCGCATCAGTGGCCGATATTCCTTTATTTTCAGGATTATCGAGCCTGTTCTTCATGACCTGAAGTTGTGCTTGGGTATGGTTTATTGCCTTAAGGATATAGTTCCTGGCCTTTTCCATTAAGTCTTCATTTGATCTGTTATTTGATTTATTATCTCTTACATTCTTGAATCGCTTGTTAGCTTCCTCAAAGAGTTTTTTTGCATCTTCAAATTGATTTCTTGTATTGTCGTACTTTTCCTTTTGTATCTGGTATTGTTCTTTTGTTTTTTCATACTGTTCTTTTGCCATTGCCTGTGATGCAACAGTTCCTGAGAATAAGCTCAGGATGAACAGCGCCATGATCAGGGGTGTTAATATCCTGGATATATTTGTGGATTTCATATTATTTCCTCCTTCATTCTTGCAATCGCATTCGCGATCGCATACCCAATACTATAATGACGGATTAGATAAATATACTTTTATGTGATTAAAAAATTAAGTTTTCTTATCCTTAATAATTCTTTACAAAACATTATAAACGCTTTTTTAGCTTTATAATAAACTATATATACCATATTTTAAAATTAGAATGTGTGTTCACCAAAAGACGAATTATCATAATGATAATTTTAGTTATCAGCCTGGTATTTAGCGCCCAGGCTGCAAAGGTGTACGGCACGATATATGAATGGTCTGAACTTGAGAAGCCGCTTAAGAATGCAATAGTTGAAGTAGGAGAAAATTCCACCAGGGTGCAATACAAGGTTTCCGGCGATGGGACGTATTTTTTTGATGTTTCCCCTGGAAATTATATTATCAAAGCTAAATATTATAGCAATAATATTCTGGAAATGTCTGGTGAAGAGAAGCTCTTGGTATCAAATCCTGATGATTCAAAGAACCTTGACCTTATCCTGTTTCCACCTATTGATTCGGAATATGAGTATTTCGGGGATATAAACCTGACCCGCGAATTAGATACAAAACAGGCGGACTACACAAATTACATCATTATTTTTCTTGTTGCTTTAATTATTATTTCGATTATTAGTTTCTTTATATGGACTAAAAAAAGGAAGAAAGCCATTTCAAAAACTGATGAACCTGTTTCTTTGCCTCCCGAAAAGTCAGGCGAAAAAGAAGAAAGAAAAAATATAGAACTTCCGGATGACCTCAAGGAATTATATGATATAATATTAAAAAAAGGCGGAAGAACAACTCAAAAGGACATAAGAAAAGAAGTGATATATGGTGAAGCAAAGGTCAGCCTCATGATCGCCGACCTTGAAGACAGGGGGCTGATCAAGAAGATCAAAAAAGGACGTTCGAATATAATTATTGCCGAGATAAAAAAATAGGCACAAAGTTATCTTAAAAAACGCAACATTCATGGACTTTTAGAACTTACAGGTGCATATGATAGAAAGGAAGGAAATAACCGACGTACTATGCGAATACGATATTAGTGAAACAACGATAGGTGTACTTGCATCACATTCGGCGCTGGACGTATGCGATGGGGCAGCCGAAGAGGGTTTCAGGACCTACGCAGTATGTGAGAAAGGACGGGAAAAGACCTATACGCAATATTTTAAGGCCCAAAGAAAAAATGGTGATCTCGTCAGGGGAATAGTTGATAGCGCTGATGTTTATTCTAAATTCAATGAGATAATGAAACCGCAGAACCAGAAAAAGATGAGGGAGAAAAATACTATTTTCATTCCCAACCGCTCTTTTACTTCATATTGCGCGATAGATGAAATTGAAAATAATTTCAAAGTTCCAATGTTCGGAAGCCGAAATCTACTTCGAAGCGAAGAAAGAGGAGAAGAACGGGATTATTACTGGATTCTTGAAAAAGCAGGACTTCCATATCCTGAAAAAATTGCAAATCCAGAGGATATAGACGGCCTTGTTATGGTGAAATTGCCCCATGCTGTTAAGAAATTGGAAAGAGGTTTCTTCACGGCAGCATCTTTTGATGAATATAAGAAAAAATCAGAAGCCTTCCTGAAACAGGGGATCATCACAAAAGAAGCGCTTGCTGGGGCCCGAATAGAGAAATATGTCATCGGGCCTGTATTTAATCTTGATATGTTCTATTCACCACTTGAAGAAAAGATGAGCAGGGTCGAGCTTCTCGGTATTGATTGGCGATTTGAGACAAGTCTTGACGGACACGTTCGGCTACCTGCTCCCCAGCAGATATCCCTTAACGAACGGCAGCTTACCCCCGAATATACCGTATGCGGCCATAATTCCGCAACCCTTCGTGAATCATTGCTGGAGGATGCATTTGAACTGGCTGAGAAATACGTCAAAGCAACCCAGAAATATTATGAACCAGGGATCATTGGACCTTTTTGCCTTCAGACATGCGTTGACAAAGACCTGAATTTCTATGTTTATGACGTTGCGCCGCGCGTTGGCGGAGGGACAAATGTTCATGTCTCGGTAGGGCATCCTTATGGTAACACGCTCTGGCGCAAGCCCATGAGCACGGGAAGGAGAATGGCAATGGAAATCAGATGCGCGATAGAACAGGAAAGACTGGAAGAAATTTTGACCTGATACTATTTGAATATTGAATGACAAAAGAACTATCTAATAGATAAAGAAGGAGAGAAAAACATTAAATCCATAATACTCGCAGGAGGTTCAGGCACACGCCTGTGGCCTTTGAGCAGGGAGCAATATCCAAAGCAGTTCTTGAAACTTGAAAAAACATCGCTTTTCCAGAATACTGTGTTGCGATGCCTTAAATTATCTGATCCTCCGGAGATATTTGTTGTTACCAATGAAACCCAGAAGTTTTTTGTTTCAGGACAAATGGAAGAACTCGGTATTGATATTCCCGGAGAAAATATATTAATTGAACCCCAGGGAAAGAATACGCTTCCAGCAATATGTTTCGGGATGAATGAAATAAAAAAGCAATATGGCAAGTGTGCTGTGGGTGTTTTCCCTTCTGACCATATCCTTGATGTAGCAGCCATGGAACAAATTAAAAGCGCAGAAAAATTGTGTTCTGAATATCTTGTGACTTTCGGGATCACACCTTCTTCTCCTCATACGGGTTATGGTTACATAAAACCGGGAAAGAAATTAGAAATAGGTTCAAAAGTCCTTGAATTCAGGGAAAAACCCGGATTAGAGGCCGCAAAAAAATACATACAGGAAAAATGTCTCTGGAACAGCGGCATGTTCATGTTCGACACAGGAGTTTTCTTCAAGGAACTTAAAAAACATACACCCGTAATCCTGGCAGCTTTCACGAATGGAAAGAATACCGAACAAATTTACAGTGAACTTCCATCCATTTCGATTGACTACGGCATAATGGAAAAATCAGATAAAGTGGCTGTTGTTAGGCTTGAATATAAATGGAGCGACCTTGGTGACTTTGATTCCATATTCCAGGAAAAGGACAGGGATGATTCAGGAAATGCAGTTTATAATTGTGATGACCTATCCTTAAATTCCACTGAAAATTTAATATATTCACGAAAAGGCAAAGCAGTATCCCTGATAGATGTGAATGATATGGTTGTGGTAGATACTCCTGATGCTCTCCTTGTTTGCCCCAGGAAATCCTGCCAGAAAGTCAAAGAGATCGTGACTTCACTAAAGAAAGAAAATAATGAAAAGGCGTTATTTCACAGGACCGTATACAGGCCATGGGGCTCATATACCACCATGGAAGAGTCAGAAAGACACAAAATCAAGAATATTACGGTAACACCAGGAAAGAAACTCAGTCTTCAGCTTCACAATCACCGCAGCGAACACTGGGTAGTTGTCAAAGGAATGGCATGGATCCAGGTTGATGATAAGGAATTTTATTTACGCCAGGGAGAAAGTACTTACATCAAGGCAGGAATAAAACACCGGTTATCAAATCCCGGAACAATACCGCTTGAAATTATCGAAGTGCAGCTTGGTGATTATGTGGGAGAAGATGATATTGAAAGATTTAAGGATGATTTTGGAAGGATTAAGTGAATCCTGAAGGGATCTTTTGACCTACCAAGACACCACTTTATCATATTCAAATAGCATCTGAGCTATTCTCTTAAAATCCACACATTCATGCTTTGTGACACCTCTTACCCGGGCATCCGCTACACAGGCAAATACTTGAATGTCGGGATTCGCGTAAACTGCATCATGTAATAAAAGAACTGCCACTTCATGCTCCCTGCCCTGGACTTCTGCAATTTCAAGGGGTGTGGCATCATTCGGATTTCTGATAATATGTAGTATCTTCATAATTAAAATGGAATAACAATGTCTGATTCGTTAATTGTTCGGATTATCTCTTCGCGGTCAACAGGATTTATATTCTCAATCACTCCATGGATCCCTCTTTTTTCCAGCGAAGTTTTATCCGCAAGCATCCTGCATTTGAGCATATTGAGCGCCCCGAATTCCCTTACAGGAGGAGGAACATTGATCAGTTCGGGTTTTGTGGGAGTTGCTGTATAAACTCCGTCGTCTATGAATATTACTGTGACCTTATCCTCTCGAAGAGTCAATCCCACGCTCATGCGCAGCGCTTCGGCATTTTTTCGTGTGTTAAAAGGAAGGTTTCTTACAATCACTACAATATTTTTCATAATTCACCCGAACGATATGAACCTGTCAACATCACTTGCGATACATGCATGGTCGTACTGGCTTCCGAATAATATGCCATTCACTTTAGCGATTTTTCTTTGTTCTGCATTAAATGCGCAAATTGCTATTTCAACGCCTTTGTCCACCAATTCTGCAAATTCTTTTTTATTCACATTATAAACGCCATCATACATCAGGAAAATCGATACATCATGACCTTCTTCCCTTGCAGCTTTGCTTATTTCAATAACAGTATTGGTATTCTCATTCTCAGGGCTGGTGGTCAGGAGTATCCCGAGTTTCATGCTTTGCGTATCCTTACTTTCCAGAGATGATCATTTGTTTGCTCTATCCCCATTATTTTATGGCCCTCATTTTTCAGGCTTCGCGGGACATTCTCAACAGCCGGGGCATGGTCAAAAAACACGACCAGTTCTTCGCCGCTTTCTACTTCTTCAAGTTTTAGTTTTGTTTTTACGAAGGTGTAAGGGCAAACCTCACCTTTCAGGTCAAGTTCAATTGTCATATTATTTCACCATATTCTGCATGAATCCCCATATATCTCTTCCTGTATTGAGGTAATCTTTGGCACCTCACCGCAGATCGGGCAGTTCTTGTTCCATCTCATCTTGATCTCATCGAAAGTCATATTCAGCGCATCATAATAAATGAGGCGTCCCACAAGCAGTTCACCAATCCCGAGTAGATATTTCACAACTTCAGTTGCCTGTATTACACCGATGATGCCGGGCAGGACACCAAGGACGCCTGCTTCCTGGCAGCTTGGTACCATTCCAGGGGGAGGAGCATGTTCGAATAAGCATCGGTAGCACGGTCCTTTATGAGGAATAATGGTTGTGACCTGTCCCTCGAACCGATATATACTGCCGTGAGATAACGGTTTATTTGTTATAACGCATGCATCGTTAACAAGATACCTGGTCGCAAAATTATCAGAACCGTCAACTATCACGTCATATTCTTTAAAAAGATCGATAGCATTATTGGCATTCAGCCGTTCAATATAGGTTTTTACTTCAATATCCGGATTGAGATTGTTGATGAATTGTTTTGCAGATTCTGCTTTGGGCTTTCCCACATTGCCGCCGTGTATGACCTGTCTCTGAAGGTTGCTTAAATCCACGGTGTCATCATCGATAATACCAAGAGTCCCGATGCCTGCAGCTGCAAGGTATTCTATTATCGGTGCGCCAAGACCCCCGGCTCCTATGCATAATACCTTTGATGAGAGCAGTTTTTTTTGTCCTTTTCCTCCCACTTCCGGTAGTATGATATGACGCGAGTATCTTCTTATTTGTTCTTCATTGAATCCGCCTAACATTGTTTTATCACCATATTATTACTGTGAGTACTATTTGTGCCTATGAAGTATTACTGGCATAAATAATTTTTGGTAATTTTCGTATCAAATGGCAGTTATTCTTCAATGAATAGATTATTACTCTTGAACATCGTGTATTTATTGTCCTAAATTAAGAGGAGGCAGCAAAAAGTATGGAAAATGGTGCTATCAATCCAAATCTGATCGGAACAAAGATAAGCGAGATTCAACAGTCCTTAGAGAGATTGGGTGATATTTCTTCAAAAGGTAAAGAAGCCTTTTTGAACGAACCCAACCTGAGGGATTCTGCGAAGTACAGGTTAATTACTGCAATTGAAGCCGCAATATCCATTTGCAACCATATAGCTGCCAGAAAGTTTAAACGTGTTCCTGAGAGTTACTCAGATTGTTTTATGATTTTGCATGAACTGGGCGTTATATCTGGCGAACTTGCCGGAAAGTTAGGAGATATGGCACGTTTTCGTAATATGCTAGTGCATATCTATTGGGAAATTAATGATGAAAAAATCTATACTATTTTGAGTGATGAACTTGTTGACCTTGAGAATTATATTAAAGAAATAGCGAATTATATGGATAAAAAATGATCCAGAGAGAATATAAAATGGACGTTAAAGCGAAAGAGAATATAAAGTCAGCCATAAGGGAAATATTGAAAACAAAGAAGGAAGTCAGATTTGCTTTCCTTCATGGAAGTTTTTTGGAAGAACGCAGTTTCCATGATATCGATGTTGCAGTCTTCATAAGCGGAATTCCAGAAGATTTCTTTGATTACGAATTGTCTTTATCATCGATTCTGGAAGGCAGGATTAGACTGCCTCTGGATGTCAAAATCCTGAATTATGCACCCCTGGCCTTTCGCTATGAAGTCACCCGTGGAGAAGTCATATTCAGCAGGGACGAGGAGACAAGACTTAGATTCATTGAGAACACATGGAATGAATATATGGATTACAAGCCTGTTGCGGAATATATTGTGCGAGAACTTGCAGCTTGAGGGAATGCTCTTTAGAATTTTTTTTTATACAGCCGAATATTAACATTTAATCCCGCCTCAGGCGGCGCGTCCGCCGGGGGTCTGGGGTCGCACCCCAGCGCAATATGTAGATGAAGAAGAAAATTGTTAAAATCCTTTCATCATCCTGGCCCTTACGAGCCTTATTTCCCCGTATGAAAAATTATCCCCCAGTCTTTCTTTTATCGGTTTTAATGTCTCTGCCCCTAATTCGATTATGGCACCTGAGATCGATTCGATCTTTTCTTTCTTCATAAACTTCTCTATATCGATATTTTCACCTGACAGTATCAATTTTTCGATATGGACATATATGGTATTAAGGGATAAATTCTTTTTTAATGTGATCTCATCAAGGTCCATACCCTGGTTGAGCATTTCAAGGGTAACATATTCACTTGATTGATTTTTAACAGGATGGTTATATGAATCCTGTTTCTCGCAAAACCTTTGAATCTCACTTATAAAAATGCCACCATATCTCTCAAGTTTCTTATCCCCGACGCCGGTGATCTTCCTGAAATCCGCCAGATTACATGGCTGGCGCGATGCCATCAGTTTCAGGCTTGCATCGTTAAAGATCAAATAAGGAGGCTGGTTCTGGGCGTCTGCCAGGGTTTTCCTTAATATCCTAAGCTTATTGAACAAACCATCGTCGGTTGTCTCCCGTTCCATCTTAATAGGCTTTTCGATAGTCCGGGGTTTTACAAGGTATATTTTCTCATTTCTTAGGCCACTTTTTGACTGTGATAAAATTTCGCGGCTTTTCCGGTTCAATTTAAGGACAGGATATTCTCCTTCAACTATTAGATATCCGCGCTGGATAAGTTCTCTTATGAACCCATGCCACATTTTCTTTGGCAGGTTTTTTCCTGACCCATATGATCTTAATGAAGCATGCCCATTTTGCAGGACTCTGCTGCTTTTTCCCCCGATAAGAACATCTATAACATAATTTATCCCGAACCTCTCACCCATTTCATCGATGCAGGAAAGTATTGTCATTATCTCTGTTGTTGCTTCGATCTCCTCCTTCGGTAAAAGACAGTTATCGCAGCCTTTGCAGTTATCTTCTTTGAAATCCTCCCCAAAATAACCCAGCAATAGCTTTCTTCTGCATAGATTTGTTTCAGAGAAATCTATTATATCTTTCAGTTTATTTTGTGCAATTTGTCTTTCCTTTTCATTAGATATCTGTTTTATAAAATACTCGATCTTTTGCCTGTCGCCGAAGCTGTAGAAAAGCACGCACTCACTCTTCAATCCATCCCTCCCTGCGCGTCCTGTTTCCTGGTAGTATGCTTCAAGATTTTTGGGAAGGTCATGATGTATCACAAAACGAATGTTGGGTTTATCGATACCCATCCCGAAAGCGACAGTAGCCACGAGTAACTCAACATCATCTTTTATGAATTTTTCCTGGTTTTGCGTCCTCTGGTTCGCAGATAAGCCTGCATGGTATGGAAGCGCCCTGAACCCGGCATTCTTCAGGCCTTGCGTAATCGTTTCCACATTTTTCCTGCTGTAGCAGTAAATTATGCCTGATTCTCCCGGCTTTGTCCGGAGGATTTCCATGATCTGCCTGATTGCATCCTGCTTTGGTTTTACATAATAAACAAGGTTTTTCCTGTTAAAGCCGGCAAGATATCTTTTACAATCGGAAAGTGCAAGCTGAGTGATGATATCCTCCCTTACTTTCGGAGTGGCGGTCGCAGTCAGCGCTATTATCGGAACAAACGGAAAATATTGTCTTATTTGTTTTAGCTGCCTGTATTCAGGCCTGAAATCATGCCCCCATTCTGATATACAGTGGGCTTCATCAATAGCGAAAAGGTTTATATTAAGCCCTTTCAGGAATGAAAGAAATGATGGTACGGTAAATCTTTCCGGGGCAATATACAATAACCTGACATGATTTTGTAAAAGCGCGGATTTTATTTTTATAATATCGCGGTAATTCAGTGAACTATTAATGAATTCAGCAGGTATGCCATTCATTCTCATACTGTCAACCTGGTTCTTCATAAGTGAAATCAAAGGTGAGATGACGATCGTCAATCCTTTAAAAAGAAGAGATGGGTACTGGTAGCACAGGGACTTCCCACCGCCTGTTGGCATTAACACAAGAACATCATTTCCTTTGAGTACATCCTGGATTATATCTTTTTGAAGCTGGCGGAATTCGGAGTATCCAAAATATTTCCTGAGTATGCCATAGTCAATAGGAGGGCTCATCTCGTTCGGACGTGTATCGATTTTTCCCTTTTCTTCAAAAGTTTTCAATTTCGGGCATAGATCAAAAAGCTCTTCATCTTTTAACCCGCATTTATTTGACACTTCGCATGTAATGCAAGCCTGCATAAAAGCTATTAACAATTCCAATAACAATAACGGTTTCCATAGACAGTACTTTTATACTTTATGGGCATTTATTAATAATAATGGAACGAGATGTCAATATAAAATTAATTTATATTATTCTGATATTATTGCTTGCACTGGGAGCAACCACTATTTTATACCAGTTAAGATATAATAACCTTAAAGAAGGTTATGAACAAACCTTCAAGCAATATAACGAAACATTTACGAACTTAAGCACAGAACAAAAATCACTTTATACAAATATTAGTGATGTGAATGTATCCATTGAAAGAGAAAATGTTTTGATCTCAAAACTGGAAACAAAAACTAAAGAATTGGAAACGGTCAACATTGAACTTGCAAAAGTCCAGCAGCAGCTTTTCGAATACCAGCAAAATTATGATGCGTTGAGCGTGAACAACAGTTATGCAAATGAAATATTGAACAGGCACATCGACATAATCGGCAAAATGCAGGAAAAGCTGGACAGGCTCAGGATTGATGTTGAAAACAACGCATCAGGGGATGTAATTTCAAAGGATATAACAGCACTGCAGACTGATCTGGATAATCTTAAGAGTTACTAGAATGTATAAATTTATTAATAGGGTAATTGAGATCAAAAATATTTTGAATCATTTATGGCTTATCGATACCGTACTTGATATTGTAATAATCCTGCTTACAGGTTTCCTTTTTATCCCTTATATAGGAATAAGCCCCTACTGGATAATTATCCCAATTTTTTTATATATTGTTGTATCATCCAGATATAAATTTAAGAAAAATATAGTGGCATTGATTGAGGAAAAATATCCCGAATTGAATGAACGGCTAAGAACTGTTTATGATAATAAAGAATCTGAAAATGTCGTCCTTGAAACCCTTGCTGAATCCGTTTTAACTGATATCGAAAAAATAAAATATTCTTCCTTTTTCGAAACAAAGAAGCTGGGAATGAGGATAGCAATTATTTTCTTGCTCGTAACCTTCTTGATTTCCACATCTATTATCAATCCGATGCTCAGCGAACCAAAAAATGATTCTACAACAATATCTTCGCCATTGGCAAGCAATCTTAACAGTAAGAGCATGAGCTCAGAAGGAAATATTTTCGATGAACCTTCATTTGTAAGTATTGCAAACGACTCACAGGGCTTGATCGTTAACCGTGGTTCGGGAAGTGAATTAAACGCTCCCGGTACAGAAAAAAAAACTCCTTCGATTTATCCTTCGTTTCCACAGGATGAAGATTTTACCAGTACATCATCGCAAGCATACAGTGAAGCAGTACCTTTGATTTACCAGCAGATAGTGAAAAATTATTTTCTGAATATATCAAGAGAATAATATGTTCGAAAATGCCTCCGTGCTGTATCTTTTACTGATCTTGCTTCCGGTTATTATCCTGTATCTCTTAAAGCCAAAACCCAGGTCAATAAAAATCCCATCGCTTATGCTTTTACTTTCATCTGCCAGGAAAAGGAAATTGAAATCACTATTTGATAAACTTATTAAAGACCCGCTTTTGCTCATTCAGCTTCTTGTCATGACTATCCTTATCTTTGGTATAGCTGGTCCTTATTATTTGGGAAATGCAGAATATGAACGAACGGTAATTGTCCTTGATTCTTCTGCAAGTATGTCTGCCACGGATGTTAAACCTGACAGGTTCTCACAGGCTGTGGAAATCGCCAGGCAATATCCTGGAAAAAGTGCGAAAAACACCCTCATTCTTGCGCAGAATGTGCCTGTGCTTGTATATAATGATGAAAACAGCAAACAAGCGATTGATGGGCTTTCAGGGCTCAAACCCGGGGACACAGGTACGGATTTGAACGAAGCGATAATGTTTGCCATTGCCCTGATGGAAAATGAACCCGGCAAACTGGTTGTAATATCGGATTTTTCGGGGCAGGACATAATTGATGTTAATAAAATTATAGAATCTAAGAATATCCCGGTAGAGTATCGGCAAATAGGTATTGGCAGCGGCAATATTGGTATAATCGATGCCGCAATGGAAGATTCCATCCTTAAATTTACCGTGCGGAATTATGATGATATTCCAGAGGATGCAATTATAAAAATAATAAACGGGGATTCAGTAAAATCGATTACGAGAACAATAAAATCGAATTCCAGGGATTTTTTCACAATTACAAATATAAATTCCGGGACTACAAGGATTTCACTTGAACCCGCGGATGATTTTCCAATAGATAATAAACTTTACATAAGTATGCCTGGTTCCAAAAACAAACACATCCTTTTACTGGGAGATTCAGCCGGGAAGAATAAATCGATCTCTATAGCGTTCGGATCAATCCCTGATCTGGAAATAACTGAGGTCTCTTTTGAAAGGGCGCCGCGAAAAATGGATTATGGAATGGTAGTGCTTCATGATTATACAAAATCTTCAATTTTACCAGGCACCATGGAAGATATTAAAAACTATGCCGAAAATGGAGGAACTGTTGTATTCGAAGCAGCAGGCGATCTCCCATTCATGGATACAAAAGAACTTCTTCCGGTCAATGTTTCAGGGATCGCAAATCCTTCCAAAATCGATGTTAAAAAATCCGGGCTCACAAATGACTTAGATTTTGGCATCTCGAAATATTTGAAAGGAACTATAAAAGAAGGTTCAGTAGAATTGGCTTCTGCGAAGGAAGGCCCGATACTTGCATACCGGAACATAGGAAAAGGAAAAGTTGTATATATTGGAATAAATGAGGATTGGGGTGATTTCCATCTCCAGGCGTCCTATCCGATTTTTTGGTACAGGCTCTTGACATTCGAAAACCCTGCTTATGCGGAATTAAATTTCAAAAGTGGAACACTGCTTCCCCTGGGGTCGGAAAAAAGTATAAAAGGACCTTCGCGGACGGTAAGAACAGATAAACTCTATCTTGATGAGGTGGGTTTCTATGAATTCGAAGATAAAACTATAGCTTCAAACCTTCTTGATGAAAAAGAGTCTGATATTTCCGTTTCAAAGATCAATTTCACTGAACATGGGAAAGTACCTGGCAGCAGCATGGAAAAAATCCATATTTATACAATCCTGTCTCTTTTTGCCATCATGTTCATTGGCCTGGAACTGTATTACTTGAAATATAGAGGGGAGATATGATCAATTTCAATTATCCTCTAATTGCTTTTCTCATTATCCCGATAAGTTTTATTATCATATATTATCTTAAACCAAAAAGTACTTCGAATATTCTTCGTGTAGCTATAAAGCTCATTGTAATTTTTATAATCCTGTTATCAATGGCATCACCCTATACTATGATCGAAAAGAAAGGAATAACAGGTTCAAACGAGATCAAAATAATTGCCGACAAAACAGAAAGTATGCGTATTTTTGATCCTGATATTGCAAACGAGGTATATGATTATCTTGGCAACAGGACGCCGGTAAGTACCGATTTTATTTCAGGAACAAGCTCTCCTATTGGTGATTCGGTCTTCAAGAATATTAATACGGGAAATAATATCCTGCTCATAAGCGATGGGAATAACAATAATGGCAGGAGCCTGGCCGAAGCGATCAGCTTTGCCAGGAATATTAATTCAACAATTTATTACCTGAGGCAGGAACCTGTAAAAAATGACATGAGCGTTTCAATAAGCGGGGATGCTGTGGCAATCATTGATACTCCTTTTGATTTTTTCATAGATATTAACACCATAGGAACTATGGAAGGCGACCTTAAGATATATATTGACGATAATGTTACAGATACAATACATACAAAACAAAGAAAACGAATTCCAGTAGAATACTTTTTCAACACCCCTGGCTCGCACAGGATAAAAGCAGAAATTTCAGGGGAAGGTGATGAAATTTCGCAAAACAATGTATATTATAAATCCGTTTTTGTTATTCCAAAGCCAGATATCCTTCTTGTATCAAAGGAAGAGTCGCCCCTGTCAAAAATACTCGATTTATCAGATTCTGTTGTTATTTCCCCTGATATTAAGAACCCGGCCCCATTTAAAGCCGTCATTCTTGATGATATTAACTATTCAGGACTTTCAGGAAATGATGCTTCAATTCTTAGCGATTATATTGCAAATGGAGGAGGAATGGTGGTTATGGGCGGGCCAGATGGATATACAAATGAGGGCATAAGTCCGGTATTTGAACAAATGCTCCCGGTAAAACCTGGGGGCGCCGCAGTTCGAAGCACAAATGCAGCAGTTGTCCTTGTCCTTGATATTTCAGGAAGCACAGGCGATCTATCAGGAGATGCAGCAAAAATCCGTATTGAAAAAGGACTTGCAGGCCAGGTTATCGATAGTTTGGGTGTTGATGATTTTATCGGTGTAATCGCATTTAATAATGTTCCGCATTTGATCGTTCCCCTATCCCGCTACCCTGATAAATCAAAAACCATTGATCCTATCTCAAGACTTACATATGGAGGAACAACTAAGCTTTCCCCTGCGCTAACAGCCGCTTTTGATATGATTAAGACTTTTGAAGGTGGAAAGAATGTTGTATTGATCTCTGACGGCCTGGCTTCTGATAAGGATGCTGCATTAAACATTGCAGGTTCCATGGCAGGAAGTGGGATCAATCTTAACACTATAGGTGTAGGAATGGATACGGATGAAGTTTTTATGAATAAGCTTGCATCTAAAGGAAATGGCATCTATTTTAAACGTGACCAGTCCGAAGGGATAAAGTTGTTATTCAGGGAATTAACAAATCCTGAAAAAAAGGATGGTTTTCCTCTTATAATACTTAACAGCAATCATTTCATAACAAATGGTATTTCACTGAATGCAACGATTTACGGATACAATAACGTTTTCACAAAACAAAACGCACAGGCCCTGGTAATGACTTCAACTGGAAATCCTGTCATCAGTGCATGGAGATTTGGTCTTGGAAGGGTCGTTTCCATAACTACGGATAACGGAAATACCTGGGCGCAGCAATTATATAATAAGGACAATTCAAAAATAATATATAATTCAATAAATTATGCAATTGGTGATCCCCGGAAAAACGATAATATCAGGCTTGAGGATGGGGAAATAGGAGAGCCAATTAAGATCCGGATATCATCAGAAAAAGAACCTGATGATGTATTTGATGGCCAACACCTGCAATTTGAAAAGACAGGAGAAAAAGAATACACGGCCACAATAATCCCTGATTCACAGGGTTTCCATTACTTTTCGGGATTTGCAGTGGCAGTAAATTCGCCTTCAGAATACAGGGAACTCGGTAATAAGGATTTAATCCCTGAGATTATTACAGCATCAGGTGGACGGGTTTATAATATATCTGAGATCGGGAATTTGATCCCGGACATTTCGGAAAAAAAAAATAATTCAATAATTCACGACAGAGTTGATCTTTTCTCTTTATTTCTTTTTGCAGCGCTCATGCTTTTTAGCATAGATGTTATAGTGAGGAGATTGCTTGAAATATTCAGGTAAATCTAACTGCCTTTTGCCACAAGGTTAAAATGGTCCAATCGTTTTATCCATCTTTCACTTGTACCCATTTCTGAATGGCATTTTGTGCAACTGTCAGTATGGCAGGTATTACACGAAATCCCTCTTTGCCTGTGGATGGTAATGATATTTCCTTTGCTTGGCTGCAAGGGATCAGGATAATTATGGCAATCATTACAGGATATATATCCATTAACATAGACAGGTTTTGTAGCACTTGTCCCATGACATTTCTCGCAGGTGACATTCTCATTCATCGGATGTTTTTCATGTGATATAACATGGCATGAAAGACAGAACATCCCGCCGTTTTGATGTGGTTCTACTGTCGATGCCTGGGGAATAAAAGGTTTACCCGACATATGACACCCTTCGCAGAGGTCTTTGGGTACTATGACAGTATAATTACTCAGGGATTTTTCTATTGTCACCGGGGTTTCTTTCACATATGTTTTCGGCACATAATCGATAGTTTTTGCTTCCTGGTTAATAAGAAAAAATAATACAAGAAATGCAGCTGTAACAATTATCAATAATAATATATTTCTATCGAACCTCATATATTCTTCCTGTATAACATGAAAAAGACAATTACGGCAAGGAGAAGCATAAACGCCGGAATAACTCCTTCAAGCCAGCTATACTCAACCAGTAGATTTTTCGGAATCTCAGGAGTCTTAAGAGGGATTTCAACAGGGGTTTTTTTCGGAACAATCAATGTTTTTACAGGTATGGGAGGAATGTACTTTTGTACGAGAATCGTGCTCTTTATAAGGTCTCCGCAAACAGGGCTTTCTTTACCATTAACATAAAGTATTGGATTTGGAAGCTCTGTCTGCCCTTCTTGATCAAACGAAATCATATATGTAAATATGGTTGAATCTTTTGGCAGAATTCGCCCTTCATAATGCAGATTTCCTTCAATCAGTGTCGAATTTCCAGGGAGGGAATCATTCACAGCAACCTTTGAAGGCATGTCTCCAATATTTCTAATCGTTATTGAAATGTTTGTATTGTTCCCTTTTATTATTACAGGTTTATCAGGTTT
Source organism: Methanosarcinales archaeon (assembly GCA_905339155.1). Classification (GTDB taxonomy): domain Archaea; phylum Halobacteriota; class Methanosarcinia; order Methanosarcinales; family Methanoperedenaceae; genus Methanoperedens. The sequence continues at coordinate 133,416 of CAJPFJ010000015.1, forward strand.
TTTGAATAGTTGGATGCATGGACCATGTACTTCCGTGGAAGGATTATCGGAAAGAAGATTCCAGGTCATATTAAATTCAGAATATGTCAATAAAGCCGAAGGAAGTGAAAATTTACCCGGACGATTTGTCAGAATTTTATAAGTGAATTCTTTTGACTCACCCGGTTTTAGATCAAATGTCCAATTCAATGAATTGTTCTCAATAATAAATTGCTTTTGGAGTGTATCATAGAGATTTACTTTTTTGATCTCATAATTCTGATAATTTGTAACACCAAGTGTCACAATAATATCTCCACTTTGAAGCCATCGGGAAATTTCATCTGAATCGATGGAGGGATAAATACTTTCGACATCCTTCCTGTCAATCAACAAACTATCTTTTGTGACTGATTTTAGAAGACCGATCGAAGGTAAGAGAGTTATTACTTTACTATCATCGTAATAATATATATTATTATTTTTTTCTCCTTTTACATATGCATGGACTGTATAATTGTTTCTATCTGGTTTTGCCGGGAATTTTAATATTATTTTCTTGGTAATGTTTGTCTGTCCATTAAAACCAACCTGTTTTCTCCCTCCCAGGGATGGAAGCTGGTTGTAGGGTGTTCCTTCCTTGAAATCAAGGCCATCAGTATCTATATACAAAACCGTATTTTGGGTCTCAGCATCCCCATAATTTATAATAGATATTTCCATTGGAATATCTTCATTTTGCCTGTATGTGTTATGTGTTTCATTAGTAGTATTTGTCTCAATGTCTATCGAGCTGTCAAATGGACTTATATATGGATTATCCCGGTTTATAGATGTATTCCAATTAGCATATGGATTCACGACCCTGTATTCTATTTTTTTGTCCGTATCCTTATCAAACTCAAGGAAAAGTTCCGGTCTTATTAAATTGATTTTTATCTTGGCTTCGGGACAACATGTGAAACTACCAGCCGCGGGAACTATTTCAAGAGGGGTTATTGTCATGGTTTTGTCAAAAGCTTCAATGGGCGCAGGCAGAATGATTTTTGTCCTGTTCTCATCCCATGTACCCGATAAGATTATAGTCTCATTTTTCCCTTTATAATTAAAATCCATAACAACAGATCCCTGCGCATCAAAATCCTTTACAGTCACAGTGTAATTCTCAGCAGGACTACTGTAGCTTCTTCTTACAATGCTAAGAGTTATATCCTGTCCTTTATCATCCCTCCTGTCTTTATCGATACGTATGTAACTACTCCAATCCTCTTCCAAAACTCCCCCGGCAAGAGGCATAATTATTATCAAGAGAAAGACCAGACACGCAAATAACTGAACTTTTATCATTCACGTCTCCTGAATTTTATAACAAAGAAATAGCCTGATATTAAAAGTACTGTGCCCAATCCGACCAGACCATAAGAATACATGGGCTGCCAGTTAAAATCAAGCCCTAATGTCTGCCAGGAAATTGGCAATATTTTAGCCTGGATCAAATAACCAATCACTGCTATCGCAAATACAATAATAGAGAGTATAGTTAATATGGTTCCTATCTGGTATGGGAAGAATATTATGGTTTTCTCTTCAGGTTCCTTTTTTTGCTCTCTTGCTTCTGATCTTAGCATATTTTTAAGATTTTGTATCCGTTCACCTATTCCAAAAGGAAGAATTCCTCTTGTTGTGCGTTCACTCCACATATAATATGAAATGACATAAAGGCCCAGACCAATATACATAATGAACAGCATTGTATTTGCAGTAGATAAAGCTGAGAATAATATGCTGTACAAGGGTACTATTAATATGGGTATGGCAACCCAATACCAGGCTTTTGTCAATTCCCAGAGATTACTATGTGAAGTGATGAGTGCCCACCAGAGAACAAATACAATAGGGCTTAAATATGGTAAAATGCCGCCTGGATTGTTGAACATGAAAAGATACAGGGTAAGTGTGATGGTGGTCAACATAATATAATGGAATTGACGATTAATTTTCCCGAACGCATATTGAATAGGAATAAGATCATTTTCAGTTTGTCTTTTTCCACTCTCTATACTTTTCCTGATATCGTTCACATTATAATTTAAATTGTCTACCCTCTCGCTGAGCGTATCATAACTTGCACTGATCTGTGCAATATCTACAAGCAATGGTTCCAACCTATCATAGATTGCTTCAACAAATAAACCATCTGCAATTGATTTTAGAATATTCGACTTGGTTACGAACCTGTAAGCGCCATAAATGAGACCATATCCTGCTCCTGCTCCCATTAAATTCAATAACAGGTCAACGGAATTCATGCTACCAAAAAATAAATCTGCTAACTTCATAGAAGAAGTAATTATGAAATACAAACCTGTAGCTATCATTAATCCTAATGCCAATATATCACCCAATGAGAAATATTGGGTTTTTATGCCATGATAATTGTCGTCCGATTTATCCATTGATATCAGTTTTCTTTATGAATATATATAAAAACCGTTGATCAAACATCAATACGAGGGTTTTGTGAAAGTGTTTTTTATATATCTGTTTTCCATGTTTTTAAATGGTATATATTTTTTGCAAAACATGTGTAGAAAAAATAAATCATTATTATTTTTATATTTATATTAAATATATTTTCAATTATCGTGACTCATATTGAAACTCTTCCTGTGATATTTCCCGTTGTAACACTGGCAGGAGGTGTGATATCAGCCAATACCAGTATTGTATTCTTATCGTCTACACTTCCCACTGCCAGTGTATTATATGACCCCGCAGGTTCGCCCACTGTGCCATTACCCGGTCATTCGTTCCCATTGGCTGCCACAACCGAAATATCAAGACCATATAATATTGCATCAATAAAATGCTCAAATGCGCTATCTCCGTTAGTTTTCCCTCCTCCAAAACTATAGCTTATTACATCCGCATCGTCCGGATTTCCAAAAATTGACCAATTCAAAGCCTCCATAGCATATGTCAAGATTCTCTTCTAATGCATATGTTCATAAATAGAGCGAAATATAAATTTCGCTCAATCTATACATTGCTGCTATTTGTCGTCTTAACCATTCGTTACCGTTCCGCTTATTGTACCTACTGACTTGAGGCTGAGGGACATGTTCGCATAGCTTATCATCTCCGCATTTACTTCTATGTTAAATGTTGTATTGTCATTATACTCTGGCAGCTTGCTTGCAGTTACATCATAGGTTCCTGCCGGTACACTCAATGAATATGTCCCATCCGATCCGGTAATATCGCTTGCGGCACTGGTTGTTACCAGTACTCCTTCCAGGTCATTTCCATTGCTTGTTATTCTTCCGTTGATGAATCCACCCTGGGGTTGAACAGTCAATATTGCAGTTTTCACAGCTGAAATGTCACCATTCATCGGATAGTATCTTTCAAGTGGATTCTGGGAAGGACCTCCGCCCATGCCTCTTACTTCTATATTGTATGTTCCGGAAAGATTATTTGTATTGATTCTCCCTGATGCATTTTCCCGTATCGAATCAAAGTTCCCGTCCGATGCTATCATGGGCGTCCACGGGCGTATCTCAGTTAGACCTGACATGATACGGTATTGTGCGCCATCTACCAGAGCATTACCATAAGAAGTTGTAAAGTTGACAGTTACAGTGACATTTACTTCTGTTCCCTGAGGAACGGTTGGATGGTCAAGAGCTGGTGTCGATATATTAGGTTTCTTGGAGAGAGAGTCAAGAGGATTTACATTATGAACTACCTGGACAACTGAGCCTGATGGACCATGACATCCTCCACCGGTACAGGATTCACCTATATGAGATCCGCCTCCGGGAGCATAAAATGGTGCATCATCAAGGTTTGCTGCTCTATGGCAGTCCGCGCAATCCGTGGTAATGGTATTGGTTGTGGGATACCTGCTAATATATGTCGAATTGGCCACCGAGCCGCGGGGATTGCCCTGGTGATACGTTCCATCAGCTACATGACACTCAATGCAAGCTGCAACACCATGTTTCTTATCTGTGAAAATCCTGGTTGATTTGTTAGGGCCCGTTCCAGCAGTTGTGTGGCAATCTTCACAGAAATATGTGTTGTTGTTATTGACCGCACCCTTTACCATCGGGAATGAGGCAAAGTGGCATGTTGTGCAATCACCCTTCTCCACAGCGCTTGTGCCATTCAATGTGGAATGCAACCCCAAATCTGCCGGGGAGACCGTTGCATGGCAACCCAGGCAGTCTGTTGATGATGCAGTCCGGACGCTTGAATTATGGAAGTCCACAAGTGCCAGGCTTGAAACATTACTATCTTTGTGGCACAGGTCGCACTGGCTTGTCTGGGTTTCTGTATGGATTCTCTTTGTGCTTGTGCTGATATTAACAGGTGTTCCCCAGCTTGCATTTTCTGTGTATGCACCGTTGTGGCAGTCGATACAGTTCGAGGTATTTATCGGGCCATTGTGCTGGTAGGGCAGGCTTGACTTATCTGTAACATCTTTGATGTAGTGGGTTATCGCAGTGCCTGTACCGTTCGTTCCTGAGTTATCAAGATACATGCCTGCATTGCTGTGACACAGTGTGCAATTGGCTGAAGTGATAACATCCGTACCGTTCTCATTATGTTCGGCTACAAAAGGCGCTCCAAACTTTACCGGTGTTGTATGGCATTCTGAGCAGGTATAAACATTGATCCCTGGCTGAGCAACGTATCCACTGCCCATTCCACTGGTATCAAAGTGGCATGTCGAGCAATCAGAGTCATTCAATCCTCCATCTGTATTGTTTACATTATTGTGCACACCAAAGTTTGCAGTATCTACTTTTGTTGATGCAGAGCCGCTTGGATTATGACACAGGATACATCCTGTACCATTCCCAAGGGATGGAGCAATTGTGCCGTTGTATACGGATAATGCTCCATGGCATTTGTCACAATCAACTGAACGACTGAGATTATGCAATGGCCAGGTTCCGGGTGAAGTGGATATTTTCTTGGCTGTTGTCCATTTACTGGTCGGGGTTTCTTTCCACAGGCCGAAATAATTGTCACTGGATACTGCATATCCTGTGGCGTTCACTGTTGTAAAGGTCTGGTCATGGCATGCAACGCAGTCAACTTTTTCCGTA
>CAJPFJ010000016.1 GCA_905339155.1 Methanosarcinales archaeon
AAAAGCCCGAAAACCGCTCTGTGTATCCGTTAATTGAAGTCCGCTGTTAAAGTTTGTAGCTTTATCCAATACATTCTGCCCCACACGGCGGTAAAATGGCGTATTCCGGTCTTTTCCGTTCATATACCTGCTGCCATTCACAATATCAGCCTCACCTTGAAGTATCGGAGCCACAAGTTTTGGTATTTCTTCAGGGTCATGCTGGCCGTCTGTATCCATCGTTACAATGACCTTCGCGCCATTTCGTCCCGCTAGATCAAAACCGGTCTTAAGAGCCACGCCTTTCCCCATGTTCTTCGTATGGCGAATAACTTCAGCACCTGCAAACCCAGCGATCTCAGCAGTGCGGTCAGAGCTTCCATCATCGACAACGATCACCCTTTCTGCGTGATCTCTTGCGTGAAGCACCATGCTGCCAATAGAGATTTCCTCATTAAATGCCGGGAGTATTGCAATTATTCCTTTGACTCCTAACTCTTTCTTTTTATTAAAACATACATTCATTTGTAACCACCATATTATCCATAACTCCCCCCTCATTCCTGGGTTTGATTATCGTTTCCTTTGTCCTTGCCCTGGGTATTAGCATCTTGCTGATCCCTGGTGTTCTCCGTCTCAAGTAATTTATCGGATTGATTCCCTAACTCTTCATCCTTAATATCTACTTTTGAGATCTTTGCCATCTCCTTCGCAAATTCGGAATTATATTTTCCGTCAAGAGGAGCCCATTTCAAGACCCCAATATCTTCTTCAATTGTAATATCCCCGGATTGATTTCCGGCCACAGTATCTTTATTGTTCTCTTCTACAGTCTCAGTAGGTTCTACAGTCTCTTCTACAGTCTCAGTAGGTTCTACAGTCTCTTCTACAGTCTCAGTAGGTTCTACAGTCTCTTCTACAATCTCAGTAGGTTCTACAGTCTCTTCTACAGTCTCAGTAGGTTCTACAGTCTCTTCTACAGTCTCAGTAGGTTCTACAGTTGAATTAGCAGTTTCAGTAGGTTCTACAGTTGCATTAGCAGTTTCAGTAGGTTCTACAGTTGCATTAGCAGTTTCAGTAGGTTCTACAGTTGAATTAGCAGTTTCAGTAGGTTCTACAGTTGCATTAGCAGTTTCAGTAGGTTCTACAGTTCCATTAGCAGTTTCAGTAGGTTCTACAGTTGCATTTGGTATTACATGCGTCGCAGACTCTTCCCTTTCTTTATCATCCTTGTTCACTTTCTCAGGTGATTTATCATATTTATTCCCTGATCCTTCATCCGTATTGCCTTCGACTGTATCTTCAGGGTATTCGACTGTATCTTCATAGTCTTCGACTGTATCTTCATCGTCTTCTACAGCCACATTATATCTTACACGAGTTTCAAGGTCTTTCCTTTCCTGATCCAATTTGTTCTCTATCTCAAGTAATTTTTTCAATATCTCCCCTGACTCTTCATCCTTCACATCTTCCGATGTATCTTTATGGTCTTCTTTTATAGTTACATTAGATTTTACTTGAGTCTCAGAGTCTTTCCTTTCCTGATCCTTGTTGTTCTCTATCTCAAGTAATTTATCGAATTTCTTCCCTGACTCTTCATCCTTTATGACTTCTTTTGAGATAATCGCCATCTCTTTTGCTATTTTGGCATTATATTTTGCATCAAGCTGGGCGCGCTTCAAGGCCGCAACATCCTCTTCAATTGTTATATTCCCTGCTTTGAACTCAATTTTTAGATCTTCTAGAGTCATCTGACGCTTTGCTATCTCGTCGTGAAGCTGGTTTACCATCTGGACCGCAATGGCAGAATTACTCCCATGTTTTGCTATTTTGTCCTTGAACATACGGATCTTTATCTGTGCATAATGGTTCTCAAGAGTATTATCCATGACATCAAAGAGTTCGCCACCCCTGTATCCTTCAATCTCGTATACATTAACGTACCATTGGAATTCAATCTTAGTGCCAGAATTATTTCCTTTAAAGTTCACCTTATGGAATCCAATACTATCGTTATCCCATGTATGCGTATAAAAATATATATTACCATCAACATCTCCATCCACCGGTTTTCCATCAACGCTCCAGTTGTAAACTGTTATCGATTCGGCAGTTGTAATATAATATTCAATTGTTTCATTGACTGTGCTATTCACATATACATAGTCAGTGGCCTGCGGGGACCATTCCAGAATAGTTGCATTTGTTTTGTTGCCCCCTGATATTATTTCTGATGCGCTTGCAGGCAATGCCAGTACGCCCAATAGAAGTAATATTATGATAAGTTTCATTTATTTTACCTTAACCTTACATATTCTGCTATTTAATTAAATACATCGGGAGTTTGGGGGTTCTGAAGAGTTTATCAAAACTTTATTGAATGTTTTTTTTAATTTTAAATCATCATTTTTCCTTATTTCAGTTCCATATTTGATATGAATTAATCTTTCTAAGATACAAGTAAAATAAACTATTTATGTATGCCTATCTCAGAAAACAAAGTATTCTATTTCGAAAAAAACCCATTCTTAAATTAACGTGATTCAAAGAATTTATAATATGAAAGTATATTATTGTACCTGCTAAAATATTTGAAGCTATAATTAGAATAAAATAGGGTAAATATGTAACGTCAAGTTAATAGCAAATAAACTATATTAAAGCAAAATCCAAGCCGAGGTGGCAGAGCGGACTAACGCGGCAGGCTCGAGACCTGTTTTACCTTCCGGTAAGCTAGGGTTCAAATCCCTACCTCGGCGTATTCATAATTATCAAGATCTGCATTTGAGACCCTTTTGTGTGCATTTTTTCACAAATATGTTTATCTTTATGTGATTAATAGTAGCCATGACTTTATTAATAAATTTGGAAGTCATTATTGGGGCAGTTAATTACGAAAACGAAGGGCACAATTAAAGGTGATCTTATGGAAAAAGAAAAATATTTAAAAATTGCAATGGATAACCTGATTAAGGTCTTTTCAGAAGCAGGCGCAAAAGCTACCATCGATGTGATGGCTAAATTAAGGCTTAATGCAATATCGGATGTCAATCCAGATATGATGAAGGATTGCAATTCAGTCTTATATGAACGAGTAAGAATGCTAAAAGGAGATGCAAGCGCGGCGCAGTTCCTCACATCAATAAAAGCCGTATGCGGGTGAATTAAATGAGTGAAATAATAGATTTCCTTATAGAACCTGGAACACAGGCTGTATTCTGGCTAATATGCATAATATTTGCCATATTGTTTGCAAGGTTTGTGAAAAAATTAAGTTTCGGAGATGACACGGGTGCAAAGGCATGGACAATTATCGCAGCAGGATTATTTCTCATAGGGCTAAGGGTAAGCTTCAAACTGATCATCCCTGATTTCGAATCGAGTTATGATGCTCAGGTCGCCAGATATTCACTTGGGATTTTAGGCTCAATAATCTTGTTGTATGGGTTCTATAGCTACCATAAAGTGATAAACAATATGTACAGGGGTGTATAAACATGTCATGCAATCTGGGTCCGGATTTTCTTTGCAGCAGTATAACAAGCCTGCGTGGAGCTGAAGATAGTGTAGCGGCTTTAGTCATAGCGATGATCATTTATCTATTGATAGATCTGGGATATAATACTATAAAAGAGGGTCCCTTATTTAAAAGAATAATGGTTTTCTCTATTGGTTTTGTGCCGTTCTTACTGTGGAAGGTAATGGGCGCATTCAGAAGGATATTCCTTGAAAAAAGCAGTGCATGGTACGGGCCTCTTAATGAGTTCGGTGAGGTCATGGAGGCTGTTTCAGCCTTTTGTATCATAATAGCGCTTGTTTACATGTATGTTATGCTGAAACCAAAGACGATAACAGCATAACTAAACTTTTTCTTTCAATTTTTCTAATTTTTTATTTAAAAAAAAAATATTATTTTTTAATGTGTTTCAATATATATTCCGACAATCTCTTCTTTATCCTCATATATTCCACATCCGATAGGCCGCTGGATTCAAGTGCGGAATCCCTGAGATAACAGGGTTTTGTGATCTTGCAGCACCACGTCATGCTGCCAAAACATGTACCTTCACCATATTCAATGGGTGTTTTTCGTGCAAAATCGGTCTTGATCTTCATGAATTCTTCAGCATTGATACCTGCCTGTTTGAGCGCTCCATGAAGTGCGCAGGGTTTTACAGGAAGACAGCAAAAAGCAAGCGCTCTCAGGTCGCCGCCGCCGCAAATATGCTTGGGAGCATTGTACCAGCCAGTCATGGATTGGAGAGAGGTCACTTCGAAAACAAGCTGGTCTATGATCCGGGGATTTTTTAGGACTGCGCGCGCAACAGACACCATATCTGCGCCACGTGAGAACATTTCCTTCGCGGTTTCAAAATCAGTGATCGAATTATTGCCTATTATGAACAGGTTCGTTGAGTTCCTGATCCGTTTGATAACACCGACATCTACACCCTCAGGATGCATGGCATCTATATGTATAATATCAGCCCCGGCTTTTTCAATAGCTTTTGCAAGCTCGACATCATTCACAACATTGGCTCTCGTTTTAACAGAGAGAACGACGCCGGTTTTTTTGATCTCTTTGATATAATCGCAAAGTTGCGGTATGTTTCTTAATAATGCCTCACCTGCTCCCAGTCCAACCATTTCAGGCTGTCTGCAATGCGCATTTAATTCAAGAATGGCACCATGTTCTTTTGTAATAACCGCGGCTTCTAAGAACGGTCCAATGGATGCTGCGCGCACATTGACTGCTATAGTTGTGTATCCTTTTGCAGCAACAAGTTCTGACTTCAGGAATTCCAGGGGTTTATCAGATACGAATTCAGTCCTGCCTCGTTCTATCTCTTTTCGCGCGGCTTCATTCGTTGGCTTATCGAGGTTATATCCGCCAAGAATGATCAATCCTGCATTCGCAAAACCGATTGCGAATTTGCTATCGGTTATACCTGCCATTGAAGCAACTGCAATTGGATTCTTGGGTGATGCATAACATATCTTAATGTCAAATAATTTTTCTGTCATGATTTATCCTAATTAATTATTTGCCTTCAGTTGTCGGAATCAGTAAAGAATTTTACGCTAAAACAATTTCATAAGGTTTTTATATCAATAATCCTTTTCTAAGTTCTATAAATGGTGGTCCAATGGTCACAAACGAAATTTTAGATAATTATTTGCCTGTCGTAATTCTTACGATCGTGAGTATTGTGTTCGTAGCAATCGCACTATTCATGTCCCTGATGGTTAGACCAATTAGCAATAAATCCAAGGAAAAACTATCTACATATGAATGCGCTGAAACGCCCATAGGAGATGCAAGGGTACATTTTAACATTCAATATTATCTTATTGTAATTGTTTTCCTTGTATTTGATGTTGAAGTCCTTTTCCTGTATCCCTGGGCTGTGCAATTCAGAAACCTCGGTCCGCTGGGATTTTTCGAAATGATAATTTTTATTGAAGTTCTTATAATAGGCCTGGCTTATGCCTGGAGAAAGGAGGCTTTAGAGTGGATCCATTAACGATTGATACTACAAAAATCAAAATAACCAGGAAGCAGCCTGTGACTGCAATTGATAAATTGAATGATACCGGCCTGATCAGTACGTTGCTTGCAGCAAGAGAACGCGAAGGGTTGATATTATTTTCAACAATTGACCAGGTTTTTAACTGGGCGCGTTTGAGTTCCCTGTGGCCTGTCACATCCGGTCTTGCCTGCTGCGCTATCGAAATGATGGCCACATCCATGGCGCATCATGATATTTCGCGCTTTGGCATGGAAATTTTCAGGGCAAGCCCCAGACAGGCTGATCTTATGTTCGTTGCCGGTACCGTAACCAAACGCATGGCTCCCAGGGTAAAAAAACTTTATGAAATGATGCCTGATCCCAAATGGGTCATTTCCGTGGGCAGCTGTGCAAATACAGGAGGGCCTTATCATGAATCATATTCGGTCTTAAAAGGCGTTGATCTGATACTACCCGTGGACGTTTATATTCCCGGATGTCCTCCCAGGCCAGAGGCATGGTTATATGGGATTATTCAGCTGAGGGAAAAAATCAAGAACCGTGGATATGGAGCAAAATGGGGGCTGAATAAATGAATCCCGCTGAAGAAATAAAGCAGTTATTTCCGGATTCTGTAGTAAGTGTAGGGCAACAGATAAAAAAACCTCTTGCGATCATAAAGAAAGAAGGGCTGCTGGAGGTGGCCCAGAAAGTGAAAGAAATGGGATTTGATAATCTTTCGGTGATTACAGGCATTGATTACGGGGACCGTTTCGAGGTAGTTTATAATTTCTTTTCGTATGTTAAAAAACAGAATCTTGTCCTGAAAGTTGTCCTTGGCCATGAGAATCCGGAAGTCGCTTCGCTTGCATCTATCTGGAAAGTAGCAGATTGGCTTGAAAGGGAGACATATGACCTTGTAGGGATCAAGTTCCGGGGCCACCCGAATCTTAAAAGGATACTGTTGCCTGAAGGCTGGATCGGTCATCCTCTCAGAAAGGATTATGATATGAATGTTGATCAGTTTGTAACTATCGGGGAAGATGGAGAAGATATTGTGAGCACTGACGGGTCGAACCTGTTGAGGGAGATAAAATGAAAACAGATGAACTTCTAATTAACATGGGTCCTGTTCATCCCAGTACACACGGCGTATTGAGGTTCAAGTTAACTATGGATGGGGAGATAATCAGAAATTGCGAAATCGTTATGGGATATCTGCATCGGGGGACAGAAAAGCTGGGAGAGATGAAAACTTATATGCAGTTCGTTCCTTACACAGACAGGCTCGATTATATCTCAGCCTTTCCCAATAATTACGCTTATGTTAAGGCCGTGGAGGAACTTGCAGGCATAGAGGTCCCGTTGAGGGCTGAGTATATACGTGTTCTCACGCTTGAACTGAACAGGATAGTGAACCATCTCGTAATGATTGGCTCTCTTCTTCTTGACCTTGGCGCATCTACTATGATAATGTACGGATTCAGGGAAAGAGAGAATGCCCTTGCGTTATTTGATATGTTATGCGGCGCAAGGATGACTTTTAATTATATCAAGCCCGGAGGAGTAAGGGAAGACATGCCTGAGGGCTTCATACCAAAACTCAACGAGTTCATAAATGATATGGATATGCGCATTGACGATTACGAGCAGCTTGTCAGCGGTAATGAGATTTTCATGGGGAGAATGAAAAATATCGGTGTAATGAGTGCACAGGATGCTATAAATTATGGTATGACAGGTCCGTCGCTTCGTGGTCATGGGGTGAATTATGATATAAGGAAAATCGAACCATATTCCGTATATCCTGACCTTGATTTCAAGGCATGCATGCGCCGTGAATGTGACAGCTTCGCCAGGTACATGGTAAGAATAGATGAAATGAGGGAAAGCCTGCATATTTTAAGACAGGTAGTTGATCAAATGCCCCAGGGGAAAGCCGCAACCCATGCAAAGTACGGGATAGCCCCGATGACGGGCGTTCCAACTTCGGTTTCCACATATTTCCCGAGGATATTCACTCCACCGCCCGGTGAGGTTTACAGCAGGATCGAGGCGCCTAAGGGTGAATTGGGTTTTTATATTGTAAGTGATGGGACCATTAAACCCTACAGGATCAAAATACGTTCACCCTCTTTCTGCAATCTTACAGCTATACCTAAAATGGTGGAAGGACTTATGATCCCTGACCTGATAGCGGCCTTTGGTACCATTGATGTTGTTCTTGGCGATGTGGACCGGTGATATAATGTTTGCAAATGCTTACGAACTTATTGTGTTTATCTTGAATTTTATAGGGATTTATGAACCTATAAACAACATATTCAAGACATTAGGAATCGAGTATGTTTTAAGGATCATCATAGTATTCATAGAGATTGCGGTCATGTTGGTTTTCGCACTTCTAACGATCATGTTCCTTACATGGATGGAACGTAAAGTTGTCGCAATGGTGCAGGCAAGATACGGCCCCATGGTAACAGGCCCGAGAGGACTTCTCCAGCCAGTCATGGATGGTATAAAACTCATAGGAAAAGAGGATATAATTCCTGCAAAAGCTGACAGGTGGGTTTTTACACTTGCGCCTTTTCTCGTATTCATACCAGCGCTCCTTATATTTATTCCACTGCCGTTCGGAGAGTCACTGATAATATCAGATCTAAAGGTTGGGCTTCTCTATTTGATTGCTATATCTGCCCTGTCACCAATTGCGATTTTGCTGGCAGGCTGGTCCTCAAATAATAAATATTCATTGATGGGAGCAATGAGGGCTGTTGCCCAGGATATAAGTTATACAATACCACTGGCCCTTTGTGCTATTGCTATTGTTTTGTTTACAGGCTCCCTTAGTACTGTTGATATTGTAACTGCTCAAAATGGCACATGGTTTGGCTTTATTCCAAAATGGTTCATATTCCTGCAACCCCTCGGGTTCATTCTATTCCTCATTGCTTCTATTGCTGAAATGGGACGCATACCCTTTGATTTCCAGGAATCTGAACAGGAACTTGTTGCAGGATTCTTCACTGAATACAGCGGAATAAAATTTGCAATGTTCTTCCTTGCTGAGTATGCTCATTTATTCTCAGTCTCTGCAATTGTTGTCACACTGTTCCTTGGAGGATGGTCATTCCCGATTCTTCCCTATCTTCCGGCGGCATTGATTCCGCTGGTGTCGTTCGGAGTATTTCTTGTTAAAACGTATGCAGTAATATTCTTTGCAATGTGGTTAAGACATACAGTACCCAGGGTAAGGATAGATCAACTCATGAACCTTGGATGGAAGATCATGATACCCCTGGCTTTACTTAATTTACTGGTCACTGGTTTCCTTTTGACAGTAGGGGTGTTCTAATGACCTGGATAAGCAAGAATTGGACTATGGTCGGAATCATTAAGGGGCTCATTCTTACCATGAAACATATATTACGCATCGGTAACAGGCCAACAGTGACCGTTCAGTACCCATACCAGAAAATGAAAGTATCGCCAAGATACAGGGGACTGCATGCAGTTGATGAAAATGCCTGCATTGGCTGCGGGATATGTGAAGTGAATTGTCCGAATGCGACAATACAGATAGTAAAATATAAAGCCAAATGGTATCCGCAGGTCAATATCGGGATGTGCCTTTTTTGCGGCCTTTGTGTGGATGTATGCCCCATGAATGCAATGAAAATGACAGGGAATTATGAACTTGCGGATTACACCCGTGAGAGCCTCGTGTATGGTCCGGATAGATTATTATTCAACAAAGAGGTGAAACAATGATAGACATTGTATTTCTGGGTATTTCTGTGCTAACTATCATATCAACGATCATGGTGGTCAGGTCAAATAAATTAGTCCACAGCGCAATATATCTTGCAGGAACATTCATTGGAACCGCCGGTCTTTTCATATTGCTCCAGGCAGAGTTTCTTGCATGGGTACAGGTCCTTGTCTATGTTGGGGCGGTTATAACCCTGATATTATTCACTATCATGTTGACTAAGAAGGGGGAGGAAGAATAATATGATCAACAAGACATTCAATTTATTGATAGCATTACTGTTGTTTGTTGTAATGTTCATGGCCCTGGATAATAGTTATACGGATCTTGCAAAGAAAGAGGAAATAACTGCAATAAGTATAGAAAATATCGCAGGAAGTCCCGATATCAGGGGCGGGATATTCAGCGATTTTATTTTTTCCTTTGAATTGCTTTCACTGTTATTGTTAGCAGCATTGATCGGTGCCCTGTATGTCGCAAAAAAGGAGGCATAAAATGTCGTTATATTCATATCTCTTAATTTCGATAATAATATTCACCATAGGTGTGTATGGAATAATTACACAAAGAAGCGGGATCAAAATCCTGATGTGCATAGAACTGCTTCTGAACTCGGCAAATCTTAACCTTGTTGCATTCTCAAGTTACAATGGCAATGCGACAGGCCAGGTATTTGCAATATTCTCAATAGCTATAGCAGCAGCAGAAGCAGCCATTGGATTTGCGATACTTGTGGCTTTGTTCAGGTTGAAGGATACTATCAATCTTGACAATATCAACATCCTGAGGTGGTAATATGTTCAGTGAATACGCAGCGCTAATAGTATTATTGCCGGTCATAGCATTTGTTTTTACGCTTTTCCTTGGTAAGAAGCTCTATTCAGGCGGAGCTTTGCTACCAATAGCGGCAATAGCAGGATCGTTTATCATCTCGCTCGGGATATTCCTTGAGATATATCCAGCTGATGGGATGGTACAGCAGTCATTCCCCTGGTTTGCGGGAATGAATCTTGGAATCTTGATTGATCCGCTGGCTGTAGTAATGCTGATGATGGTTTCATTTGTCAGTTTGCTTATACATATTTATGCGGTCGGGTATATGTCTCATGATCCTGCCAGACCACGGTATTTTGCAGAAACATCACTGTTCACAGCAGCGATGTTAAGCGTAGTATTATCTGATAATATCCTCCAGTTCTTCGTTTCATGGGAACTTGTGGGCTTGTGTTCATTCCTCCTGATTGGGTTTTGGTATCATAAACCATCAGCAGCGGCAGCAGCAAAGAAGGCTTTCCTTGTTACCAGGGTCGGAGATGTGCTCTTCCTTGCAGGGATCGTGCTGCTCTATGTAAATATGAAATTGCTGGTAGATAATGGAACTCTTGTGGTAGAATCGCAAAGTTACATATTGCAGTTCAAGACAATGTTTGAAGCAATTAAGCTAATCGATGGGACACAATTAACTTATATCACACTTCTCTTCTTTGGCGGCGCCATAGGTAAAAGCGGCCAATTCCCTCTTCATGGCTGGTTGCCTGATGCAATGGAAGGCCCGACCACAGTGTCTGCTCTTATTCATGCCGCAACAATGGTAACAGCAGGTGTTTACCTTGTTGCAAGAACATTCCCGATGTTTGTGGCAACCCCGTCAACAATATCTGCAGGTGTGCCGGATGCGCTTCTAATAGTTACTTACGTAGGCGGTTTCACTGCCATTTTTGCAGCAACGATGGGACTTGTAATGAATGATATTAAGAGAGTGCTTGCTTATTCAACTGTCAGCCAGCTTGGTTATATGATGCTGGCACTTGGGACTGCCGGAACTGTTCTTGGAGCTAAAGCCGTGGGAATATCCATGTTCCATCTTTTAAGCCACGCATTCTTTAAAGCGCTGCTTTTCCTGTGTGCCGGAAGCGTGATCCACGCAGTTGGCACAAATGATATTCGTGAAATGGGTGGTTTATTCAAAAAGATGAAAATAACCGGTACCACTATGTTAATAGCGGCACTTGCACTGGCAGGTATTGGCTTTCCGTTTGCAGGTCTGGGTATGCCAATAATGAATATTGGAACGGCAGGGTTTTTCAGTAAGGATGCGATAATAGAAGGGGCATTAGAATATGGGGAAGTGACACATGATATGATCCCTTACGGCTTTGCCATTATCGCCGCTCTTTTAACATCAATATACATATTCAGGCTGTGGTTCATGACATTTACAGGAAAGCCGCGTTCTGAAAGGCATTCCCATGAATCGCCGGGGGTAATGACCGGACCATTAATGATATTGGCAATATTTGCCCTATTGTTTGGTTTTTCCCAGCTTGGTTTCTATGGTTATCTTGAGAAAAATTTTGAATTAATGGATGTAAACATAGCTGTCCATGAAGGTGAGGCATTCCACCCATCAGCATTCTTAATACTGCTGCCTGTGATCGTGGGAGTGTTGGGTTTCTTAATATCATATGCAATTTACAACAAACGAATGATCAATATGAGCAAGATCGTTTCATCCGGGAATCCGCTTTATAAACTGTTATATAACAGGTATTATGAACCAAAGATAGGCGCAGACCTGATCGGAGTAAAATTGACTCATGATGTGGTAGCCCGGTCAGGAGAGTTCGTTGACCGTAAGATCATTGACGGGCTTATAATAGACAATATTATCAGCAATACACTGCTTAAGCTTGGTGAAATAATCCGGAAATTGCAGACAGGAGTAGTCCAGAATTATGCTTCTATCACGATACTTGGAATAGTGTTGCTTTTAATTTTGCTTAAGCTTAAATTTGGAGGGACATAATGGCAGCTTTAATTTCATTAATGATCGCTATCTCTTTGCTGGGGGCGATCTTAACATTTTTAACAAAAACCCGTGAGCAGGCACGAACGATCGCTTTGATAACGTCATTGATATCATTTGCTTTGTCATTGATATTATTCTCAGGATTTGAAAGTAAGATATCCACAATGCAGTTCCTTGAAACATACTCCTGGATACCAAGTATCGGAGTGAACTTAAAGTTCGGTGTTGATGGGATAGGTTTGCCGCTTGTGCTTTTATCGAATATAATTATCCCGCTTACAGTCATATTTGCATGGGGTGAAACACAACAGGCAAACAAGTTCTACGGTTTGATCCTCCTTGAACTGGTAGGTGTGATTGGAGTTTTCACTTCACTTGATTTCTTTGTGTTCTATATATTCTGGGAAATCGTTCTTATACCAATGTACTTCCTGATAAGCATCTGGGGAGGACCGAGAAAAGATTACGCCGCCATTAAGTTCTTTATATACACGCATGTGGCAAGTCTTGTCATGCTGCTTGCAATCTTTACATTGTACTTCAATGCGCTGCATGTGACCGGGAAACCGAGTTTTGACATCTTTGAACTCCTGAAATCCTATCAGGTCATGGACGGATGGTTATTGAATGGTGTAATTTCTATAAAAGATGCGGTGTTTTTGGGATTACTATTTGGTTTTCTTGTCAAGATGCCAGCTGTGCCTTTCCATACCTGGCTGCCTGATGCGCACGTGGAAGCCCCAACAGCGGGCAGTGTAATACTTGCTGCTTTGCTGCTCAAGATGGGTGGTTATGGCCTTTTCAGGGTGATACTTCCAATTCTGCCATATTCTGATTCAACAGGAATAATGATCTCTATAATGGCAATAATTGGTGTGCTTAGCATACTCTACGGAACATTCCTGGCGCTTGCCCAGCGCGACCTCAAGAAGATGGTCGCTTATTCCAGTATAAGCCACATGGGTTATGTGACCCTTGGCGCTGCTGCACTAATTCCACTTTCCGTAAGCGGGGCTATGTACCAGCAATTCTCACATGGTCTCATAACAGGTATCCTGTTCATGTCTTGCGGTGTGATCCAGCATTCTGCAGGAACAAGGATAATTCATGACTTAGGAGGCATAGCGAAATATATGCCAAAACTGACGTTTGTCATGCTGGCAGGGTTCCTTGCTTCACTGGGATTACCAGGAATGAGCGGATTCATAGCTGAATTCCTCATCCTTGTGAGCTCGTATTTCACGCTTCCAACATTTGTGATCCTGGCGCTATTTGGTATCGTATTCACAGCAGGATACCATCTCTGGGCGATGCAAAGGGCAGTATTCGGTACATATAATGAAAAACTGGGGCATATCCATGATGGGGCGAATTATGAAATAGCTTCCATGGCCATTCTTGTCCTTTTGGTAATATATTTCGGACTAAATCCGAATCCTGTGCTTGATATGATGAATACGAGTTCAACTCAGCTGCTTCAGTTTGTTGCCGGAATGAAGGGAGTGATTACATGAATTTCAATTTACTTCTCCCTGAAATAGTGCTGACCTTACTGGCTTTTGTGATTATTTTAATGGGTTTATTGATCAGCAATAAATCCAAGAATATGCTTGGATATTTAAGCGCAGCGGGTCTTCTGGCTTCACTTGTTTATGTTCTTGGCAACGGGATGACTGAGAAGATGAGTTTCTTCTATGATTCCCTGGTTGTTGACCCATTGTCCCAGGTTTTCAAATTAATATTCCTGGTAGTTTCATTAATCACAGTCATTGCTTCTATCGAATATTTCAAGAATAATCGGAATCAGGATGAATATTATACTCTCATTCTCCTATCTACGGTTGGAATGATGATAGTAGCATCGGCAAATGACCTGATAGCCTTATTTGTAGGTTTTGAACTTGCAAGCATGTCAACATACGTACTTGCCGGTTTTGAGAAAAAGAACCCGGCTTCACTTGAAGCAGCGTTGAAATATTTCATAATAGGTTCTATATCCTCAGCTTTGATGTTATTTGGTATGTCGCTTGTATATGGAATAACCGGTTCGACCAATATTCCTGCGATAATTGAGTTCTTTAAGATCACCCACCTCAGTGCAGAAAGCTCACTTGGGATACTGGCAATGATTTTCCTTGTTGCAGGATTTGGTTTCAAGATGGCGCTTGTGCCATTCCATATGTGGGCTCCGGATACATACGAAGGTTCACCCAGCGTTGTCTCTGCCATGCTTGCAGCCGGTTCAAAGAAGATGGGATTTGTTGCAGCATTCAGGGTTCTTATCCTGGCATTAGTGGCCATCAAAGTCGATATCCAATTAACCTTTGCAATACTTGCAATAATAACCATGACTTATGGCAATGTTGTAGCAATTTCCCAGCGCAGCATCAAGAGGATGCTTGCATATTCATCCATCGCCCAGGCTGGATATATTTCACTTGCTTTTGTTGCAATGACCCAGATGTCAATCGCAGGCGGCGTCCTTCTTGCTCTCGGCCATGCCCTCATGAAAGCAGGCGCATTTATTGCAGTGGCAGTTGTCAGCTATATGGTTTTGAATGATAATAAGAATGCCAGGAATACAGATGATTTAGGCAATTTTGCAGGGCTTGGAAAACGCGCACCAATAACGGCATTGTCCCTGTTCATATTTTTCCTGGCCTTAGCAGGAATACCGCCATCAGCAGGATTCATCGGAAAATTCGTATTATTCTATTCAATAATGGTAGAAGCTTTAACGCCTGCAACCAGCTGGTTCTTAATTATAGTGATCATTGCAATTTTAAACAGCGCACTATCCATTTATTATTATGCCAGGGTCATAAGATATATGTATGTTTTACCTGCGAATGGCGAAAGAATTAAAGAACCTGTTCCTTATGTGATAGCACTCCTTATTGCAGTGATAGGTACGATAGGAATAGGCCTGTACCCTGAACCCTTCATCCAGATGGCGATCAATGCGGCTCAAGTTCTAGGAGTGTGATAATTATGGCAGATTGTGAATTATGCGGCGCAGCAAGACCAACCCTTTGTCCTGTAAAAGTATTAGACGAGCGTGTAATAGTCGCTTATCCGAAAGGGACATGGAGAGGCATAAATGAAGAATGTCTTAACAGGTGTCATGAAGGGAACATTAATCGTGTTCCCATAAAAGCAAAAAAATGTGATCTATGCGGCACAACGAATGTGCCCCTATTCCTGGTGACAGTACAGATACCCATATTCCAGGAACCCTATCACAGGGATTCAAACAAAGCGATATGCGAGAGTTGTTTTGAAGCCTGTGAAGATACGATAAAACGGCAAGTTGCTGAAAAAGAAGAGTCACATCATCATTAAATTAGTTTTAACCTGACACCTCAACTTCACACTCTCATTTATATTTGTGTGAATGCAAGAGAATTATATCTTGCCTTTAGATTACACTGATTTAAGAGAAATGAAAAAGCGTCAGGATATTGAAGGGTTGCTGAATATCCTTGAAACCGGCGATATAAAAGAATGCCGGGAAGCGATACGGATGCTAGGTGAACTGAGGACCAGGAAGGCAGTTTCTCCTCTTTTGGGATTTCTTGAGACCGATGATGTACACATCCGTTCAAACGCAGCCTGGTCTCTTGGTGAAATAGGACATGTAAAAGCTGTTCTTCCCCTGATCGGGCTTTTGAATGACCCTGTTGAAAATGTTCGGATAAATGCGGCGTGGTCGCTGGGACGAATCGGCGATAAACGCGCTTTATCGGTATTAAGGTCCGCAATGAAGAACGGTTCAACAGACCTTCGAAAACATGCCAGGGAAGCAATAGCCAGAATAGAATCTAATGAAAAAGATAAATGGCGCGAAGATGCTGACATTCCTGATATCGTAGACATTCCCCTGATTGAAATTGAAGTTCCATCAAATATGGAGTGTAATTATATATCAAGGGTAGAAGATGCTGACTCCCAGACAGATTATGAGAACCTGGCCAGGTTCTCAAGAAATGTCCAGATAAGAGATACAGGTGATTCATTTTCAGAAGAAGATACACGAAAGATCGTATTGGGATTAAAAGATGATTCCAAAGGCCTTGTATCAGTCGATATTATATTCAAGTATAAAGATAACACAAATGGCGAAAAAAAGTCAAGTTCCGTCTGGCTGCAAATGGCAAATGTAGGCACAAATGGCGATCACAAGACTGAACGGGAAATAGAAAGGATTGATTCCAGGCCAAAAAGAAGAACTGCCGAAGGTAGCAAGAGAATAGCGAAAATAAAACGTTCAAGAAGGCCAAAGCCGGTTGAATATGATATACCTGACGAAGCAGGATCAGATCAATTAGAGAAATATCCTTCTGAAATTGATGACACTGATATAGAAGAGTACCCGGAAGAGAGGGCTAAGAAGATTATTACTCGCCGGGAGAAAAGACCAGTTGTCCGCGAAATACCAGAAGAACAAGAATACGGGTATGAAGAAGAAACTCAAGAAATTCCTGAACTGACAAGACCTGAACCAAAACTCAAAGAGACAAGACCTGAACCAAAACTCAAAGAGACAAAACCTGAAGTGCAAGCTGCCCCTCCAAAAATACCAGATAAGCCAAAACCGGAGCCAGAAATCAAGACCGAAATAGTCAAAGAGAAGGTAACGCCGGAAATAAAGCCGCCTGTAGAAGCCGTAATAGCAAAACCTGCAACCGTACCAACTGCAGGTGGAAATGTGAATTCGGCAGTCAAGCTCTTAAGTAATATAGGTATGTCAGGTATGACGAATGCGGCTTCAACTGTCACCCAGTTAGGAGGAGAAGAAGCAGAGTCGAAACATTCTCAACTGCGTACGATTCCAATTGAAGAAATGAATGATGAAATAACAGGTCTTGGCGATAGTGTTGTGATGATCAGTGTAGAACTTCATGGGAATGGACAGGAAGGAGAAGTAAAAGGCGAGATGCAAATGTATATTTCAAGCCAGAATGCGCTTGAGATAGCTAATGAACTCCTTTGCAACACTCCGGATACTGCAATCAAGAAATTCAATGATGACATTACTTCCACATTGAAGGAAACTGCCAATATTTACGGGGGGCAGTATATTAGCGCAATTTCCGAATATATTGGAGTGCCATTATCATTAAAAGCCCCGTCATTCAAGACAGGCCAATCTTCACAGGTCGCAGAATCCGTATTGAAGGATATTACCGGAAAAGTGGAGTTTGCCCTTGCTACCAATATTGAATTCGGGAATAACAGGATTGGCCGTTTGATAATGCTGGTTGACCCCAAATCGTTTGATATTATAATTTCTAAGTTATTTTAATATTCATCGGCCCTATACAAGCGTTGCTGCAACCAGGTGGGGTAAAGCTATGTCCGGTTCTCTAAATCCGTGGTATAGTTCCTTCGTGAGATGCTCTTTAAACGCTTTTTGAATGCAGACCTGAATATAGTACTTTTAATTACCCGTCTTCTATTGAGACTGCACAGCGAACTTTTAAAATCATTCAGAACCCTTACATTCTCAATGGTGCTCCTCAAAACAGAAAATGGAAACTGGATCGTGCTTCGCAAACCGCTTGCAGTGGAAAATGACCTCATATCCCTTCTTACTTCTGAAATAAGTTCATTTATTACTATCTTCTCCTCGACTTCTCCGACTTCTTTTACCAGTGCCAGTCTATGTATGGAATAAAAACCGATCAGGAATGCAAAAAGAAAAAAGAAATCCCATGATTGGAAATACAGGGCATCAAAACCACCAGTACTTACCGGGCTTTGCCATCTAACGCTGGCCCAGAGTTTGCTGGCTTCGAAAAAATCTGCAAATAAACCGCCAAGTACTGGTGCAATCCCTGCTGCTAACGAATTAACAAAACTGCTTGCTGCTAAATATGACGTGGCCTGTCCTTTTGGTGCTAATTTGAGCCCGATATTTCCTGATGAAAGAGTTATTCCTGCTGTGGAAATACCCATCAGGATATGTATGATCACCAATAATGGCATTGTAAATATATACTTCTCGGGTCTTGCCGTGAAAGTCCATGCAAGAATGCATACTATGAACAAAGGACCGTTTATGCTGAGTATAGATTTATTGCTGTATCTATCAGAATATTTTCCCCACAAATGTAAGAATGCCATACTAATAACCTGATTCAATACCATGAGAATTATAATAGTTGACATATCAAGATTTAATCTTCTAAGCATGTAAACAGTGAAAAAAGGAGCTGCCAGGTTTACCGCAAAATTCCACGATCCAAGGAAAATGATAAGGTTTTTAAAATTGGAATCCTTGAAAGGCTGCAAAAGCAGCCTGGAGAAATTGATCTTTTCTTCCGGGACCACCATACGAGGCTCAGGTGTCTTTGAAAGAAAATACAATCCAAACATACCTGCCACGAATCCGATGAAAAAAATATATGAATATGCATATAACTCATTGCCAGGATGTAGTTGTTTCCAGTAATCTATAAAAATTCCAGCAGCAAGACTGAATAGAATTCCCACTATACTTGCATAGATCATTCGTTTACCGAAAAAAGATCCCATTTGATTCACGGGAACAAGGTCGCGCATCCATGAGTTCCAGCTGCAGGCTCCGATGGCTGAGAAAGCTCCATTTAATATTAAAGCGATGATGAGCAGATTAATGGGATTTTTGATAAAAAATAAGAAAGGAATCATAGCTATAAGCAGCCAGAATGACCTGCTCACTGCCGTACTCAGGATACAAATCTCCCTTCTGACCCTGTATTTCTCCACAATATATATTGCAGGCAGCTGGATCAGCTGTCCAAGAGGCGGGATGGCTGCAAGAATACCTATAGTCAGGTTTGAAGCTCCAAGTTTTAACGCAAAAGCCACAAGGAACACTCCACCTGTCAATGTTGCGATCGCCTGTGTTGTGAGGCCGTCCATTATCACATTCTTGAGGCCGGATTTCAATTCGCCTTCGGATAACGAATCTTTAACTGGGAATTTCATTATGAATCCCTTTATTAATGCAATCAGATATTACATTTACTTCAACCATTTGCCTGAGAAGTTCTATAACTTCCATATAATTATGAAGATTAAACCTTGCATATGATTGAATAATCCCAACCCTGATTGAATAAGCAGTATCAGGAAGGATTTTGAATAGATCCTCATCTGTGAAATCGTCGCCAATCGCAAGTATAAAATCATATTCGTTTTTAGAAATCCATTGCATTCCAGCTGTGCCTTTATTAAAACCTGCATTCCTGACTTCCACAACTTTATTGCCCTGCATTACCTGAACATTAATATTTGCAGTAAGATTTACGAGAGTATCCATCAGTTCTTTTGCTTGCACAGAACTCTGTTCAGGGTCAGCTTTGCGATAATGCCACGCCAAGGAAAAACCTTTTTCCTCTATGAAGGATCCGGGGACCCTGTCCACATATAACCTGAGCAAAGGAAGTATTCTGGGTTTCCATTGATCATTCAATTTGTTAGCTACGCTCCAATCACAATTTTTTTCCTTGATCAATATCCCATGCTCAGCCACAATGTTTATGTTCGGCAATCCAAACCATCGATCAAGCGTATCTTTATCCCGGCCGCTTAACAGAACAATTTCATTTCGCAGATCAGCTAAATAACTCATAAGAATGTTCAGAGTGTCCCCGTTCGGTACTGCCATCTCAGGGCTTGGAGCAAAGGGAACTAGTGTTCCATCATAATCCAATAAGATAAGCCTCCTTCTGGCTTTATTGAAATCCAGTTTCATCTCTTCCTTGACTTTTCGAGTTAATAATCTTGCATCAAATCTTTTTTGTTCCTCACCTACGGAAATCAGATCATGAATGAAATCATGCGCCCATTTCACAACATCATAACATTTGAGCCTTTCCTGCATGATCCCGTTTCTCCTGATCTGTTCTTGCTCTGGCATTTCCAGCGCTTCTCTTAATGCTTCAGTTATCTCTTCGGTATTATTGGGATTTATAATGATGGCTTCTCCGAGTTCTTTTGATGCCCCTGCCATTTCGCTGAGTATGAGAACACCAGTCTTATCGGTTCTTGCTGCAATATATTCTTTTGATATTAGATTCATACCATCTCTTAAAGGCGTAATCAAGGCAATGTCGCTTCTTTTATAAAGGGCGATAAGAGAACTGAATGGCAGGAACTTGTATTGGTAGGATATTGGCGTCCAGTCGATGCTGCCGAACCTTCCATTTATCCTGCCAACAAGTTCGTCTATTTCTTTTTTATTCTGCTGATAATGTTCTACTCCTATACGTGAAGGAACAACTATTAATAGAAGCATTAATTTTTTATGCCATTGTTTATATCTCTCAAGGAAGATTTCATAGCTAAGAAGACGGTTGATAAGACCTTTAGTATAATCCAATCTGTCGATAGAAAGAATTATTCTGTAGTTTGCAAGCGCCCTGTCAAATTTATCTTCTTCTTTCTGAACCTGCGGACTGTTTATATGACTATGGAATCTCGGGAAATCAATACCCATGGGAAATGTATCAGCTCTTATGATCTTGTTCTCTGTGATAATCTTGCCCATATTGTTCTCATAACCCAATATGCGCAGAACACATCTTAAGAAATATTGGGTATATTCATGAGTATGGAATCCGACCAGATCAGCTCCCAGTATCCCTTCCAGTAATTCCTTCTGCCACTTTTTGGGAAGCATCCTGAATATTTCAAACGAAGGAAAAGGAATATGGAGAAAAAATCCAACTGGATTATCAGGAGACTTTTTTTTCAGGAGTCCGGGAAGAAGCATGAGATGATAATCATGTATCCAGACAATATCACCCGGTTTTATGATTTCCATAATAGCTTCGCAGAACATTTCATTTACATGCTTGTAATATCTCCATGATTCCTCATCATATACAGTATAGGATGGGAAATAGTGAAATAGCGGCCAGATGGTTTTGTTGCAGAATCCATAGTAGAATTTATCCATGGTTTTTCTTGAAAGAAAAATGGGATATGCATGGAAATCAGAAAGCGCTTTTGATTTTAATTGTTCTTTCTGTTTTATATCTTCAACTGTTATCCCCGGCCATCCAATCCAGATATATTTTGACTTTGTAAACGAAGAGGTCTTCATTGAATTAATATATGCTGAAAGACCCGACACCATGCCGCCTACGCTTTCCTGAAACCGGAACGTACCTTCTTTTTCAACAACAGTGAAAGGCAGCCGATTTGAAACTATGAGCATTCTCATTTATATCCCACTTACCATAACATATTTTCCGATATTAATATACCTATCTGGTTAATCCTCTACCGACTCATCTATCCAGTTAAGATATTGCGCAGAACCTTCATCGATCTTAAACGCCAGAACGCATGGAACCTCATAGCTGTGGATCTCTTTTACCCTCTTCTCGATTTCCTTTACTTTATCTGATCTTGTTTTTATGATAATCCCGAACTCATTGGCCTGGTCTATGCTTCCTTTCCATCTGAAAATAGAAGTGATCGGGAAAATATTCACGCAGGCGGCAAGCCGCTCCTCAACAAGTTTGCAACCGATCATCCGGGCTTGTGCCATATCCCCGGCGGTTATATATATTATTGAAAACATTAAGTCACCCAAAGCTTAATATGTATAATGAGTTTAATAATTTACTGATATTGCTTCCGGAGACAAATTTTTGAATTACACTGATCTTTTATTGCCACTGTTCTTATTCTACTGGCTTATTGTCATGATCCTTAACAGACGCGGGACACTGGCAAAACATAATATTACTGCATGGGGCCCAATACTGATGATCCGCACCACGAAAGGCCAGGAATTCCTTGACAGGCTTGCCGTTCATAAAAGATTCTGGAGAACATTTGCAAATATAGGCCTTCCAGCTATGCTTATCGGTATGCTGATGATGTTCCTGCTTATTGTGTTCATCGATTACTCACTAATAAATTCATTCCAGACGCAAACTGTACCCCAGCCCACCAAATTCAATGAACCCCGCAATATTTTCCTGATCCCCGGACTTAATGAATTTATTCCTTTGATCTGGGGGGCCATTGCATTGATCGTAACGCTCATGGTACATGAGTTTTCCCATGCAATCCTTTGCAAAGTGGAAGGTATCAAGGTAAAATCCATGGGAATATTGCTGGCTCTTGTCCCTGTGGGTGGTTTTGCAGAACCGGACGAAGAACAGCTTCTGGGGAAAAAGGAAGAGAGAACCGATATAGAAGAAACCGAAGGGACAGAAGAACCTCCAAAGCGGTTAGCCACCCGCGCCGAGCGTGTGCGAGTGCTTACGGCAGGAGTAATGGCTAATTTTGTCACGGCAGTCATTGCTTTTGTCCTGTTTTTCTTATTGCTCGGTTCAATTTCGACAGTAGGAGAAGTAATGATAACAACCGTTGTCCCCGGATCTCCAGCTGACCTTGCCGGCGTTAACCAGAGCATGATATTGACAGGAATAAATGATAATAAAATAAATAATGCATCCGATTTTCTCTTCCTTGCCAATACGATCACCTATGGCAGCAACATAAAGTTAAACCTCGTTGAGAACGGCGTACAAAAAGAAATACATCTGGCTGCAACCGGGAAAAACGTTACGCATGCAGGTGTTAATGTATCTCAAGTGACAGAAGGTTCGGCTGCCGAAGCCGCTGGAATAAAGGCAGGCATGATAATAGTCAGGATTGATGACACGCAAATCAAAGAACTCAAAGATTTTATTACTTTCATGAATTCCACAAAAGAAGGTCAGAAAATCGATGTTTACCTATTAAGCAGCAGCTCTCTTAATGCTTCAACACAAGTGTTTAAAGCTATTGAATTAAGAAAAAACCCCTCCCCTATGAATGCGAATAAAGGTTTCCTGGGTGTTTCCTATTCACCGGAAGCTGTAATTTATTCCCTTGGGATAGGGATAGGTGAATTCCCGGCAAAAACATACCTTCATATGTTGAAGAGTATTCCATCGTTAATGACCGGGATCACAGGATGGGTAATAATATTTGGCCTTCCGATATATGGTTTTGGCGGTGAGGGATTCCCCGGCTTTAGTGGCATACTTATGAATTTTTACGAGCCCACAGGTTGGGTGGCAGTGTTTGGTGTCGTTGTGTTCTGGGTATTAAATGCCCTGTTATGGATCGGCTGGATGAATTTATATGCCGGGCTATTTAATTGTCTCCCTGCAGTACCTCTTGATGGAGGACATGTGTTCCGCGATGTTATGGCTTCATTCCTGACAAAAGTTTTCGGAGATGGCGAGAAAGTGGAACGGATATCCAATGCGATCGTGCTGGTATTTGCATTATTGATCCTTTTGTCTTTTGTGTTCGTTATGATCGCGCCATTCGCAGCGCATGGGTTTTAACATTACAGGTTTTTGATCAACTTCGATGGATTCGTGATCGTGGCGATCTTTGCACCTTTTTCATCAAGACCAGCACCCATCGCGATCTTAAATGCTGTTTCATCGTTTATCAGATCATGCGGCGAATGTGAATCCGTATCTACGATAAGTTCTGCGCCAATTTCCTGTGCGATCCTTGCTACATGACCGTTCGTCCTGTTGTGGCCGTTTCTTGATGTGATCTCAAGACATATTCCGTTTTCCTTTGCAGTCCGGGCGTCTTCAAGTGTAATAAAACCGGGATGCGCAAGAATATCAATATCAAGCGACACTGCTACATGATTTGTTCCCTGAGGTACCGGCTCAACTGATGTCTCACCGTGAACAACAATGACCTCAGCTCCCAGTTTTCTTGCCATCCTGACAAGCTGGGGCATTTTTGAAGGAGGAACATGGGTGATTTCAACTCCTGAAAAAATCCTGATATCATAATCGTTTTCCAGGCTCTTCACGTGGCAAACGCTTGAAAGGATATGTTCGATATTGGTATAATCGACATGGTCTGTTATTGCTATTGCCGTATATCCAAGCACAACGGCCCGGC
This sequence comes from Methanosarcinales archaeon, assembly GCA_905339155.1. Taxonomy (GTDB): domain Archaea; phylum Halobacteriota; class Methanosarcinia; order Methanosarcinales; family Methanoperedenaceae; genus Methanoperedens. The sequence goes on from CAJPFJ010000016.1 coordinate 23,999, forward strand.
GCACAAGTTCGCTTGGTATGAGTTCTCCATCGCTGAAGGATGAATGTGTATGGAGGTCTATCATTTCTGTCCCCGTATCTTGCTTATATGCTGCGCTATCTGTTTTGTGATCACCGATTTTGGTCCTTTCTTATCAACAAGCACTCTTCCACCTGTAACCCACCATGATTGCGGGTGGGCTTTATCGGATTCCACAACAGGAGCAAGATCCAGTTCAAGAGCCGCTTTCTCGATCTCTTTTAATACAGGTGATTTTACAGAATCTTTCAATGAAAGAATCCGCCCTTCTCCCCTTGATTTTGTGGCATCAAGATATATAGGCCAGATGACAAGCTTGGTTTTATCTTTTAACATTATATTCCTTTTATCTTTTTAAAAAGTAATAAGACTTTTCTTAAAACCGGAATATGGTTTTCATTGCTAAAAAAGCCATTCCTGAGATGATCGCAGTTACAGGAATTGTCAATATCCATGCACCAACGATCTTTCGCGCGATACCCCACCTTACCGCAGAAAGTTTATCTGTAGCTCCTACGCCCATTATTGAAGCTGATATTACATGCGTTGTGCTTACAGGTATGCCAAATGCCGCCATGCTCGCAAGCACAATGCCACCTGATGTCTCAGCACAAAAACCCTGGTAAGGTCTCAGTTTTGTTATTTTTTGTGCCATGGTCTTAACTATTCTCCATCCTCCGAGGAAAGTCCCGAGAGAAATAGATATATGGGCTGCCAGTATTACCCATAAAGGCACGTTGAAAGTTGTAAGTGAACCATACGTTACGAGCAGAACTGTGATAATTCCCATTGTTTTTTGTGCATCGTTCGTACCGTGCGTCACAGAATAAAAAAAAGCTGAAAATAGTTGCAGGCGCTTGAAATATATGTTGATCCTGGAAGGAGAAACACGATAAAACGCCCTGATAACCAATGTTGTTAGTATAAACGCTGCGACCAATCCGATAATCGGAGATATTACCATGAAGGCAACGACTTTTTCCACGCCGACAGGATTTATGGAACTGCTGCCTATTGCGGCTAATCCTGCGCCCACAAGACCGCCAACAAGTGCATGACTACTTGAGGTAGGAAGCCCGTAATACCATGTGATCAGGTCCCATAGAATAGCTCCGACCAGCGCCGAAAATATCATGAATACAAGGAGTTCTTTATCCTGAACGAGTTCAATTTTTATTATTCCTTTCCCTATGGTGGCAGCTATTGCGGTTGAAAAGAAAAGGGGCCCTATGAGATTGCCCACAGCAGCCATTCCAACTGCCTTTATAGGTGATAATACCTTGGTCGCAACGACTGTGGAGATAGCGTTAGCCGAGTCATGAAAACCATTTATGAAATCAAAGAACAAAGCCAGAACTATTGTAAATATTATGAATTCCTGTAAGAATACCAAAATATCACCTTTTAACTGTTCTTTACCACTATATCACTGATGACGTTCGCAGCATCCTCGCATTTGTCAGTAGCAAACTCAAGCCTTTCATAAATTTCTTTCAATTTCATTATCTCAATGGCGTCTTTTTGCTTGAAAAGCTGGGCAACCGAAGATTTATAAATATCATCTGCCACATTTTCAAGCCTGTTGACTTCAATGCATCTCTTTTCAATATCTTTTGGGTTCTTGATATTTCGAAGCCCGCATATGGCAATATTTAATTCAGTAGACTGCTTCAATATCACTTCGGCTAATTTTATCATATTCTCCTCAGGCTTTTTTATCTCGTAAAGGACAAAACGTGTTGCTGTGCCATCAATATAATCAAGGACATCATCAAAAGCAGAGGCAAGCGCCGATATATCCTCATGGTCGATAGGAGTTATAAATGTTTTATTCAATTCCTCAAATATCTCGTGGACAAAATCATCTCCCTGATGCTCAATATCCTTTATTTTTAGCTGCTTTTCCTTTACATTTTCATAATTGTTAAGCATTTCAAGAAAAACCTTCGAACCATCCAGAACATTACTTGATTCGTTCTCTAGCATATTAAAAAAGTGCTTATCCTGCGGAATAAGCCATTCTTTCAATCCCATAGTTCTATCTCCATTTATACATTTTATTTGTTATTATTCTTAATTCTTACAGTTTTCGATTTAGTTATCTTATTGTTTTCTATTTTGTCCGGTGGAGATTGGTCTTAAAACAAAGATTTTAAAGTATTGAATCCAGTTTCAAATGCCAGCTTGAGTATATCAAGGGGATTTGTTATTCCAAGATAATAAACCATAAGAGGTATCGCCACAAAAGTCCCTGCCATACTTCCAAGATTAGCCAATCCTGCCACCAGAATGATACGGAATAACCTGTTGTGCATTAATTCACTCATGGTATCATCTGTCATTATTCTCTTAAAATCCTCTGTCGTGGGTGGACGAAAATGTGCTTCTACAAGACCGGCCAGCCAGCCTACTGCAAGAAATGGATGCAGGAAGCCGAACCATGCAAGGCCAAAAGCCGTCAAAGCGGATAGTGGATGACCCCTGGCAATCAGTACGCCAATTGCAGATAGTATTCCCTGGGCTAAAAAAAGATATAGCATTGCTACAAGAAGTTTCTCGAGGGGATAGCCACCGAAAACCAGGAGAGCAAGCACCCCGACGATCATTAAGATGATTGCAATAGTTAGGGTCTTTAACCAATTAAAACCTTTTTTTGGAATAGTTGTGAGTTGTTCCAATGGCGGTAAGGTTTCAGGATTATCGAGATATTTCTGTATTCCCTCCCTGTGGCCTGCACCAACCACTGCTACTACTTTTCCCTGGTTGGATAGGTCAATCAGGTTCTTTGCCATGAAGGCATCCCTTTCATCGATCAGGACTGTTGCCGCACTGGGAGCAAGTTTTCTTAATTCACCAACAAGCTGGGTCACAACATCCTCATTTGTAACCGTTTCCATATCTATTTCCCGCGAACCGAAACCAAACGAAGCGCCGATAAGGGAACCAAAAAGCTTCAATTTTTCGAAAAAGGACATTTTGTTCCAGAAACGTGACAGTGTAAGCTGGATATCCCTGTCAATGAGCGCGATCTTTGCCCCCGACTTTTCTGCCTGTTCAATTGCCGCCATCATTTCAGCGCCAGGCTTGACCCCTGTGTCGGCGCCAATTTTTTTCTGCACATATGCAAGAAGCCAGTGAAGCATGAAATAATAGAATTTGCCTTCACTGAGGAGGTCTTTTACATTTATTTCTTTTACCTGCTCTTCACCCTTGATCGCCTTGAACCTTGCACTATCAAGTTCAACGGCCACGATATCGGGTTTTTCACGTTCTATTACTTCATTGACCTGGGCAATGCTTTTTTCAGAAACATGAGCTGTCCCCACAATTATTATCCTGCCACCCGGTGCGGCCGGATTCTGGATATTAAAATTGCAGCTTATTTTATAAATGCCGTTATTCATGTTATTCCAGTAATTGTACAGACCTCAGGAGGTCTGTTCTTGAAACAATACCAATCATTTTCTTATCCTGTATTATAATTATCCTTCCTATATTATTTGTGGTCATAATTTTTAATGCTTTTACTGCATCATCATCTTCCTTCAGGGTGATAATCTCTTTGGTCATTATATTTGAAACATTAATGATTTTTCGCTCTTCCCTGGGAACATTTTGGACATCTGTAAAAGTTACTATGCCTTTTATTTCAGTCCCGTCCACAACAGGATATCCCATATGTTTGTGCTTGAACATGAAATCCACCAGTTCTTCGACAGACATTCCAAAGGGGACGCTTGTCACATCCCTTGACATTATATCCCTGATTTTCATACCTTCAAGTGTAACACTGACCTGTGTGGATTTTTCCTCTTCCGATGCACCAATGTAGATAAAAAATGCTATGAGCATGAACCATACTCCACCTGGAACAGTCAAAAATCCAAAGATGCCCAAAAATATTGCAAACATCTTACCCACATATGCAGCAGTCCGCGTTGCTTTCAGGTACGACATCCTGCCTGCAAGCACTGCTCTTAACACCCTTCCTCCATCCATTGGAAATGCCGGAAGGAGATTGAAAATAGAAAGGGTCACGTTAATGAGACCCATCATCCAGACAAGTCGTAGAAAAGGGTTACTCATCGGTGAATCCGGGTTACCCATGGATATATATGCCTCAAGAATTCCATAAAAAATTATCAGTGTAGAACCGATTAAAAGGCTAACAGCGGGTCCTGCCAATGCCATCTTGAACTCTATTTTTGGATTCCTGGGGATATCTTCAAGCGAAGAAACGCCACCAAAAAGGAAAAGTGTAATTCCCTGGATATTGGAGCCGTGTTTCTTAGCTACATAGGAATGACCCAATTCATGTAAGAGAACACAGGCGAAAAGAAGGATCGCTACGGATAAACCCAGGACATATCGCAGCAATAATTGTTCAACATCGGAAAAACCAAAACTGGGAGGGTTATTCGCAAAAATGTATCCGAATACAGGTATTATTAGTAAGAATGTTATATGCAATTTTATCGGGATGCCCATTATTTTTCCTATCTGGATCGATGAATTCATGAAGTCCTCTCTTCTTTAATTAAGCTTGATATGAGTTAAAATTTACTTTTTCAATAGTTTTCAATACTATATCCTTGATTTGATTTATTATTTGTTATACGTTTTGTAAAATAAAAGAATTGCTGGTCCTTAATTTGCTTATAGTTTAAGAATGAACCATATTCCGGAACAGTACATCTCTTTTATCGATCCCAGAAACGATGTTGCGCTATAGCTCTAATAAAGTCCCTTGATGTTGCTCTTTTTGCATGTACGTTCACGATTATTCCCTTTGCTGCAAGATCAGTTTCTTGCAAGGTATCTGAAAGCATTTTATTACCAGGATATAATACCCTCAATAACCCGGCACTCTCATCATCCATAGCAATGGCTTTGCCGTGTTTATAAGCCTCATAAACGAACTGTAGCGCCCGGGCATTTTCTTTTAAGGATGCCGAACTTTTAGCCCCTCCAGGCACATATACCGCATCGAATAGAACTGAAGCTGCCGTTAAGAAACTCTGATCAACTTTAATTTCTTTTCCTGTTGCGCTTTTTATATATCCAAATTTGGGAGCTATTATTTTTGTTTTTGCGCCTTCGGCTGCCAATGCAGATCTCATTTGACTGATCGAAGCTTCATCCACGCCATCTGCGGCAAGTATAGCTATTTGTCTTGTCTTGATTGTATTTTTTATGGTGTTAACCATGCTCAATGCATCCGATTTTTTGATTGACTGCTTTACTTTTATAGGTTGATATTCCTTCGGGTCGCCATCCGCGGGAATGATGTGGTTCATCGGGTATTCGGGTTGCTTGCGTACAGGCATTCCAAGAGTATTTGCAACGTTTGTAGCCAGCGTTTCATCAACCTGGGTGAGTAATCCCACCATACGCTGGCGGATTTCAACACTCTTTACTTTTTCTAATTCAAAACTCAAAGCATCAGTCAGGTGTTTTTTTTCTGCATCTGACTGGCTATTGTAAAACAACGTTGCCTGGCTGAAATGGTCAAAGAAACTGCGGCTTCTGCCGCGAATTTTATTTGCGTCAATCCGCTCGGTGTAACTGGTAAATCCGCCTTCTGCAGCTTTTGCCTGAATGGGATATCCGCCTTCAATAGTATTGGGTTGATAACTGGTGTTACCGCGATTAATGGTTTGCCTCATGTGCCCGTCGCGTTGATTATTATGTACAGGGGCTATCGGGCGGTTAATTGGAATTTCATGAAAATTCGGACCCCCTAAACGAGAAAGTTGCGTATCAATATAAGAGAACAACCGTCCCTGCAAAAGCGGGTCATTGGTCAAATCGATACCGGGCACAACATTTCCAGGATGAAAGGCAACCTGTTCGGTTTCAGCAAAGAAATTGGAAGGGTTCCGGTTGAGCGTCATTTTACCGATACGTTGCACAGGAACTAATTCTTCGGGAATTATTTTAGTGGGGTCGAGCAAATCAAATTCATATTTATGTTCATCTTCTTCAGGAACTATCTGCACACCTAATTCCCATTCAGGAAACGCACCTGTTTCAATAGCTTCCCACAAATCCCTTCGATGGAAGTCCGGGTCTTTACTCGATATTATTTGAGCTTCCTCCCAGGCTACCGAATGAACACCCAGCAGGGGTTTCCAATGGAATTTGACGAAAACTGATTTCCCATCTTCATTGATAAAGCGAAATGTATGCACCCCAAAGCCTTCCATCATACGAAAGCTGCGTGGAATCGCACGGTCGGACATTACCCACATGATCATATGCATCGATTCAGGTGTCAATGATATAAAATCCCAAAAAGTGTCATGTGCAGAAGACGCCTGTGGGATTTCATTGTGAGGTTCAGGTTTGACAGCATGAACAAAATCAGGAAATTTTATTGCATCCTGAATAAAAAAGACAGGCATATTATTAGCCACTAAATCGTAATTGCCCTCTTTTGTATAAAATTTTACGGCAAATCCTCTTGCGTCTCTTGCCAGGTCAGAAGAACCGCGAGAACCGGCTACTGTCGAAAAACGCACAAATACAGGCGTTTTTTCCGAGGGATCTGTCAGGAATTTTGCCTTCGTATATTTAGCCATTGATTCATACACCTGGAAGTAACCGTGTGCTGCTGTACCGCGGGCATGCACAACCCGTTCAGGAATGCGTTCATGGTCAAAATGAGTAATTTTTTCACGAAGTAGAAAATCTTCTAAAAGGGTTGGGCCTCTTTCCCCGGCTTTCAGAGAGTTCTGGTTATCATTAATGCGTGTACCCTGGTTGGTTGTGAGAAATTCTTCAGCGGCAGATTCAGTATGATACGCTAAGCTGCTAATTTTTTCATTGATGATATCCTTTTCAATTTTTTTTTCATCCCGACGTGCACCTGATGTCTTCCCAACTTTCACTCCCATAAATTTTCCTCCAATTCGTGGAACACTACTATTATTTATAGTAATCCTTACTCCCTATTGTGTAAACATGCAAGTGATGGTATTTATAATTATAGTCCAGGTCGGCTGTATGTAGTTTGAAACCTTTGGCCTTATATACCCATCTTCCCGACAGGGGAAAACGGAATGATGAATTCCTTGAGAACTCAAACTTAATATAAGTTAAATCATATAGACTTTTTGGATGGAGGGGCGAAAAAGATTTAAAGGGCATATACTAATAACCATCATTTCCCTAAATACGATAATCTTAAGTCTAATAAACCAATTACTTATATATCAGGTAAAATATGGAAAATACTGAAAACGAAGTGAAGAACCAGGAACTTCTTGGCGGATTAGAAATAATATCCACCAAAGATATTGAGGTTCCCAAAAAATTGATCGAACAGGTCATTGGCCAGGAACATGCCGTGGAAGTAGTACGAAAAGCGGCAAATCAGCGAAGGCATGTAATGATGCTTGGAACACCGGGCACTGGAAAATCAATGCTCGCAAAAGCAATGGCTGAATTGCTTCCCAAAGAGGAATTACAGGATGTACTGGTTTATAACAATCCTGATGATTCCAATAATCCAAAGATACGAATAGTACCTGCTGGAAAAGGCAAAGAGATCACCGATGCCCACAAAGTGGAAGCGCAAAAAAGAACAACAGCGCGTAATATGTTCATCATGCTTCTTGTCCTTGGCATCGTAGGATATTCATTTTTCGTTGGGGAATATCTCATGGGAATCATAGCAGCGGTTTTAATAGCTATGATGATGCGCCAGTTCATGCCAAAAGAAACTACTTTGATCCCCAAACTTCTCGTTTCAAACAAGAGCAAGGAGATCGCTCCTTATATTGATGCCACTGGTGCGCACGCAGGCGCGCTTCTTGGCGATGTGCGCCACGACCCGTTCCAGTCAGGCGGACTTGAAACGCCAGCACATGACAGAGTCGAGAGCGGGGCTATCCATAAAGCCCATAAGGGCGTACTGTTCATCGACGAAATAAATACTCTCAGGATCGAATCCCAGCAGAGTCTTTTGACCGCACTCCAGGAAAAAGAATTTGCAATTACAGGACAATCTGAACGTTCAAGCGGCGCAATGGTTAAAACAGACCCCGTCCCATGTGATTTTATAATGGTGGCAGCTGGAAACCTTGATGCTATCAAAGGCATGCATCCTGCGCTTCGCTCACGTGTTAAGGGCTATGGATACGAAGTATATATGAGCGATACCATAGAGGATACGCCTGAGAACAGGCAAAAGCTTGTCAGATTCGTTGCCCAGGAAGTAGTAAGAGATGGTAAGATACCGCATTTTGACAGTGGCGCTGTTGAAGAGATTATACGCGAAGCGCGCCGCCGCGCAGGAAGAAAAGGGCATCTGACACTTAAACTCAGGGACCTTGGAGGTCTTGTTCGTGTTGCAGGTGATATTGCACACGGGGAAAATGCACCGCTCACCACAGCCGCACATGTTTTGAAAGCAAAGAGCATTGCCCGTTCAGTTGAACAGCAACTTGCGCACCAGTATCTTGAGCGAAGAAAAGATTATAAGCTCTATATAAAGGAGGGTGCACAGGTTGGAAGAGTAAATGGTCTAGCTGTTATGGGTGAGGATTCAGGTATAGTCCTTCCGATAATAGCTGAGGTCACACCAACCCAATCCACATCCGAAGGCCATATAATAGCCACAGGAATGCTGAAAAATATAGCACGAGAGGCTGTGCAGAATGTATCCGCCCTTATCAAGAAGACCACAGGCAAGGATATATCCAAAATGGATGTCCATATCCAGTTCGTGGGTACTTATGAGGGCGTAGAAGGCGATTCGGCAAGCATTTCCATAGCCACAGCGGTACTCTCCGCGATCCAGGGAATACCGGTAGACCAGACCGTAGCAATGACCGGTTCACTTTCGGTCAGGGGCGATGTGTTGCCTGTAGGAGGCGTTACATACAAGATAGAAGCAGCAGCATTGGCTGGAATAAAAACTGTCCTCATTCCAAAATCAAATATGGGCGATGTACTCATAGAAGATGAATACAAAGATCAGATTAGAATAATCCCTGTATCAAATATTGAAGAGGTATTGGAATACAGTCTTGTTGGTGTGGAAAAAGATGGTCTTATAGCTACCCTGAAGAAATTTGCTTCAAGAACAAAATTCGCTCTTCCTATCCCTGAACCAAAGCCTTTGAGCGTAGTGTGAGAAATCCATGGATTTTTATGATACACGTATTATAAAGAGTGTCAGCACTTCTATTGTTCTTGATAATGGAGAGATACGTGAGATCTCGAATAATTTCTCAAGTGGAGGAGCTGTACGAGTTCTAAACGGGGGTTCATGGGGATTCGTTTCCCTCGATGGTGTTTGTGGGAATCTCGATGCTGTGATCTCATCTGCAGGAAGGCTTGCTGAGTCTGCAAGAAACAGAAGTCCAAGGCCCCCAATCGATCTTGCCCCCATAACCGGACCCGGTCTTAAGGATCTTCCGGAGATAAAGGAAAAACCCCAGGATATTCCAATCGAAGATAAAGTCAAATTACTTCTGGAAATTGAAAAAAGTGCAAAAAAAACCGGGATACAAAGTACAAATGCCGTATATTCCGAAGCACTGATAAATGTCAAATATTCGAGTTCCGAAGGGCTTGATTGCGAATATACTTTAACCCGTATTGGTTTTGCGATAAGTTCAATTGCGCAGTCAGAAGGCGTTTACCAGATCGGAAGGGAATCCAGGTTTGGAGTAATGGGATTTGAGATATTTAAAAAACATGATGCTTTCGCACTTGCAGAAAAAGCAGCTAATACTGCAATAGAGCTTCTATCTGCGAAAACGCCAAAAGCAGGAACCTACCCGGTGATCCTTGACCAGGAACTTGCAGGTGTTTTTATACATGAAGCGGTCGGTCATGCAGTAGAAGCAGACCATGTTCTTGAGGGAAATTCTATCCTTTCAGGAAAAATTGGGGAACAAATAGCATCTCCCCTTATTACGGTTTATGATGACCCGTCACTTCACGAATATGGATACTATCCTTTTGATGACGAGGGCGCAGAATCAAAGAGAACCACATTAATACAGAATGGCGTGCTAAAATCCTTTATCCATTCAAGGGAAACTGCAGGCAAACTTGGCGGTGAATCCAGGAATTCACGTGCCCAGGGGTATTCAAGACCCGTTATCAGGATGAGCAATACCTTCATAGCCCCGGACGGGATGAAATTTGATGAAATGCTCGCAGAATTAAAGGACGGGATTTATCTTAAAGGCTCACGCGGAGGCCAGGTGAATCCCGGCGAAGGAGTTTTCCAGTTCAATGCAGAGAGCGGGTTCATCGTAAAAAACGGGGAGCTGACAACATCACTCAGGGATGTTTCCCTGTCAGGGAATACTCTTGAAATATTAAATAATGTATCAGCAGTTGGAAATGACCTGGAGATGAATTCCGGACGATGCGGTAAAGCCGGTCAGCTTGTTCCTGTTAGCGACGGTGCGCCGCATGTGCTTGTTAATAAAGCGATGGTCGGGGGAAGTGGGTAGCTGTTCACTTTCCCTTACCAGGCGGAGCATGCGGCATATATGGGGTGGGAATGAACTCAACAGATGGTCGACGCATGCCCGATTGCTGGTATAGTTCCATAAGATCATAGACTTCTATGGGCATCTGGTCATTAACTGGCAAACCCAGTCCTTTTGCCTGCTCAAAATCAATGGGATAAACATGCGTCCACCGCCCTTCGCTGAGCATTCTTGCAAGTTCTGCAGCTTTTTCAGGAGTATTGTGCTCAAGCAGCAGGGAATATACGGCTTCATATACCTGGACAATAGCCTTTCTTGCCACATCACCAAGAATAAGAGTCGCGTCATCCCTGTTAGGATTTGGCTGCTCCAGTGCCCTAAGTATGGAAACCGCGGGATAGTATCCTTGAGGTCCGCCGAGCTGCGGATCGACCGGGCCCAGGACTGCATTTGGATCCATGACGATCTCATCAGCTGCCATGGCTATCAGCGAACCTCCTGACATTGCATAATGTGGGATGAACACAGTTATTTTTCCTTTGTGACGTTTAAGAGCACAGGCTATCTGTTCCGCGGCAAGTACAAGTCCTCCGGGCGTATGGAGCACAAGGTCTATTTGCATTTCATGCGGTGTCATGCGTATGGCTCGAAGCACAGCCTCCGAATCCTCAATATCTATGTATCGAGCAAGTGGAAAACCGAAGAAACTCATGACCTCCTGCCTGTGTATCATACTGATCACGCGGCTATTGCGCTTTGTCTCAATCGAACGCATAATCATTTGACGCTTTGACAACAGCATTCGCTTTTGGATCAATGGTATGAAGAATGAAATAAGTACCAGTATCCACAGGATGTCCGTGATATTAAGACTGCCCAGAATCGCCATATAGTCACCTATCATTTGTTACATGATTCTGTGAAGTATTAATAATTTCTAAGTGCTAATCAAGGTCACTCAAATCAGGTTTTTTCTTTGGGTTTGCGTCCTTTGCAGATGAGATCACATCGTCGATACGCAATATCATAGAAGCTGCCTCTGTTGCCGAACTTATCGCCTGGGTCTTAACACGAAGAGGTTCGATAACACCGATTTTAAGCATATCTACAGTTTTTCCTTCATAGACATCAAGGCCAACTGTTTTATTTCCCTGCTCATGCGAGCTTCGAAGTTCAACAAGCATATCAATAGCGTCAAGCCCCGCATTTTCCGCAAGTGTCTTGGGTATAATCTCAAGTGCCTGGGCAAATTTACTGACTGCAAGCTGTTCCCTGCCCTCAAGCGTTGAAGCATATTCCCTTAAGCGAAGCGAAAGTTCTATCTCTGGTGAGCCGCCGCCGGCCAGTATTTTCTCATCTTCGATGGCCACACCTACGACCCTGAGGGCGTCATGCATAGCCCTTGCAAGGCTTGTTACAACATGTTCCGAGCCGCCGCGCAATAATATTGAATAGGTGTCGGGGTTCTTGCAGCCAGTGATGAATATCATTTCTCCATTCCCCACCATTTTTTCTTCAACAAGCGCTGCATCGCCAAGAGTGTCGGGTTTTATCTCATCAAGGCTTGTGATGATTTTTCCTCCGGTTGCTCTTGATAATTTTAAAAGGTCGTTCTTCTTGACCCTGTGGGTTACAAAAATACCTGCTTTTGCAAGGAAATACCTGGCCATGTCATCAACGCCTTTCTGGCAGAAAACTACATTAGCGCCACTTTTTATTACCTTATCAGCCGCCGCACGTACAAGGTTTTCTTCCTGTTCAAGGAACATCCTGGTCTGTCCTATCGATTCAATAGATATCTCGGATTTTGTTTCAGTTTTCCTGACTTCAATCGGTGTAGCAAGAATTGCTATTTTTGCGTTCTCTATCTTTGATGGCATGCTCTGGTGGGTCTTTGTCCTATCAAGGATAATACCCTCCACCAGTTCACTGTCCTCAATGTTTCCCTCGCCGCGGCGCTCAATAGAAATGTCCTTTATGTTTACGGTCTTCTTGCCGTTTTCCTTTTTTACTATTGATTTTACAGCCGTTACTACAAGGTCTGATAATTTTTCCCTTGAAAATTCAACGCCTTTTCCTGTAAGCGCCGTTTCGGCTATCTTTCTGAGATGATCATCTGTTGAATGAACCGCAATATCTGCAAGTATTTCTTTTGATCTATGAGATGCAAGGTTATACCCATGGATAATAGTTGTTGGATGAACCCCGATTTCCATGAGCTCCTGAGCGCCTTTTAAGAATTCACCGGTCAATACTGCCGCTGTTGTAGTGCCATCGCCGACTTCGTCATCCTGTGTCTTTGCAACTTCAGCGACAAGTTTAGCGGCCGGATGTTTTATTTTCATTTCATCAAGGATAGTGGCGCCATCGTTTGTAATTATAACAAGTCCGGCTGGGTCTGTTATCATCTTATCCATTCCCTTTGGACCAAGGGTTGTCCGCACGGCTTCAGCTACAGCGCGCGCCGCCATGATATTGCTTCTTTTTGCTTCGTCTCCTCTTGTTTCTTCCGTTCCCTGTCTTAAAATGATGATCGGCTGTCCGCCGGTTTGGCCTTGCATAGATATTCTCCTGTATCAGATAATTAAATGAAATACGTCCATGGTTCCAATGATGGATTTTCCCTTGACGTTTGGTTGTTTCATGTTTATAGTTCTATAAAAAGATTTCGCACAACCGGTTCTGTGTAGTCTTCGGAGGCTATGAATGTATGTAAATTTTCGGTTGCTGAATATAATCATACAAAACTTTTTCGAAAACTTAAAGTTCTATATTAATGGATTAACGGTTTGGTATGAAGCTAAAGTGGATATGGTTGATAATTGCATTGGAATTATTTATAACTCTGCTGTTTATACTTCACTTATCGAATCTATTAGACTTAAAAACGGGTGTTACGGTGGGGGTAATTGAAATGGCAGTGGCAATTTTGGCTTGGTGGTTAAATGAACAAAGTGAGGGGAGAAGGATTGAAAGAGAAGAGAAAAGCAGACAAAAAGAAAACGAAAAAGAAAAGATGCAACTATGTAAAATTATTATATCAGAAGTAAAAATAAATCAAAGTCGGATAAAACCATTATATGATAGTGCCAACAAAATTTTATTTATGTCATGGTATGATTGGGCTAATGTTGGGTTACAACAACATAACAGAGATGAAAAATATAGACTACCAAATAGGCTGAAATTTGATAAAGACATTTATTCTAGTTTATCGGATAAATTAGGGACATTAGATGATGATTGTAGGAATAAATTAGTTAATTATTATTCTGAATTCGAATATATCGAAGAAGAATATAAAAGATTAGATATTAATGGTGGTTCTTACTTATATTTAGTATATCCTCTGTTGAGAGATTATGATAAATCAATCTCTAAATCTAAATGGGATGAAATAGATAGTTTTCTTATAAAAACAAAAAAAGAATATAATTTGGGTGAAGAACTGGTAAACGATTTAAATGCTTTTGCTTGCATTTTGAATCAGCGTTAGCCACTTATTCTCCCCTTCAACCTTAATACACAAGCTTCTGCTGGTGTTTTGCCTTCAAGACCTTCATGGGTTCGGATAAAGTTATGGAATATCTGATATCCCGGTAGGATTGGGGTATCTGTTTTCTTAAGTCCACGCATGACCTTTTCTCTATCCCTAATCTCTCCGTTTATCCTTTCCTGCTTATTGTTATTCATATCTCCGTCTAGCTTTATAGAACTGATATGCTTTGATCGTGGACTTGAATTTTGATAGAATTCTCTGTTGAAAGCATCATGATAAGCTCTCAATCCATCGGTTATTAAGACATTAGGTCGCTTTCCCGCGATTAATTTAGCCTCATGGAATAATGTTTGTGCATCGTGTTTAAACTTCGTATCAGCGACTTCCTGAGCAATCCAGTATCTTGTTTCATCGTCCATCAATGCAAAGAGGTATTTCATATCACCACTGAATTTTATGAATACCTCATCGGCTCTCCATGTGTCGCCTACATTTGGTTTTAGCTTATCCACATACCTTTTCATTAAGAGTGTATATTTCCCAATCCAATTATGAAATGTCTTATGCGATACATCAATACCTAAGAATCGAAGTGATTTCTCCGTATTCCTGAGCGATTCACCACTAAAATACAATTGCATAGCTGTAGTTATGGCTTTTGGATTATGCTTCATTTTTTCAAATCCAATATTGATACTGAATGTTCTATGACAATCCAAACACTCGAACCTTTGAATATCACCGCTTTTATTATGCCGAATACCATTTTTCTTAAGTTTTGTAGAATGACAGAAAATACAATCTGAAAGCACGATTGATTGAATTACAATATTCTTTTTGACCTGTTCCCTCAAGTTAAAGCTGAATATAACTGAGAAAATATGTTTGCATTGGACACCTCTTGTTTCATGATCGGGACAATTGCATCTCCATCCTATTTCAGAGGATGTTACATTATACCATTTATCTCTTGATTGGAATTTTACTTTGTAAGAACGATCACTCATTCTCATGATTTGTCTATCTTTTTCCGCGATTGCTCTTCCCCTATCCTCTCTTGTGCCAATCATTTTTGGATAATTTGTATTCATTGATAATATACCATATGATATGGCAAAAATAACACTTGGTGGTTACAGATGTGAACGGTGTGGGCATGAATGGGTAGCGAGAGGTAAAGAAGAACCAAGAGTGTGCCCGAAATGTAAGAACCCTTATTGGAATGTTCCTAAAAAACAATCATAAACTATATAAAAAAATCAAGATTTGGAGTGCGCCCCTCAAAGTAGACAGGTAGTTAAGGTGTGTCTCAGAGAGGGAAACCATGGGAAAAACATCAAGAAAAAGATATACACGTGAATTCAAACTCTCCCTAATCAGGGAGCTTGAAAGTGGAAAAAAATTAGGGCAACTCAGTCGTGAGAACAATATTCATCCGAATATGATTTCCAGATGGAAATTGGAATACGATAAGGATCCAGGATCAGCCTTCAAGGGAAACGGGAATACATACAAGGACGCTGCTCGAAATGAAGAACTGGAAAGGCTTGTGGGTAAACTGTATGCGGAGAATGATTTTTTAAAAAAAGCCTTAAATATCCTGGAAAAGAGAGTGCAAGAAGAGAAGGAGAGATCGAAAGCAGGGTGAAATTCATGATAATTTCTGAAAAATCGGATTGCATCTCTGTCAATCGAGCTGCAGAATTGCTTGACGCCAGCAGATCTGGATATTACAAATGGCGGGCCAAATCACATGATACAGACGAAGAGAAAAACTCTGATGTGGCCATCAAAGAAGAAATGCAAAAAATAGTAATCGAGTTCCCTGGATATGGTTACAGAAGGGTCAAAGTGGAGCTTCGGAATAGAAACCATGTAGTTAACCAGAAAAAAGTTCGACGCTTAATGAAAGAAGACAATCTCATTTGTGTAAAAAAGAGATTCAAATTGCAGACCACAGATTCAAATCATGGAGAAAAAATCTATCCGAATCTCGCCAAAACGCTTAAAGTCACAGATATAAATCAACTCTGGGTTGCTGATATTACATATATCCAGTTATCGAAAGAATTCGTATACTTGGCTGTGATAATAGATGTTTTCAGCAGGCGTTGCGTTGGTTGGGATCTCAGTCGCAATATTGATACACAACTCACATTGAATGCTTTGCTTAAGGCTCTTCAAATACGAAATAAAGATGATCTGAAGTTTCTTATTCATCATTCCGACCAGGGCGTTCAATATGCATCAATGGATTATGTGAACTATCTGAAGGATATTGGTATTCAGATCAGCATGAGCCGCAAGGGTAATCCTTACGACAATGCATTTGCTGAGAGCTTCATGAAGACTCTGAAATATGAAGAAGTCTACTTAAACGAATACGGGAGATTTAATGACGCACTCCAGAACATTGAATATTTTATTGAAGAGGTCTACAATTTAAAACGCTTACATTCATCGATCGGTTACAAATCGCCAATCGATTTTGAGAAGACGAAAAGTTTAAATATGCCACCTTAACTAATTGTCCACTCGAAGGGGCGCAGTCCAATTAGAAACCATTATACATACATATTTATATCCACAAAACTAAAAGATTAGTATAATGTATATACCATATGTAGGCATGTTTATTCATAAATTATCTTTTGTAAGGAGGATACATGGATTCAACTAAAAAACCTAAAGAAATTCCAAATAGAGTTAGATTTGTTCATAAGAAACCTGAAAATTACCAATCATATTATTCTAACGGTGTTTTTGGGTCAGTTACTGGTCGTGGGGATTTTGATATGAATTTCTTTTTTGAACATGTAGATATTCCCGAAGAGGAAGTAATGAACGTTGAAGAAGGTGAACTTAAACCTGAGGAACAAAACAATACAGAAGTCATAGTAATAAGGGATTTTAAAGTCGGTATTATCATGTCACCACAACAAGCTGAAGGTTTAAGTAACTGGCTAATTAACGCGTTAAAAGAATTTAAAGGAAGACAAGTTAAATAATAATTATGACTAATATAAGCTCGTTTCAATACCCACAAGCATCTCCCTTAAAACAGTTTCATCTATCAGAAGAGAGTTCCTCAATTGATAAAAAAATGATTTACACTAAAGGGACTGCTTCATATGCAGCATCGATACAAAAGCATCAAGGAAAAGAGATGATGGGATTTATTTCAGGACAACCACGTCAGGTAACGGCGACAGATTTTAAGGGATTAGAGCAACTCCATTATGGTATACCTCATGCAAGTATTGAAATTAGTGTTTGGACTTATCCTAAAAGTATTCCAATTGAATTATTATTAGTATCTGACAAACTTACGCTGAAAAACCAACCAGAGCAATTTCCTTTATCTGAATTTTTCATAAATAGGAAAAGGGTTACACTATCTAAACCACTTTTACTAGATATTCAATTAGAAGATAAACGATATATCGTTTCTTACAATGATTTGGGCTTATTAGCAATAAGCAGTTCGCGTAAACAAGCATTACAGGAGATCCAAGAAGAATTTTCAGAACTTTGGGAAGAATATGTAATCTGCCCAGAGAACGAACTTACAGAAGGAGCTAAAAGACTTAAAGCTAAATTAAAAGGTCTTGTTGAATGACTGCATATAAAACCAAAGATATCTGCTCCTCTCTCAAAAAGAAAGGATTTTCTGAAACACCTAAAAATCGCCATATACATTATATCCTTTATGAAAATGGGAAAAAGACAGAAGTTTTTACTTTTATAAGTCGTGGAATAGCTGAATATAATGATAATTTGCTTGGTTCTATGAAGAAACAATTACATCTTGAATCGAAAACTGAGCTTAAAAATTTTATTGAATGTCCAATGGCTAAAGAACAATATCATGACTTATTGATTGAACGAGGTTGTATTGAGTAGTCTAAGTTAGATATTGTGTTTTCATATACATATTTATTTCACCTATCAACCGCGTTTTGACAGCTATTTATATCAACCGACAACTTGACAGAACCCGCACAACCTATTAAATAGAAAGAAAAAGTATTATTATCATTTCCGGTGAATTCCTTATGAAAACAATCGATGAATTAATTCAAAAAGCTGTAGAACTCCAGGCTGGCGGACTCTTAACAGGCCAGATCGCTGATGAATTGAATGTTTCCCGTGAAACAGCAACATGGCTTCTTGTCCATTCCAAAAAGGGCGATGCTACCGCAGCTCCCAAGGATATTTATATTGATTGGAGCAACATTGGGCGAAGCTCAAAAAGGCAAAGACTGATCGCAAGCTCATTGACTGATATGGTTATTGAATGCCTCAGCAGGTCAGGATCTGATATTGACGTTATCGTAGGGGTTGCGCTTTCAGGAATACCACTTGCTAACCTTATAGCAGATGAATTGGGGGTTGAATTTGCCACATATCATCCGAATAAGCAAAAATGGACGCCGGAATCAAAGGATATTGGCGGAACAATTAGCCAGAATTTTGCAAAAGTCGCTGGAAAGAGTTGCGTGGTTATAGATGATGTTGTAACATCAGGAACGACTCTTATAGAAGCCGTATCGGTTCTTGAGGGCCTTGGGGCAAAACCAGTAGCTATAGCTGTACTCATTGATAAGAAAGGATTTGATGAGATATCAGGTGTTCCTCTTAATGCATTGCTGCGCGTTACAAGGGTTGACAAAACCGAATGATCAGGTAAAATGCCAAATTGGGCGATACATTTAATTGTTCCTCTTCTTGCTCTTTTAATTGTAGGCAGGAAAGAGGATCACAAATATATACTTTTGCTGTTGCCACTTGCAGTTTTGCCTGATATTGACACTTTTGTGATTGAACACAGGGCGCTTTTACATAATATTTTTATTCCTGCAATACTCTTTTTTATTGGCCTGTCAATAAAGAAAATGAGGTCTATTTTTTTCATAGCTGGTGTGTATTTCGTCTCCCATGTTATTCTTGATCTGTTCGCAGGTGGAGTGGTACTTTTTTATCCGGTTTACAATCAAATGGCATTTATTGATGCAAGCCTTGAAATGAGCCGGACAAATCAATTATTATGGACATTTGATTACGGTTTCAACGATTATAGCGAGGGATGGAAGATCGCACAGGGGTATATTTCTGATAGTGTTGGCACAGGTTCCCTGGTTATTGTATTGGTGGCAGGTATCTGGGCATCTTACCGGAACAGAATGGTTGGAAAAGAGGATAAATGAAAAAAATGACAAAAACCCTGATGATCGTGGGTACAGGGTCACACGTGGGCAAAAGCATACTTGTGACCGCCCTTTGCAGGATACTCTCAAAAAGATATTCTGTTGCCCCATTTAAGGCGCAGAATATGAGCCTTAACTCCTGGGTAACGCGGGATGGCAGCGAAATCGGGATTGCACAGGCAATACAAGCAAAAGCGGCAGGGATTGAACCAACGGCAGACATGAATCCAGTGTTATTGAAGCCTAAAGGAGATCACAGGTCACAGGTGATAATCCTTGGAAAGCCTGTAGTTGATAAGGAAGCAGGGGATTATTATGATTCGATAGATGATGTCATGTCAACTGTTTCCGGAGCTTTTATGCGTCTTTGCTCTGTGCACGAATTAATAATAATAGAAGGAGCAGGCGGAGCAGCCGAAATAAACCTGTATCATCGGGATATCGTGAACACGGGTATGGCAAGACTTGTTAAACCTCCGATAATACTTGTAGGGGATATCGAGCGAGGCGGGGTTTTTGCAAGTATTTATGGAACCCTGCAATTGATGCCTGTTGATATCAAGCCCCTTGTTGTTGGTCTTATAATAAACAAATTCCGGGGAGATTTAAAGATCCTTGAGCCGGGAATAAAACAGCTTGAAGAAATCACAGGACTCCCTGTGCTGGGTGTAATTCCTTATACCAATATGAGGGTACCATCTGAGGATTCTGTTTCCATCAAAGATAAAACCCATAACAGCAATCCGGTTAAGATAGTAGTGATACGATTACCCCATATATCCAATTTTACTGATTTTGAGCCTCTTGAACATTGCGCAGATATTGAATATGTTGAACCTGGTGAAGAACTCTCAGGATCAGATGCGATCATATTGCCTGGAACAAAAAACACAATGGATGATATGAAAGTCCTTTTATCAAGCGGAATGGGACAAAAGATCATCATTGAGGCCAAAAAAGGAATCCCTGTGATCGGTATATGCGGCGGTTACCAGATGCTTGGTACCGAAATAATAGACAGCGGCATAGAAGGAACTGGCGGCGCAAGTTCTATAAATGGACTTGGACTTCTCAATGTTGCTACCCAATTTGCAAAATATGAGAAACAAACACGGCAGGTTGAAAAACCCATTACGGGAAATGGACTGATACTCGGGCCGATAAAAGAGCAGCGCGTTACAGGATATGAGATCCATATGGGTAAAACAGAAGGAGGAGAGCCCGCTTTCGGGGATGACGGAAGCGTGAGTGAAAATGGGATTATTATAGGCACATATCTTCACGGGCTATTTGAGAACGATAATTTCAGGAATTCTTTCCTTAGCTATTTATATCATCAAAAAGGATTGATATATGAAAATAAAACCCGGAGCGATGGCATTGAGGAGCTTTCTGCAATTATTAAATCCCATGTGAATATGGATTCGATATATCGAATGCTGGGGGAACGATGAAACAGCTTTCAGAAACGGCGCAAAAGATCAAAAGCATGGAGATACGGGGCGCGGGAAGGATTGCGCGAGCAGCGGCAGCCGAACTTCGTGAATATAGCGGGCGAATTCGAACACGAAAGCTTGAAGAATTCAATACAAAGATGATTGAGGCTGCCCAACTTCTTATCAGCACGCGCCCCACAGCAGTATCACTGCCAAATGCGGTTCGTGCTGTGATGAGATATAAAGGCGATAGCGTCGATGAAGCAAAAGCAAAAATCAAGGAACTTGCGGATGGATTTATCCGGAATTCAGAAAGTGCTGTGCTAAAAATTGGCGAAATAGGCGCACACAGGATCCGCGATGGCGACACAATAATGACGCACTGCAATTCAAATGCCGCAATTTCAATAATGGCTGCCGCGCATAAGGATGGGAAAAATATCAATGTCATAGCTACAGAATCCCGCCCAAGATGGCAGGGACATCTGACCATCAGGCAACTTGATGAAATCGGGATAAAAACATCATTAATAGTAGACTCTGCTGTTCGATATTTCATGAAGGAAGTTGACCTTGTTGTGATGGGCGCAGATGCAGTTATGGCTAATGGTTCAGTCATAAATAAAATTGGCACCTCCCAGCTCGCCCTTGCTGCGCATGAAGCAAGGAAAAACGTAATAATTGCAGCCGAGACCTATAAATTCAGCCCAAAATCATTATTGGGTGAGCTTATTGAAATAGAAGAACGAAATAGTTCTGAAGTAATAGCAGATGAAAAATTAAGGGAATTCTCAAATGTATCTGTAAAAAACCCGGCTTTTGATGTAACGCCGCGTGAATATATAGATCTTATATGCACGGAGGCCGGGGCGATCCCTCCTGAAATGGCATACATTATAATAAAGGAATACCTGGGCTGGGAATTAGGGGATATGGGAGTAAAATAATTGTATGTTCGTATGATGTTTTGCAATCAAAAGAATTAAATATCATTATAATTATCATATATATTATGGAGATGTCATGAGTACAGAGGGAATCGCGCTTTTCATAATTATTGTTTTTCTTTTTATTATTGCGATTTATCAATTTATTTTGCTCAGGAAATCACATGAAAAAAAGCAACGACAGGAACCAAAGAAATTTGAATATAAGGATATCGTTGATATAACCCCGGAATTTAAGTTTGAAACATCCGATAACGTAGAGATCCACCCGATCAAGGACCTGATAAAACCCGTGACGGATGTTGGTATAGCAGAAACTGACGCGGAAACAATCAGTATAGAAGAGAAAATCCGGAGGCAAAAAAGATTTCCGGAACTGGAAAATAAAACACAGGAGATTATAGATGAAATCCCGAAAACAACACTAAATATGATGGAATCTCATTCAAAAGAAATCGAATCTCATGTGAAAGAAGACCTTAATGTACCGCTGGTAATGATGGAAGATGTTTCAGGGCTTAAGCTTGAAGACACGTTGATTGAAGAAGAAAAAAAGAAACGAAGAAAAACTGTTACGAAGAAATCAGATCCGAACATTAAGACAGCGATAGTACCACAGGCTAAACCATTGATCGGGGAAAAAAGAGTACGAAAGAAAAAATCGGTAAAAGAAGAACCTGTGGAAGTTGAACATGGAAAAAGAACACCAGGAAAGCCGATGAAATAATGAAATCAATTTACATTTTTCTCTTTATATCTATTTTATTAGTAATCAGTTCAGGAAGTATTGGATCAGTCGTTGAAAAATCCGGTATTAATGGAACACAATTTTGACCTGGCATCAAATCTTTCCTGATATTTTGAAAAATATTTTAAATGTCTCGACCTCATCCTAATATACTCCTCAATCCAATCTTAGGCTATAATGCCTGCAATATTCGAAATTCTCCATAAGGACTGTGCCGGTCGAATCGGACGGCTCAAAACATGTCACGGGATCATCGAGACACCCACCATTATGCCTGTTGTTAATCCCAACATACAGACCATCAAGCCCTGGGAACTTCGAAAGTTCGGCGCCCAGATCATCATAACAAACTCATATATTATTTACCGAAAGCCTGAACTGAGGGAACGTGCCCTGCAGGAGGGGCTGCATTCGCTTATCGGGTTTGATGGTCCGATAATGACTGACTCTGGCTCATACCAGTTATCAATATACGGGGAGGTGGAAGTAAATAATAAGCAAATTGTTGAATTCCAGCAAAATATAGGTTCAGACATTGGCGTACCTCTGGATATTCCAACGCCTCCGGACGTTTCAAGAATGCGGGCTGAGTCTGAACTTGAACAGACAATAGCCAGGGAAAAAGAGGCATTATTATCAAGAAAAGACATGCTTCTTGCTGCGCCCGTCCAGGGTTCTAATTTTGCCGACCTCAGGGAGAGATGTGCGCGTGAGTTGAGCGTACTTGGTTTTGATGTTTATCCTCTTGGGGCGGTTGTACCTCTTATGGAATCATACCGCTATTCAGAGCTTGTGGATGTTATTGTAGCCTCAAAAAAAGGGTTATCTCCGGCAGCGCCTGTGCATCTTTTCGGGGCAGGGCACCCAATGATGTTCTCTCTTGCGGTGGCTTTAGGCTGCGATCTTTTTGATTCTGCGTCTTATGCCCTGTATGCCAAAGATGGAAGATACATGACAACGCGGGGGACGTATCATATTGAAAATATCCAGTACCTTCCCTGTTCCTGCCCGATATGCAGTTCGTTAACTGTGCAGGAATTGTTTGAAAGCGAAAAGCGTGAAGAACTGCTCTCGCGCCACAATCTCTATGTGACCTTTGAGGAAATTCGAGTTGTAAAACAGGCAATACAGGAAGGAAGCCTGTGGGAACTTGTAGAAAATCGATGCAGGGCGCATCCTCAACTGTTATCCGGGCTAAAGAGGACGCTATCACAGCATTCAGGATGGATCGAAACGATCCAGCCTCTATCAAGGTCAACATTCTTTTACAGTGGACCGGAATCATGCTTGAGGCCGGAAGTTTTAAGGCACAGGAATAAGCTCAAGAATTTGGATATTAATGGAAAGGTTCTTATCAGGAATAAAAGACTTGAAAATGAGGATGAATTTGACTGGGTGTTTGATTTTAAGCCCCCGTTTGGCCCCTACCCATTGGAACTCAAGGAAACATTTCCTTTTAATGCAGAAGTGGTTGATGATCCTGATCATGAATCCCTGACTGTGGCGCTTTCAAATTTAATCGAATTAATAAAATTAAATCCCGGTTGTGAATTTACAATGGCTTTAGATAGTTTTTCAAAACATGCATTAATGAAAGAAATACACAACCTTTCTTCTTAAATTCTACTACTTTCGCAAGTTCTGGGCATAATCATAAGATATTTATTGTAATAAAATTAGATATATGTAGGTCTTCTGAACAGAGGGGGACTTCAGGGAAATCGGGAAGTGAAACAACATATATTTTTAGAGGATGGCTTTGCTATTTATGATGTTACTTTCTTGATTTCTTTACATAAAACAGATAAATGATAAAAGGAGGAATTCAACGGTATGTTAAGTAAAAGAATATGGATGTGTGCTGTAATCCTGATGTTGACCACAGCTATAGGAACAGCAGCAGAATTATCGGATAAAGAAAAGCTAGGAAAGTATGTATTCTATGACAAAGAATTATCGATAAATAAAAACCAGGCATGTGCCGCCTGCCATGCACCACAAGTTGGATTTACAGGACCTGACTCGATAATAAATGTATTAGGATCTGTATATGAAGGATCTGTTCCTGGAAGATTCGGGAACCGTAAACCTCCAACAGCCGCATATGCAGGAGATAGTCCTGTCCTTAATAATGATACGGGTACCTGGATCGGCGGTATGTTCTGGGATGGAAGAGCAACGGGGCAGACATTGGGCGAC
Source organism: Methanosarcinales archaeon (assembly GCA_905339155.1). Taxonomy (GTDB): domain Archaea; phylum Halobacteriota; class Methanosarcinia; order Methanosarcinales; family Methanoperedenaceae; genus Methanoperedens. The sequence continues at coordinate 48,507 of CAJPFJ010000016.1, forward strand.
CCTCTCGCGGAGCAGGCCAAAGGACCATTCCTTAATCCTATGGAACAGGGTTTGCCTGATGCTGCATGCGTTGTTTATCGGGTTGTCACCTCAGACTATAAAGATCTCTATCAACAGGTTTGGGGGAAATTGAATATCCAATGGCCAAAGAAAGTCTGTTCTGAGGCTGTTACACTTTCCTCTGGAGATCAGGACAAAATTAACACTGCCTATAACAATATTGCCAGGTCGATTGCAGCTTATGAAAGGTCAAAAGAAGTGAACTCATTCACCTCCAAATACGATGACTATCTCAAAGGCAGGAAGGCGCTGACACCGCAGGAAATGCGCGGACTTGAGTTGTTCAATGGCTCAGCCATGTGTGCTAATTGCCATGTGCCACCGTTGTTCACTGACTTTACATATGATAATCTGGGAATCCCGAAGAACCTCATGAACCCTTTCTATTATGAATCAGCCTGGAATGGATTGGGAGGAGGAATAAATTGGATCGATTATGGATTTGGAGGGTTCTTTAACATTGAAACAGAAAATGGCAAGCACAAGGTTCCAACTCTTCGAAACGTGGACAAAAAACCGTATCCGTCCTTTATAAAAGCTTACGGGCACAATGGATACTTCAAATCTTTAAAAGAGATTGTACATTTCTATAACACGAGAGATTCGTTGGATAAATGCAGTGATATTGTTCCTCCCCAGGATCCAAAACCTGGCCTGAATTGTTGGCCAGATCCGGAAGTCCTCGATAACATGAACACATTAGAGATGGGAGACCTTGGTTTGACCGATAGCCAGGAGGATGATATTGTGGCCTTCTTAAAGACACTGACAGACAGATATGAAAGTCACGAGGAAAATAGGCATTGATTACATAATAACATAATTCAAAAAAATATAAAAAAACATTATAAAAAAATCAATCAGGAGGGCACCCGGCTATTCCGCCATATGCTCTCCTTTTTTTATTTATCCCATCAGGCTGTATTTCAATATCAGAGCTGCGAACAATATTGCAACGATATTCATGACCTTTATCAATGGGTTGATGGCTGGTCCTGCTGTGTCTTTTGTCGGATCGCCAACTGTATCGCCGACAACCGCTGCTGCATGTGTTGGGTTTTTGCTTCCATCAGGCAATCTCTTTCCCCCAAGGTTTCCTGATTCAATGTATTTCTTGGCATTATCCCATGCTGCTCCTCCTGTTGTCATCATAAGTGCAAGAAGCAATCCTGAGATTATAACACCAATAAGGAGACCTCCCAATGCCACAGGGCCAAGGATAAAACCTACTACGAGGGGAGAAAGTACTGCAAGAAGGCCTGGTATGATCATTTCTTTCTGTGCTGCAATGGTAACGATATCTACACAGCGCCCGTAATCCGGTTTTGCTGTTCCTTCCATGATGCCTTTTATTTCCCTGAACTGACGCCTGATCTCTGTAACTATGGTCGTTGCCGCCCTTCCAACAGCCCCCATCAAGAAGCTTGCAAAAAGGAATGGTATCATGCCGCCGATGAGCAATCCAACCAGTACCATCGGATCTGAAAGCTTGAGTTCTAATGGACTTCCACGCAGTTTGGTTATCTCGCTGCTATATGCTGCATAAAGCGCAAGGGCGCCCAATGCAGCTGAGCCTATGGCATAACCTTTAGTTACTGCTTTTGTTGTGTTGCCAACTGCATCCAGCGGATCTGTAATATCCCTTACTTCCTTTGGAAGTTCGGCCATTTCAGCAATCCCGCCTGCATTATCAGTGATCGGACCATAGGAGTCTATTGCAATTATGATGCCTGTCACTGACAGCATTGCTGCTGCTGCTATTGCAATTCCATATAAACCGAGTGTTCCTCCACCCATAACCATGTATGAAGTGAGTATCCCTGCACATATTACGATCACTGGCAAAGCCGTGCTCTGAAGACCAATTCCAAGACCAGTAATAATATTTGTTCCAGGACCGGTTACAGATGCATTAGCTATCTGCCTGACCGGGCTGTGTTCAGTTGCCGTATAATATTCAGTTATTATTATCATGGCTGCGGTTACACCAAGACCAACAAGGGCGCTTATAAATAAACCCGTATCACCATTCATCAACTGCCGGGTAATAAAATAGAATAGTATCAGAGATATTATTCCTGCAACGATCGCTCCGTTATACATAGCGCCCATGATATTTCCTGATTTTCCGAGTTTTACGAATAATACACCGATTATGGAAGCAATAATGGCCGCTGCTCCAAGCACTAATGGATAAATGACCGCATTCGGATATTTATCGATAACAGTAACTCCGATAAGCATTGCTCCAAGAGCAGTTACCGCATAAGTTTCAAAAAGGTCTGCTGCCATTCCGGCGCAGTCACCTACATTATCCCCGACATTGTCTGCAATAACACCAGGATTGCGAGGATCGTCCTCAGGTATCCCGGCTTCAACTTTTCCTACAAGGTCTGTCCCTACATCTGCTGCTTTGGTATAAATTCCGCCGCCTATCCTTGCAAAAAGACTGATAAGTGAAGCGCCAAACCCGAATCCCACGATTTTATCTACTGCATCAACTTTACCGCCAAAGGCTATGAATAATCCGCTGACGCCAAGAAGCGCAAAGCTTGCAACAGATATCCCTGTTACAGCGCCGCCCTTAAAAGCCACATCAAGGGCTTTTTTCATTCCCTCTTTAGCAGCATTGGCACAGCGCACATTGGCCCGGACAGATATGTTCATGCCCAGGTATCCTGCTGCCGCCGACATTACTGCCCCGAGGACAAATGCTAAAGCAGTGGCTGTATTTATTGCATAAGCGATCACTATAGTGAGTATGACAGCGATCACTGCGACTGTCTTATACTGCCTGTTAAGGTAGGCCATAGCGCCTTCCTGTATAGCAGCTGCAATCTCTTTCATTTTATCTGTTCCGGCATCAAGTTTCAAAATATACAAAACAAGATACACGGCAAATAATAAACCGATAATTCCCGCAAGCGGGGCTGAATACAACATTAAATTCGTACTGTCCATAATTCCTCCAAATATTGCTTCGCCCAAGTGGGTTCTAACTGTATATATTATTTACCTTTTGGAATCCCTTTTTGCCCGATATAAAGTTGTTCTATCCTTTCTATTGAATCAGCTTCCTCTATTGATTTATCGCTCCTTACATTGACAAGCCTTGGAAAGCGAAGCGCATACCCTGATCCATAATTAGGGCTCTTCTGGATCTCCTCGAAAGCAACTTCAAAAACGATTTTTGGTTCAAAATCCATATGAATCCCATTTTCTAAAATTATCAGGTCCTTGAATAATTTTGTGAGCTCTTCCAGTTGCTCATCTGTAATACCTGTTGCCACCCTTCCAATGGGGAGGAATCTTTCAGTGTCAGGATCATGGCAAGCCAGTAAATATGAACCAATGAATTTAGTACGTCTTCCCTCACCCCATTCTCCCCCGATAACCACAAGGTCAAGAGTCTCCATGATGGGTTTTAATTTAAGCCAGTTCTTTCCCCGTTTTCCAGGAGAATAGGATGATCCGGGATTTTTAAGCATTACACCTTCATGTCCCGCAGCAAGCGCTTCTTTATATATACGTTCAATAACAGCCGTATCGTCTGTTATCGTCTGTTTTGCAACAATGCTCTTATCACAAACTTCCTCAAGCTTTTCCCGCCTCCCGGTCAATGGAATATCGATAAGACTTTCCCCATTTAAATAAAGTATATCAAAAAGATTAAGGTAAAGAGGAATTTCAATTGCAGTGGTTGAGATATCATATTTCCTGCGAAAACGCCGCAGTATTTCCTGGAATGGCTTCGGCCTATTATCTTTTCCGATAGCTACAGCTTCACCATCCAGAATAACACTTTTAGCCGAAACATTTGATCTTATGGATTTTGCAAGATCCGGCAGCGAAGAAGTGACGTCCTCAAGCTTACGCGAATATATCGTAATATCATTTTCGTTCTTATGGATCTGGACGCGCGCGCCATCAAATTTCCATTCCACTGCCACAAGCCCCATTTCTTTTACAGTTTCATTAATGCCAGGACCAATTTGCGCAAGCATCATCCTCAGCGGGCGATTTATCATAACTCCAAGCTTTAGAAGGCCCGACCTTCCTTCTTTTTTTGCGGTAATTGCGACAAGGCCTGGATCATTTGTCAGCAAAATTCCACGCTCTACAAGTTCAGAAGGTACATCAAATGCCTCTGCTATTGCATTTCGTACTAATCCCTCACCCACGCCGATACGCAGCTCCTCGATCGATAACCGTGAAAGATAAACAATTTCTGTGGGCCTGGCCAGGCTGAAGAGATACTGGAGGTTTTTGATTTTGGCATCCTGTGATCCTTTTCCACTTAATTCCGAGATTTTTTCAAACCGTAAATAAACTTCTTTGATGGAAAGCTGCTCGTCTATCGAAAAGAAACTGAGATGGGTTTTGCCCGACAGGATGGCTTTTTCTAAAGCCAATCCTACATCCCCTGTTTCTTTGATAAGCTCTTCAATTCGTTTTACAGGCAAGGAGGATGTTCTGGATATTGCAGAGTATAAAAGATTTGGTCCTATCCCGAGCTCTTTGTTGCTCCATACAGGGAACACATGTCCCATAATGAAACGCGTAACAATAGGAAGCTCCTCATCGCTTACTTCTTTAAGGAAATTCGAAACATTCGTGGTAATTTCAAGAGAACCCGAAATATGTTCTATCGTGCTGCATACTTTTGCAAAATCTTCAAAAAAAGTCATATTAATAGAACAACCTGAAACTCAAAAAATACTGAAATAATAAAAGGGTGCTGACCCTTTTATTTATTTTTTAGTCGCGTTTGCCAATGATGCTGCATGAATGACACCGATGTCGGTTCCATGACAGTTGGTACAATATTTCCCTCTTGAAAGGTGAATTCCTACGAGGTCACCATTACTTGGTTTAAGTGAATCGGGTGGTGGAGCATGGCAATTTTCACATACTGAATAATGACCGGGTCCGTCTGCAGATTTATCAACGACAGGGATCTTTGGCGGGGAACCGTGACAGGTATCACATTCCAGACCAACTGTTCCTGGCCCTATATGGATATTATGCACCTGGCTTCCGTGGCATGTTACACAGAGCTTACCTCCATTTACATGAGGTGCTAAGTTTTGCGGTTCTGTATGGCATAATTCGCATTTTATCGTTTCAACTTTTACCGGACTTGCTACTACGACAGGAGTTTCTCCTGCAGTTGTTGTATTTACCGGGGTCTCTTCTCCTGCCAATGTTGTCTCTTTTGCAGTTGGAACAGGAGTCGTTTCGCTTTCTCCGGGTTTTCCAGGGGCAATTTTACCACCCAGGACATAATAACCACCGGCTGCAATCAGGATGACGGCCACCGCGATCGCAATAAAAATAGGAGCCTTCGAATCTTTATCACTCATTAAATAATCACCACGCTAATTAAAGTATTATATAGTTTTAAATGTTTTGGTTTATATCTATCGTTTCGATCCGAACATAAATAGAATCTCTTTTTATCTCCATACGAAAGGATGAATAATAATAACATCATAATGAGGATATCTTGACCAAAACTTATATATCACGAATAACCATTATGAATTTGGAGAACTAAATGCGAATAGGTGTTTACATCTGCCATTGCGGGTCAAATATTGCAGGGACTATAGACGTTGAAGAAGTAAGGAAACATGCCTCATTGTTAAAAGACGTAGTTATCGCCCGTGATTTACAATTTGCATGCGGGGATTCGGGGCAGGAACAGGTAAAAAAAGACATCCTTGAAGAAAAACTTGACCGTATAGTAATGGCGGCATGCTCACCTCGCCTCCATGAAGTCACATTCAGGCGCGTACTTTCGCAATCCGGCCTGAATAAACATCTCCTTGAAATGGTAAATATCAGGGAACAGGGCTCCTGGGTACATACAAACCAGAATGCACTGGCAACCCAGAAGGCAAAAGAATTAGTGGCTATGGGGGTTGCAAAAGTAGCGCTTTTATCTCCACTTGAAAAGAGGACTGTTCCGGCAAATAAGGATGTCCTGGTGATAGGCGCAGGCGTAGCAGGGATCGAGGCCGCATTGACACTTGCAAATATGGGGATCAAAGTCCATCTTATCGAGAGAGAACCAACGATCGGCGGTAAAATGGCCTTACTTAATGAAGTTTTTACCAATAATGACTGTTCCCTGTGCGTTCTTGCTCCTAAGATGTCGGATGTCCAGAACCACACAAATATCACGCTTTATACAAATTCTGAAATAACAGGGATAAGAGGAAGAGCAGGGAATTACAGGATAACAGGTGAGAAAAAACCGCGATACGTAGATCCCACGAAGTGCAAAGGCTGCATTGATATCTGCGCAAAGGTCTGCCCGATTGATGTTCCGAACCAGTTCGATTATGGGATAGGTGCACGAAAATCCATATATATTCCCTTTGCCCAGGCTGTTCCTCTTGTGGCATGCATTGATGAGAACTGTGTGGGCTGCGACCTTTGCAGGCTTGCATGTCCTGCTGAGGCTGTTGATTTTGACCAGAAAATAGAAGAATTCAAGTTCGATGTTGGCGCAATTATAGTTGCCACAGGATACCAGCCATTTGATGCAAGAAGAAAGGAAGAATACGGATATGGGCGATACAAAAATGTTGTAACCAACCTTGAAGTTGAACGAATGCTAAGTGCCGCAGGCCCCACACATGGAAGAGTGGTATCGCCATCAACGGGTGCGGATATAAAAAGCGCGGCTTTTATCCTCTGTGTGGGCTCGCGTGATGAACAGGTGGGAAATCCTTACTGCTCAAAGGTATGCTGTATGGCTTCGATAAAAAATGCCATGAAACTTGCTGAAAAATATCCGGATGCAAAGATATCGATACATTATATCGACATACGCGCAGGTGGAGAGATGTATGAGGAATACTACAAACGGGCACAGGAACTGGGCGTAACATTTGTACGCGGACGGGTTGCAGAAGTTGAAGAATCAGACGGGAAAACATTAATTCATTATGAGGATACTCTTTCTGGTGAGAAATGCAGCGACGCCATAGATCTTGTGGTGCTTGCCATTGGTATGGAAGCTGATAAGGATTCTTCACAAATAGGCAAGATGTTGAACCTCTCCACGCGTCCTGACCGATTCTTCCAGAGCGCCCATCCAAAGATGCGCCCGGTGGAAACCCACACGAAAGGTATTTTCATTGCAGGATGCGCAAGCGGTCCCAAGGAAATCCAGGTTTCGATCGAACAGGGAACTGCCGCTGCTGCGAAAGCCTCAAGCCTTCTTCATAAAGGTGAAATAGAGATAGAACCAACGAGCGCTTACGTTCTCCCCGACCTTTGTGACGGGTGCGGGATTTGTGAAAAAGTATGTGATTTCGGACGCATCAAGGTAAAAGACAAGAAATCAAGCGTTGATGAAGTGGCATGCCGGGGATGCGGCGCATGCACGGCAGCCTGCCCTAACAGCGCCATCCAGGTGAGGAATTATACGGATGAACAGATCATGGCGCAAATAAGAGAAGCAACAAAAGAGAAGAGCGAATTCCCGTTGATCATCGGATTCCTTTGCCACTGGTGCAGTTATGCTGCAGCTGACCTTGCAGGAAGTCTGCGCATCCAGTATCCAACCAACATGCGAAATATCAGGATATTATGCGCTGGCAGGGTAAATCCATCTTTTGTCCTTGAAGCCCTGCGCCAGGGAGCTGATGGCGTGCTTGTTGCCGGATGCAGGCTGGGGGAATGCCATTACACTATTGGGAACATTTGTGCAGTCCAGAGGTTGAACGTACTTGAAAAGGTACTTGTCGATCTTGGTTTTGATGAGCGGCGTTTCCGCGCGGCATGGATAGCTGCAAGCGAAGGCGAGAAGTTCGCCGGTATAGTGAAGGACTTCGTAAAGCAGTTAAAAGAAATTGGACCAATAGGCAGCGAGCTTAAGCAGGAATAGCATGAGCGAAGAAGAACTCAATGTTATAGTGGAAAGCGATGTCAAAGAATCGCATTTCCTCTTTACACAGAAAACTGCAAAATCAAAGAAACTCCTTGATTATGATTATAAACGCTGCAATGGCTGCGGTTTATGTGTCCAGGTATGTCCCAAAAAAGCAATTGAGCCCGGGCCGCTTATAGAAATAGCAACAGGATTGGACGCACCGCCTGTAATCATTGACCATACAAGATGTTCATTTTGCGGCATGTGCGCAGCGTTTTGTCCTGTCAGGTCGATCAGGATGACCGTGAATGAGAAAGATATTCTTGAGCTTACAGAGTTTCCGCATCTTGATTCAAAAGTTGTGTTCAATGATAAGTGTCTCCCTTGCCTGATATGTGAAAAATCATGTCCGGAAGAAGCTATCAGGGTTGATTTTAGTTTTTCGAAAAAAGAGGCCATTGCCCCGTTCAAAGAGGGAAAGACCGGAGAGATCATAGTGGACATGGAAAAATGCACCTTATGCGGCGCCTGTGCGGTGCTTTGCCCTGCTTTTATCCTTGTTGAGAAAAAAGCAAAGGCAGATGACCTCATGCCTTTTGATGATCTTGTTGTTGATAAGACAAAATGCGATTATTGTGGCATCTGTGTGCCTTTTTGTCCTGAAGAGGCAATAAAAGTAAAAGGAGATTTCAGCGAGGAAGAAATCCAAAAAATTGCCCCCAGGATCACAGGTACCATCAGGGTGGATGATGACAAATGCACCCGCTGCGGCTGGTGTGAGGCGGTTTGCCCGTATGATGCGGCGCAAGTTTCAAAACCTTTTGAGGGAGAAATAGAGCTGATCGATGAAAAACTCAAAGGCTGCGACCCTGTTGGCTGCCACGGATGCTTCAATGTATGTCCCTCGAAAGCATGGATCATCCCGAAGGATAAGAAAATAGATGTGGTGAAGGATTTTTGCACTTACTGCGGCGCCTGTGAGAAGGCATGTCATGTAAAAGCAATAGGAGTAAAGCGAAAATTGGCAAAATATACTCCTGTAGCCGATACGGCCTGGGCTGATGATTGGAAAAAAGCAATCGCCAGCCTTACTTCGGAAGAAAGAGAGCGTCCTGATGTATCACGCTCGCTGCATGTGGAAAAAGAAGAAAAGAGGGTTGAACCGGCAATAGTAAAGCCTGTTAATGATCCCCAGTTGAGGAAACTTGTGAATGAAAGGATTGAAAAGATGTCATCCATTCTTGGAAACAAACAGGTAAGGTTTGCATGGGAAAGAAAAGACCTTGAGACAACCCTCGCAGAAATAAAGAAACGGATGAAATAAGATGAAAAATGATTGATCCTTTAATTGTTTTATTCACCTGATTTTCCAAAGACCAGCAAATAATTATATGGTCCGGCATACGATTGTTCAAGAATCATGAATCCACTTGTGAATCAATCCCACCCTTTCGGGCTGGGGCTTCCTACGAGTATGCTGATGGTGCTTGTTTCGGCAGCATCAGACCTGTTTTTCGTAGATTATCAACAAATTGTTGATAGCCAGACCACATGGCATTTTGTGATAGAAATCGCAACATGATAAAGATAGCACTATTTCTGTCCCTACCAATCACGTTCCCGCAATCACATTCCATAGTACGCTTCCAAAGAGGCATGTCATGTTTTGTTCCACAAACATAGCATTTCTTTGAAGTGTATCGTTCATCGACTTCTATTACTTTTTTACCTATAAGTGCTGCCTTATAGGTTAGAAATCCTACAAACTGAGATAAGTATCCATTATTTTGAGTTGATCGGTTGAGGCTCTTCTTAGCCTTTTTTGATAATTTTGTATTCTTGGATTGAGCCATTTCCTTGACATCAAGATCACCAACAATAATTGTATTGGCTTTAGTATTATCAACCATTTTTCGTGTGAGTTTATGCTGAATATCTTTTATCTGGTTGCTGCATTTGCTGGTAAGTTTATTCTTTGCCCGATTGAGTCTGTGCCAGTGCTTGCTTCCTTTTATACAATGATCTCTTCTTGCCTGAATAGCATCAACTTTCGGATTCCAGTATTGATCCGGTCTTGAATTGGAAGTCTCATAGAATTTTCCCTGTGTATTTATAGCGGTTGCTGTTTTGGTCACTCCAAGATCAATCGCCTGATACAATCCATTATCAACATACGGTTTTTCAGGAACTTCATGAACTATTCCGAGATAATATTTTCCTTTTTTTTGATAAACATTTACTTGATATACTTTATCATATTTTCTCAATAATTCAAATACAAGAGGTACTTCATTGTAAAAGTGGGATAAGGATATTTCTTGACCTTTGATAGAGAACCCGGATTGATTATACATCATTGTGGTAAAATGATCTTTGCCCTTGAATCCCGGTGGATGTGCGTTAAGATCACCATTTTTTCTTTGCTCAAAAAATGAATTGTAATCAGCATTGAGTGTTCGAATAGCCATCTGCAAAACTTTTGAATATACAGCTTTATATTTTGGATACTTTTCTTTTGTCTTCGGCAATTCATTTTGCTGTTTCTTCATATCAACTTCATAATAGGGTTCTCCCCAAGGGAATAATTCAAAATCTGCTCTAAGGTTATTGAGAATCCATTCTCTTTCACGTTCTGCAAGTGCAAAATTGTATATTAGTCTGCATCGCTCTGAAAGATACCACAGTACATCTTCCTGTTCCTGTGTTGGATATATCCTGATTCTTTCAGTTAGCTGCATAACTATTCTTTACCTTGGTTTCTCAACATATTTCTTCGTTGTTCTATAGTTGTTTTGGTCATGTTACAGGGGGTACGATTCATCCCCTCCCTCTCAGAAGGGGACTTCTCTACCCCTTGACCCCACGAGTTAAAGCATATGTCAATTACTTCTTTTTCATCTAATCGTTCTTCAAGTGGGGGGCCAGTATCCATTTCAATTTTTTTCCAGTCAATGATCATCAGTCGGCCTTTCATGGTAAGAACACGTTTTACTTCTCTTAATAAGGACAACTTATCGTGGAGCTCATGGAAAACATTGACCATTAAAAGGATGTCGCTAGAATTATCAGCTAGCAGGATGAAAGATTCTTGTGATAGCCGGACCTCAATGTTTGTGATTTTTTCTTTTTTTATTTTATCCAGTAGGATGTCAAGCATTTCCTGCTGGATATCGAGTGCGAATACCTTTTTAACACGCTTTGATGCAGGAATGGAAAAAAATCCTGAACCGCAACCAAGATCTGCAATCACCATTTCTCTCGTCAGATTCAAATTATTAAGGATACTTTCGGGATTTAAGAATTGCAGTCTTTCAGGGCTATCAAGAATCTTGGCTTTTTTTACATCGAATTTATGGACCATATTTTGATTAAAATGAGCAGGCATGTGACTTAATGGTTTCTAAAAAAAGAACTTTTGACAAGTGTTTGACAAAAATATAATGAGTGAACGTTTACGAGAAATTACGATTCATTTATATAACTTATTCTAAATATCATTTAAATAACGAAGATTATTTATAGGGTGAAATTGCAATATAGATATTGTGTGATGGATTTATTTTCATACAATATGATAACGTGATTGTATATCCAAAAACATAGAGGTATAATAATATGAGGATTCGAGTTGTAAGTTCAAAAGAAGAAATAGATACACTAGGAGCTGGGGAAAAAATTATTCATCTTGCTTTCAGGCCATCAAATAAAGATATTTTTACATTGGTTCAAACATGCCCGAACGTTAAAGCAATTCATGTGCCAAGTTCATACATTAAGACTATTTCAGGCTCAACAAGGATGTTCCTGGAAATGCAGGGGATTTCCCTTCTTGAAGGAGATGTATGGGGACACAGGAAAGACATCAATGAATATTCTGAAGTCAAACCGGCAGTATTTGAAAGAATGGAGGAGCTTAAATCCGAAGGTCTATCAGAATCTGCGGTACTGGACAGGCTTGGACGGGAAACACGCCTCAGTAAAGACCTTTTAAAATTCCTGTTAAAAGAGAAGGGTAAAAAGAAATAAGAAATCTTTAAACCTTTTTTTCTATTTTTATCGTCTTTTTCTGTATTTCATCAAGTAATTGCTCATCGCTTTTGCCTTCAGTCGCAATTCCAAGATCTTTCGCTATTGTTTTTATCCTGGATGATGAATTTTCAGCTGGTTTACTTTCTTTGATGGGTTTACCGATCTCACTTAATTCATTCTCGATCTCATTCTTTCCTTTTTTGAATTCACCTGTCGCTTTGCCAAGTGACCTGGCAAGCTCAGGGATTTTGCTTGCTCCAAACAATACGATAATAATCAAAACGATTAATGCTATTTCCAGTGGACCAATTGCCATAATTATCCTGCAATATTTGATGCGGTTTTTGTTTCTTTTGATCTGATCTTCGAGCGTATCTCTTCAACAAGCTGCTCACTGGTCTTGTTTTGTACATCCACGCCCATTTCAATTGCCAAATTGTGGATCTTTGTATCTCTCTCATCCGTCGGTTCGTCAACCTTTTTGATCTCTCGTTCTGTTTCCATCTGAGCTTTCTTGAATTCACCTGTTGCTTTTCCCAGCGATCTGGCCAATTCCGGAATTTTATCCGGCCCGAAAAAAAATATGGCTACTGCCAATATCAAAATGATTTCAGGAAGTCCGATTAGTCCCATAAATATTAATGTTATTTGTTAAACACTTAAATCTTTGCATCCATTTTTACAATCTATTAGTGAATTTAATATATCATGTTATTGGTGATCATGATAACGATTGTAAGCATTATTTTAATAATTTAACAGAAATTAATATATATCCAAAATTGCTATAATAGTTTATCCGATAATAATCAAAAAAGAGGATACAACATGGAAATAATTGAAGTAAAATGTAAAAATTGCCATACAGGAATATACATACAGAATGACCATGTCAGAGAAAAGATGTTCTGCACATTGGGATGCATGAATTCATACAAAACCCATCACCAAAAAACGGAATCCAAGTGATGGCATTTTTTTCAGGTTTTAAAATGGTAGGTTCAATATTAAGTATATATGGGGACTTTTATTTATTTATATATAATTATAAAATATCTGTACTGAAAAAACGACTGAATAAAAAATTATGGTCACCTATATTTCATAGAAAATATTAAGCTGGAAATTATATTTTCTCAGCTTTCCACCGGCTATTTGTCCTGCAATATCTGATAGAACAAGCAAGGGAATTACAGTCCAGTTGAGTCCTGAAAATATTCTTAATAGAAATACGAATGGAACAGGGATATGTATGGCCATTATCCATTTCCTGGAGAACCTTGCAGCATTTCCCCGGATATATCCGAAAGGAATGTTAAGTAAAAATACTGCTAACATTATTTCATTAATAGACATTTTTATTGCTCCTATCCTTATCCACATAAATTATATTATGCTTATCCTATTATTTACATACTATGCTTTGTTTATGTAGTTTGCGGTCAGAAAAAGATAGTCAGGAATGACATCATATTCTTAATTTAATCCATGATGTTATTCAGGAATTTCAAACTTGCCGTTCCTTCTTCAACTGTTCTTGCCTCGGCAACGAACCTTCCTTTATATCCTTTGAATTTCGGCATGACATCTTTCCATTTTATAGTCCCTTTCCCAAGCTCAAGATGCTCATCGCTTCTTCCTTTATTATCATGCAAGTGAACATGTATCACTTTTCCGAGGTCCGCCAGGAAATCAAGAACAAGTCCGTTTGTGTTGGCATGCCCCATATCAAGCGTTAATCCTGCATTCTCACGATCAAGGGATTCTATCATACCCAATATCTCACCGGGATGTCTTCCGAAAATATGCTGCATATTGGGCATATTTTCAACTCCTATCTTAATTCCAAAATCATCTGCAAAATCACATATCGCCCTCAGGCCTTCAATACTTTGCTGCCAGGCCATGTCGGGAAGCTGCATCCCCAGAGGCGAAAGATGACCGGGATGAACCACAGCAAGCTCAATGAAATCCGATGCCCTTTCAAGACATTTTTTCATCTGCCTTATGCTCTCATTCCAGATAGGGTGGTTGAGGCTTCCAAGATTAAGGTCTGAGAATGGAAGATGAAGTGTAAGAACAAGATCTGTTGTTTCGATAATGTTTTTTATCTGTGACAGCGTCCCGTCATTTAATTGCTGTTTTCCTTCACTTACCACTTCCCAGCCTGTAAATCCCAGTTCTTCAAGGCCATAAGCCCAATCAAACGGATTATTTACAAGAGCAAGGGAAGAGAAACTAATTTGCATGAAGGAGCTTATTTGCATTCATAATATAAGGAAGTTGCTTTTAACAAAGTTAAGATCAAATACGAAACGGCTTTCACCCCGAAAGCACTACTTTCTCAATGAAAAGATTTGTATCCCCTAATAATTGAAGATATTTATCATTTTTTAAACTTATACTTAAGTTATGATTGCCCGCAGGAAGCGTTGTTTGTTGGAATGTCCTGGAAATAGTTGACTCACCGTCAATCATTTCCTCACCAAGTTGTATCCCATCTATCTCCATGCTTGCGTTAGGCCACCATACATCTATCAAAGGCACTGAAAATTTTGTTCCATATCCCGTAAATAGGATATTGTATTTTGATTCCTGGTTCGTGAAAAATTGTACGTTGATCTTATCACTTTCATTATAAATCCACTGGTTAAATTCAAAGATTATTGGTTTTTGCGTTATTGTCAAATGAGCTGATCCAGGATTTAATCCTGGAGAAGTTGCGGTTATTAAAGAGGTCCCAACTAAATCCGAATAAATAGTTGCAGTGGCTTTTCCCTTCGCCGTTGTCAGGTTAAATGAAGAGAGATTACCAAGCGATGCTGACAGGTTTATGCTTGCTCCATCACGTGGCGCATCCCTTCCTTTTTTATCTTTTAACTTAATCAGTATTTCCGCATTAGTAACCCCATCTGCCGGTATGGAAACCGGATTTACGGAAACCCATAAGTTATTAGGCAGAACTGTCGGGTCATAAGGATTTATATAGGCATTTAAATTATCTGTCAGGTGAACCAGTGAATATTTTTCTTTTAAGATCGGGTCATAAACCAGTTCAAATGTCAATTCATAATTTCCTTTTCCTGAAATGACCGCACCATATTGTTTTCCTCCAATATTATTAACGACCCATCTCCCATTCTCAAGCCTTCCTTCGCGAAGGTCGATAAATTCATCAAGGGGGATTCTTATCTTCCCGATGGCTCCGGAACTGTAATAAATAACATTTCCTTTCTCGGTAATAAGCCCCTCAGGAGTGTTTGTCAGGTTAAGGTCATTATCAGGGTCAGGGTCTGCCCCCAAAGCAAGATAATCTACATCTTCGGGGATAGTTATCATAAGAGTGCGGATATTTCCCGCTGGTGAATCAGGTTCGATCAAATTGCGCGCGCCCGAGCTTTGCATCGTGCTTAATGAAGATTTTATCTCACCTACCTGCTTTTCCATGATATTTGTGGTCATGCAAGGCCAGATATGTGAAAGCCCGATTGCGGTAACGGCTACTATCGCTGCTGTCAGGATAACATATACCACAAGTCTTATGGGGATGTCAATAGAAGCTCTATCGTCATTGAAAAAAGAAACCATATTTTTCGGCTCTAATACACTTGGAGTTTATAAACTATTTCATAGCCATGTTCAGAAAACTTTAAATAACTTGGGTTGTTTCGGAGACTCCCGGGTGACCTGAATAGTGAAAAAAAGCGAGGAAAAAAATAACGATTTGATCAATTCGGATATTAATGGGCGTATTGAATATATCGACCAGGGTTTAAGAAGCGTCGATAACCGCATGCGTGCTGTTGAAAAACGTCTTTCGATCAAAACATTCGAACCTGATTCTGATATATCATCTCCTGAAAAAGAGAGAAGTACTGATAATATCCGGCAATATGAAATCGCAGGAAAATTACAGGAAATGGACCGCAGATTAGCCAGTCTTGAAAAAACAACACATGAGACTCATGTTAATGATATCGGTTCCATCCAATCACAGCTTTCACTTATCGAGAACAGGATATTGAAACTTGAGAATCATAATAAAATAACGATCGGTAAAATAAAAGTACCTATAGAATTTTCAGGTCTTGCAGCCACAATAGTAATGTTCGCAACTGGATATCTCATATACAGCGATCACTGGAATATTATTCGGTCGTCATATTATCCAATATCGATCGGCATATTATTTGGGGCGGTTGTAATAGGAAAATTCATAATGACCAACAGGGAATAACTCATTTCACTATTTTGATCACAAATTCGCTGGCATAATCCTGGAAACCGTTCGCTTTGACGTCAAGTCTAAGATAACCTTCTCCTTCTTTAAGATCAAAATCGGTCTTTTTAAATCTCAGGATCGTATGTCCATTATCATTTGTCAAATTAGCCGAAGCGGCTCCAAGACCGGAAAGTACCACGCTTGCTTTTTTCAAATGTGTGCCTTTTATTGAATCCATTACTTCGACCGCCATGTCAATATCATCAGTATCATTAAAAGCCGATAATATGATCAGGTTACTACTTTTCACATCTGCATGTATGGGTTTTGGTATTGAGCCCTCGCCATTATCTATAAATGCAAGCATAGCCGCCAATCCTGCCATTCCCACTATTGTGAGAACCACAATTTTTATTGGAATTCCAATTGCCATTTTTTCCCTTCAAAATTTATGTAAAATATGAAAAATAAATCTACTTTTGATATAGCAGAATGGCTTTTTCATCTTCATAGTCGTAAAAACCATTGGCCTTGGCGACAAGTTTTAACTCAACACTTTTCTGATTGGGTCTTAAGGTAACTTTTGAATTATCAGTTTCCCCGAGATATATAATAGCATTACCATAACTGCTTGTCTGGTCTACTCCAAAGCCTCCACCCCCGGTCAGGGTAACACTGGCTTTTTCTACCGGATTATTATTTTTATCATAAACTCTGGCATTGACCTTTACCGTATATTGCCCATCTCCTTTTACAATAGCAATGCTTCCATTCTGTACCGTTCCATTGTCAATTTTAATATCAATGATGTCCACACTTAAATTCTCTTTTGATTTGGGAATGATCGATAATAGCGCCGCCAGCGCGACCATACCGACAACAAGCATAACGACTATATTTATAGGCAATTCGATTGCACGTTCATTTTTGTTAAAATTTTTTAATTTCATAACACCACTTTTTGCACGAACACAACAGGACAATATTTAATATTATCTTATCTAAAATATTTACATGAGTAGTATAATAATCTATATTTCGTAATAATATCCATTGTCATTTTTCAGGATACTCCTTTTTTGTGATGTTATATGGGATAGCACGATAAAATCCTACATCCATTTTTTACTAAAATATATAGAAGTTAAAAAATAATAATAAATATATTATCATAACAATTAATAAGCATTATATACCAAAAAATACAATCTTTAACCTGGAGGAAGAGTAAAATGGAATGTGTGATCAAAGTAAAAGATATGATACTCATGGCATTAGCATTCGGATTTTTCTTTTTTGGTGATATCATCAGTACTTATCTTATCTTGAAAAATGGAGGATATGAACTGAATCAGTTCCTGGCAGCAATTGGCTTTAATGGGTTTGTTGTTTTCAAATTAATCTTGATATTTGTTTTTGGCTATATGATACATTATCTTGATAGATTAAAATTCTACAAAGAATCCGGGATAATTATCGGAATAGTCCTTATGTCAGGTCTGCTTGCGACCCTGATCAACCTCGGTTTATTCCACAGGTAAGACGCACTTTTTCGTATAGATATCAGCCCTGGTATCAGCATTTAGTACCATGCGGAGTTCACTCAACAATTCATTCGTTAAATATTTCATCGGTTTCGGCGCTTCCCCCTCCGCACGCAACCTCCAGCGCGTCATGTGTAATCCAGCCCTCTCACTTGTACCAGAGGACCATGCGATATTCGACAATATTGTCAACTCCTGTGCGGGGATATACTATATGTGCGAGCTTACTAACGGCCACTGCTTCTGCCGTGGGATACCCATTGATGACCTCGCCTGTCTTGAAATCGGGGCAATCTGTGAATTTGTTGCCTGTTGGGCCTATAAGGTACATGTTGTAATTAACATATGCCGGCATATAGCGGAGCATGTACGTATTAAGTTCAGTTGCATTAACGCAGTGATCCTGATTTTTGCCAGTAGCGGGGACGAGAGGAAGTACGTGGATGAGAACACCATTGGTTTTTGCAGGGCCTTCCCCATTGCAATTTTGCGCGCCTTGTTTCACATAAATATAATAATCTCCAGCCAAGTAGGCTGTGAATTCGAAATTTCCATTTCCCAAATTGGTTATAGAATAATTAGAATTGCTGACATATTGAACATTATTAACATTAAACCAGTCTATATTTATATTCAGGTCTGTATGCATGTATGCAGATGATGTCTCCCAAATCGTAGTTTCTTCATTCAAACCACTTGGTAAAGGTGGATGTTGGTCATAAACCGATAGCTCGCCATTATTTTTTTCAGTATATATTATCATGTGTCTATTCGAACTATGGCCGGTACTGTCGGTTGCAACAATGTAATATAATCCTCCCACTGTAAAATCATTGGAAGATGGCCAATCAAATGAAAAATTTCCTGTTGGGTCGGTTGTAGTCGGCTGATTGCTATTACACAGGGTTCCATCATCTTTAAGAGCACCATTAAGAAATATATTTAAATCTGGCGCACCAGTGCCGTTCGGAAAATCGACCGTGCCATTGACCTTAGTATTGTCAGGCCCATAATTACCATTCTTGCTGTCCAAGAAGTACCATCCTACCTTGACCGTTACAATATTTGACACTCCACCGGAGAAATCATTCGCCTGGACACTGAACTCACTCAAGTTCTGAGGAGAATTCAACCAGGACCAATTGGCTATATTGTATATTTTTGTCATATTCTCAAAAGGATTACCTGTCCCCAAGTTCGTAACTTGAAGTGTAAGGTTTTTATTTACTGGTGTTCCATCTTTATAATAGACCGTGAAATTTATGATTTGATTGGGCTGTATGAAAGTATTGTTTATACAGGGAGGATTCCCTTCGATACAAAGCAAATATTCCCTGGCAACATTAAAATTATTACAGTTTGGGCACGTTTCGTATATTGGCGTTATAAATGTCAGATCTAAACTATCCCTCCCAATATTCATCAACTGCACCTTGGAATGTTCCCCAGTCTTCTGTGCAGTATATGGCATGTTGCCTGTCATGTATATGATTGTCCCGATTATAAGTAAAATGCCGATGATAGCTTCTAGCGTATATGTAATGCCGGATTCGTTATCTGCAATTCTTTTTAACATGATTTCCCTTTCATTTGTTCTTCTATTTTTATATCTTTATCTATAAATACAATATTTCTATAGTTGTCTTTACACACAAAGTCCACACTATAACCATGTAAAAGAGAAAACTCTTTTAATTCATTTTCGAACACGGCGCGATCCAAATCTGATGTTGCATTATATCTCTCCCTAATGCTATCATAGAAATAATATGAGTTCATTGTCTCACGATTGATGGAGTTCTCGCCTATACCAAGAGTCGAATACTCATAAGTGGCGATCAACACAAGAGCAGCCGCAACAGAAACGCATGCTATTAATATCAACTGCCCGCTTTCATCATTAATAAATCGCTTCAAGCTACCACACCCAGAGGTTCAGTCTGTAATGAACTGTCAAATTTTGATTGCAAATAAAGTCTTGTCTACATGGACTCCCAATATCCTTTATTATGTAAACATACTTGTCTACAACGGATACGGTATTATCATTTATGCTTCGATTTTTCAGATTTGCCATGAGGAGATTTGAATCAAAATCACTGAGTCCAACAGGATGAAGTTGCATATAGAAATTAAATCCTCCAAGACCCAGGGACTTAGCAGCATTTTCCCGCTCATTGGGTAAAATACTGGAGTTCGGGAATTCCCACCAAATAATTCCAGTCGGAACATCGGTGTATCCGTATCCCATAAACGTCCTGACCTTGGTCAAATTAAGCACCTTCATTATTGCTATACCCTTATCATTATAAACAAACCCTATCTTCGTGACGTTGGATCTCCATTTTCCCTCCCACCCCGGCTCGCCTCTATCCTGCACAAGGTTATCAGCTGCCCTTGCAGCTGTCATGTACTGCTTGATACGCCAGTCTCTGTCCTCATGCGACACTGTCGGTATGATTTGAATTGCCATTAGCACAGCCGCAAGAACAAGCATTATTGCCACCATGAGATCAATTGAGATCATTCCCCTGTCATTCATTCTATCCGTAAACTCACCGCCTTGCTGATGTTCTTCATCAACCTGATATTTATTTCTCCCGAACCGCTGTATACGACTCCGCCTGTGTTCCCTGGATCTTTTATTGAATTTAGCGTTGTGCTGATCTTATTCCGTGAAAAGCTTCCTTCACTTATATCAATTAAAGCCATGCTGTTTTCCGTGGCATTTTTCAATTCTATCCTGTAGCCTTTCCCTCCCATTGTGAGAGGTATAGTGCGTGATACATTTAAACTTACATTTCCCTGCGAGTTCTCGGATATAAGGTACATGTTCGTGATATCACGTGCTATCTGGCTTCCAAGATCAGTATAGCTTACACGCATTGCCTGTGCAGAGGAGGCATCCGTATATAGATAAAAAGAGCTGGTAATGCTTCCGGTTACAATCATAAGAACGATCAGATTCAGGATATAGCCTATCTGGATATTCACTGCATTTTCATCTGAGATGAATGCTCGCACCATTGCCTCCTTACCTGACTTTTACATCAAGTCTTGATTCATATAAGGAAAGTAAAATATCATTTTTATTTCCAAAATTCCAGTTCCCATATATTCCTATCTCCAAAGGTCTTGTTCCACTTATATTATAACCAGTTGCATTCCATTTAGGAGATTTTTTAAGTCCGGCGCCCTGGAGTTTCTCATCAAAGAATGCCGTCCATGCTTCCGGGTAAGCGCTTGTTATATTGATATAAGTATTGTTTGCGTTTGGAGTTGTTGAATTCGGTTGTATCGTTTGGTTGTAACTAACCAATCGTGTTTCAATCCATGCCTTTCCATCCCCGCCCACTGATGAAAGTGTTCCATTCAGGCTTATCGCATGGATCGATATAGTAATATTATTATAATCGATTTTATAGATGCTTATCAGTGGATTTGATAACATCATAGGCGCTCCGCGCTCGTATTTTCTGATAACTGCTCCGTTCTCATATACGATTCTTTCTTGATCTGCCATATAGGTGATGCTGCCTGGAGGGATTATTATTGTAAGATTTTTATTGTTGGTTATGTTTAGTGTTTTTGATTTCTCGCTAATGTTTGTACGATTCGGCAAAACCTTGAGCATACCCCCCATTAATTCGAACTCTGTTTCCCTCGATGGCCCAAGCCTGTTGATGTTTGTCTCAGTAGATGGATCTTTTATCCATATCGGCCCCCGCACCACTTCCTCGATATCGTTCTGCATTGATAGAAAGGAATTCGCAGCTACTTCCATCCTTGCCCTTGATTTGCCAGATTCTATCATCGGCACACCCGCAAGCAAGATACCACCTATGACTAACATCATAATGGATATTAACATGACCATACCCAGAATTTCCGACACTGCTTTATCCGATCGTATCATACTTGTTTTTATCATACCTATACCAGGAACCTGAATACCAAAAATGCAATTGTTATCATAACAATAGAATGCTTAAAACCAGAGCGGATATCGCCTTCGCCCATGACCCCGGCCATCATGCCTGAGAAGAATGCCTGTACAAGGGCTGTGTGATAAAAATATACTTTATAGAAATCAAGGTTAAAATTCTTTATAAAAGCTGCCCCTCCTGCCTGTGCGCCTTTTGCCATCGGGGGAAGGAAAGTTGCAGTAAGTGAATATACCACATACAGGAAAACCAGGAACGACATATAAATTATTATCACATAGATCAGCATATTGATCGACTTGTCCTTCTTTAGCTGAAGATTCAGCTTCGTATCCTCCGCAGCAATATCAAGCACCTGCCTGATATCACCGCTTGATTCACTTGCCTTTGTGATAAGCGCTACCACACGAGAAAGCGAATTGATCTTCACTTTGTTGGCAAAACGTACGAATGCCTGGGTTACGCTTGAACCCCATATGATATCGGTGTACATTTTCTCAATATATGATCTAAGAGCCCCCCTCTCAGTCCTCAACATGATCCTGAGTGATTCTGCAAGAGAAAGTCCGGTTTCGTTTATGATAGATAAGTGTTTCAAGAACTGCGGTATTGAAGTTTCGATCTTCCATAATTTTTTCGAGCGGGTTTCATAGAAAATGACAAACGGTACAAGGACTATCATAAGACTTAGCAGGAAATAATTTGTCAGATATCCGGATGCTTTGATATATCCCTGGAAAATTATTCCCGGATTAAATAATATAGCTAAAACAAAGATCATGATCGCTAAAGGAACGGTAACATAAAAGCTAAGAGCAGGCTCTTCAAAGAAAGCATGCAGGGGATCTTTGAATATTTCTTCAATTCGTATCCTTTTCTTTGAGTTCCCATATTCTTCATAAAGAGCTTTTTCAGAATCTATACCCACTTCTCTGGTTCGGATCCCTATAAACTCCTTCACCTTTTGCAGATTCAACTTACTTATTATCTGCTCATCCTTGGGAAGCATGAGGTCAATAAGAAAAACGAATCCGATCGAGCCAAGAGGCAGGACAGCATACGTCAAACCCATAAGAAGCCAGGTCATAGAACCTTTCATTGAGCCAAGCGTCACGGCAACGATGATCATAAACAGAGGACCCGCTACAAAACCTGTAACATAACTTTCAGCGATCATTCCAAGCATATCCAAAAAAAGCGAATGATCTGATTTTGTCTTAGTCCTGTAATTATCGATCTGGACCGAGAAGAAATCCGTAATTTCCCCCCCATTATCTATCAGAGTTACAAGATTCCCGAGGAACTGGTTGAGCTCCTGTGATGGTGTCTCATCCTGGGCATTGCGAAGCGCGCTCATGAAATCTATCCCGAGGAGTTCCATATCACGCATTATCATGGCAAATTCTTTTGATATCTCCCCGTATACGTTTGGTAAATCAGCAACAGAACGGATTATCTCGATAATATTCGTTTCCCCGCGGCTAAGTGCATACATATACATGACAGCATGCGGAAGCTGGGTCTCGATATTTACTTTCCTCATGCTTGATTTTAAAGAGGGATATATCATGAATGTCTTGTATGATAAAATACCGGGAATGATAAAAAATAAGACGCTGATTATTACTATTGCAATTATTGTTTTAAAAGGTGTGAAGAGCCTCAAGAAATCTGCAACATTTTGATCATAAACCAGTAGACTTGGGAGTGTTACTCTTGAGATGACAATGATCCCTATCAGTATACCCAAAACCAAACCCAGGATCCCTGCGATTAACGAGAAGGCAATTGCTTCGGAAACATATTCTTCATAAGGCTTGAAGATATGCGCGCTTCTGAGCTTTTTTCTCATTTCGAGATATTTGTCATGCCTTTTTACATAATTCCCGAACCTGGATAGTGATAGCTGTCTGAAATTCATTCGTCCTCGATCATTAATTTTTTCATAAGCCTTTCCTGGTTTATCTGGAAATCTTTAATGATAGTTACAACCGAGTCATAATCCCTGATATTCTTCTCCACCATATACGAAAGGACTTTCTGGCGTCTATTTAATGCCTGTTCCAGCTGTTTTTTATTCCATCCTCTCTTTTCTTTTATTGTCTCCATGACCTCGGATTCTCTGAGTACATTATGATCATCGTTAATGGGATCCCATGTGAAAGTTTCAAGAGTATTTAGACTCTTGCTCTCCGGATCAAGATCAAGTATCTCGATCACGTTGAGGATGCGCCGGACTCTTTTTCCCTCCGTAAATATAGCTCCCTGGACGCACAATATGTCAAGCGCTGTGATCATAACCCTGGGCACATTGATAGGATCGTTCTCAAGCCTGTTGATGGCGGCCTGTACACTGCCTGCATGCATAGTTGAATATGTCGTATGCCCGGTGCTCATTGCCTGGAACAGGGTAAGCGCTTCCTTGCCTCGCACTTCTCCCACGATCAGGTATTCAGGACGCTGCCTTAACCCCTGGCGCAGCAATTCATACATATCCACAGCACCTTTTCCGCCTGCTGTAAATGAATCCCTGGTTAAACCCGCAACCCAGTTCTCATGGAAAAGCTGCAACTCCCTTGTATCTTCAAGCGTAACTATCTTTGACTTGTGAGGAATAAATAGAGAAATAGCGTTAAGAGATGTTGTTTTACCCGATGCGGTACCGCCTGCCAGGATAAGGCTCTTGTTATTTTCAATCGCAAGCCACAAGTATGCCATCATCTCAACATTGAAGGTTCCCCATTTGATCAGGTCGATCGGGGTAATGGGTGTTTCTTTGAATTTCCGGATAGTAAATGAACTCCCGCGTGTCGTGATCTCACGACCAAGTGTTTCCTGGAGACGGGAGCCATCAGTGAGCGTAGCGTCCAGATAGGGTTTGGCGACAGAGATATTCTTTCCGCTTCTCTGTGCCAGGAGAAAGATGAAGGAATTCAGTTCTTCTTCTTCAAAAATGATGTTTGTTTTGATGTTCTCATATTTCCTGTGGTAAAGATACACAGGGATATTTGGCCCGCTGCATGAAATATCTTCTATTTTATCATCCCTGATCAAAGGGTCGATACGGCTAAATCCAATGTTGTTCCGAATCATAAAATAGAGAATTTTATGAAAAGATTTGACATCAAAATTCAGGATATAATTATCAATTATTTTCTTTACTGTCCTTGTCAGGATATCTTTCTTGTCTGCGCCATCAACAAGGTCATCATATGATAGTAAATCGCGTGATCTCTCGTAGATGTCATGTATAAGTGTGGTTTCAAAAGGTGTCAGTTCAGGTTCAACTATGCAATATACGTAATCGTCATTTGATTTATTGAATTGTATCGATATGAAAGAGAATGGTTCATTTACCCAGTAACGCTCCAGTTCCACATATCCCGGTAGCCCCTGGAAAGTTACAATATCACCATGAACTGCTACATCGTATGGTTGGATTCTTTCGACTTCAGTCTCACAAGGAAGAGTTTCATCTTTGTTGAAATTCAATTTAGGTAATTTGATCTTTTCCAATCGTATTTTGACATTTTCAAGCATTTGAATGCTTCTTTGTCCTGTTTTTTGATCCTCTTTTTTTACACTCATTTGCGCCTCAAAACTGCTACTAAAATCAATATGATTATTGAGAAAATGCTGCCAAAACCAGGTGTCAGGGGAGTAGGTTGAATGTTACCTGCCGGGATGGTATCTGCAGCCCGTTGTCGGGTTGTGTTCTCGCTCCCGTTTGATGTTTGAATAACTGTAGAATTAGGAACAGGTTTGCCGGGATCGACCACTGTTATTTCAGGCTTATCCGAGCTTTTCACCTCCCGTGTTGTTCCCCTGTACTCTACATTGGTATAATTTAAGATAGCAGCAGGTAATTCGAACTTTCCTTCTGTATCCATGCTGATATTATAACTGAATCCCTGCACAGTATTCGGATCTAACCAGTTGGAAAGGGAAGTCGAACCTTCTACCAGGTTAACGCCATCAGGCAGTGAGTCTATAAGTTCAAACCGTGTGCCTATGTCACCTACATTTTTGAGGGTCACGGTGACTGTTACACGTTCGCTTATATTTATGACAGGCTTGCTAACAGTTTTGTTAAGAATTATTTTTGGTCCGTTGACAACTAAAGTGATGGCCTGGGAAGATGCAGTATACGGTTTATTATTGACCGTGAAGTTCGCAACCGCTAAAGGGATGATAAAACCGCTAAGGCTTGCTTCCAGAGGTTTTATGGAGTAGGTCGTTCTCCAGTCTTCCCCGGGCTTTAGCAAAGTAATATCCCATTGAAGAGGAGTGTCGGATTTAACATCAAAATTTTCATTCATTCTGTCGTTGATATGAATATTATTTATATCATAAATCCCGCCATTTGAAACAGTGATCATCACAGCTGCGGAATTCTTGAGATACATCCGGTCTTTTACGGATTTACTCATAATAAAATAATTCTGTGCCGGTGAAACTGTGATAGATAATGAGGTTGCTGTATTGTAATCGAGTCCTTTGAGATCATTGCCCTTTGCATTCATGCTCAAGTTATAGGATTTCTGGTCGATCAAACCAGGAACAAGGAGCAGAGTAGCAAAACTCTGGCTCTCGCCTTTATTCATCCTGGTGTAATAGTGATGAAGCTCTCTTATATCGCCTCCCCTGAGTTTTAAATCCCCTATAACAAGGTTTACATCTATGTTTTCGGCAAATGCATCGCCGCTATTTTTTATAGTAATTGTCGCAGTAATTATCTGGTCACTATTAGAAGTATATGCAGTTTTATCGGTCGTAAGAGTAAGTTCAAGTTTGGGCTTTCCTCTTAATGAAATTGAAATGCTCGCCCATGGATTATAATATTCATATACCCAGTCCCTGGAATTCTTTGCTGTAAATCCTGTTGCTGATATCATCACTTCGTAATCAGGGTCAATATATGCCCCACTTTGCAGGGACATGACTATCTCCCTCACGAAAACGCCATTTTTATAAATATCAAGTAAAACCGAGGGCTCAACCGGGGTTTCAGGGACAATATCCCCATTGAAATTCTTATAACCCTGAACCGGGGAAGCAAGTTCAACAGCTTTGACAGTATATTCGCCATTTGCAAGTGAATTCCCCTTATAGAGAGTTCCTGTGACCGCAGACGCCCACTCTATGTCACCTGTGCTGAAACTTGATGCTGGTGAAATACTTACACAAAGGAGAATAATTAATGCAATGCATATTCTCATCTCACTTCATCCCCTTCTGAACAGATGATCTTTTGAAAAACATAATAAACCTCACAGGTATAGAATTTTATTCTACACCAGAAAAACAACCTATCCTTATATAATAGAATTTGTGAAATTCGTGTGAAAACATAAATTCTTACTTTAAATTTGTTTTCCAGTGTTAATAACAATATTCAAATTCATTTTACAATAATGCGTCCATGCTGCATCCATGACTGGATAGTACAGTTGTATTCATATGTCCCTGGTCTGTTAAAAGTATAGTTCCATGTCTCTCTTTTATTCAATGGAGGAGAATTGATATTATTTACATAAATAGCGTGCTGGCCACTGTCTTGATTCGTCCATTGCACAGTCGTACCATTGACCACATTTATTACAGAAGGATTGAACTCAGAGCCAAATATTTCAACATATACTGTTGAATGTTCAGGAATATATGGGATGGGTGTGGGTGTGGGCGTGATTGTTGGCTGGATTATTGAAGTATTATTTACAGGCTCATCAAATTTAAGAGTACAACCTGAAATAGATAGAATCATAAGAATAAAAATCATTGGCCATACTTTCAACATAATTTATCTCCTTAAAATATTAAATTACCTCTAGAATTTGGTTTTTAAAATTTTTGCCCATGCAAGAAAAAACAACCTGCCCTTATATAATAGAATTTGTGAAATTGGTGTGAAAACATCAATCCTTCATTCTTACGAATTTTTATGGCCATGATTACACAATAACAAATTACCACGCTTCAAATTTTGAATTTGGCGTGAATAAAAAATAGGTGATGCTTTAAAAGAAAATAAAGTTAAACTACCCCAAAAACATGAAGGTCTATAGATTTCATGAAATAAGTAAATCGAGGTTTTTTAACTCATAACCAATCACTCAGGCTTCATCCACGAATGAACAATTAAAACCAATGAGAGGATTTTTGCCAAAAAAAAGAAAGTGCCCCCAGAAGGGGGGATATTTGGTTTTATGTAACTTTGGCTGCTGGCTTTGATAATACACTGCCGGATGGGGTGTCTATGACTGTTACACGAATACTGTCTGCACCAGCAATTACCATTGCTGTTGAGGTTTTTAGTGCTACCGCTGCTCCATTCAGTGAAAGGGACGGAGTACCTACAGTATTAATTTGGAGTGTATCTCCAGCTTCAAACTGACCACTAACTGATGTGGCTGTTTCAAAACTGGTTGTGTTCAATATTGAACCATCGCCATTTATCGTTTCTAAAGTGAGTTTAACGTCCTTCATTCTTAGGCTATCGCCACCAAAGTGCTGTACCCATACAGTACCATTTGTTGCATTTACTGCTGTTATTTTTAAACTTGCCTGTGGTGTTTGTGTCGGTGAACCTACACCGAATGCGAACACAGCCAAAACGGCTGCAATTATCACAGTTATCACTACCATCAGGATAACACCGATGACTGGTGATACTGCTTCTTCATTTTTCAAATTCTTCATTTTTTTCTCTCCAATTATTTATATCAATCAAGCCTTATCCCTTAGATGAGGAATGACTATAACTCTAATATAACTTTTTAATATTTAATAATACTCAAATATAAAAATAACTATAATGATGAGTATCATCATAGACCATTACTAAAAAGCATTTTTCTGATTTTACAGATAATCCTGTTTATCTCCCATTTCCTGGAATATCAGCGCCCTTCCCAAAACCCTGGTATACCATTTCATTGGAATAAACCAATATGCCTTTCCCCGTTATTTCATAAGGCCGGTACAGCCTGTCATGCTGTATCCTTCGCATTTTTACTACTCTCATTATCAATTTAATATCCTTCTCACTCTCATTCTGCTGCAGGAATACCACACCATCAGCAGAATACTCAACCATCCCATCCTTTGAATGGAGCTGGTTGTCAACATTTACTTCAGCGGTATATAAAGCTGTTATCCCCGCGTTTTTTATCGCCTTGTTCAGCCCGAACAGCCTTATGCGTCTTTCTATGGCATCATCGAACATCATGGAATAAAGAGTGATCGAGTCAATCACCAGGCGTTTTGCCCCGAACGACCCAATGATCTCCGGAAGTTCGCTTTTCACCCTCCTGGCAGTTGTTTTTACATCGGAAAGATCAAGTTTCAGTATCGCCAGTTTATTATCCCTGATATATTTCTCAAGGTCCCAGCCATAAGCACTGGCCGCACTCAGGATGGCCTCCTTCTCCTCCTCGATACTGATATAAATACAGGGCTCACCTTTTAATAATCCATCAAGGATATAATGAAGTGCAAATGTGGTCTTGCCAGTACCTGAGTCTCCTATGGCCACGATTATATGCCCCTGCGGAAAGCCGCCTCCAAGCATTTCATCAAGACCCATTATGCCTGTAGATATAAGCTTATTGCCATTAGTTCCCGTCATGCTAAATTATCTTCCTGACATTTGATACTTCAAATCCGCCATCATATGTGATCTTTGTTTCGAACTTTGCTATCTTATTCTGCTCAAGCTGAGGTATAAGTCCACGGAATTTTGATATATAAAGATTTCGCCGCATTTTTACTGAGCCTTTATCGAACCATTCAAAAACGAGCACCCCATCAACAGTATCATTGATGATCTCCTGCATCTGTTTTTCAATTATATTGGCGCTGAGTATCAAATAAACAAGGCCGTTCCATGTCTTGGAAATATTCACCATTCCTTTTAAAAACATAATAAAATCTGTCCTGTTAAGATAATCGATCTGATTGACCAAAAGATCGGTCAGTGAATCAATGATCACGATATTGCCCTTTGCATTCTCATTGAGGAACTCGGATAGCTCTTCAAGTATATTTTTATCAGAGTTGGAATCAAATCCCGTTATCCCTTTCTTTTCAGACCAGAGGTTCTGGGCAATACTTTGACGGAAATATATATCGGAAAGTTCTTTGAAAACAAGACCGTCTCTGACAGCCTCATGATAGCCCTTATGGAAAGCATAAGCGTTCTCTGTTAAAATATTTTCTTTTGATTTTGAGATCGAAACATAACAGATCTTATCAGGAAGCCGGATCATCATATCGATCTCGTTATCCACGGGATTTTTAGGTTTCCTTTTCATCTGGTCAGGATCATTCTGACTGACTTTCATCTGGTTGATATTATAAATGGATGTATAGAGGAACTCTCGCCCGCCTGCGCCCACATCTTCGAGAAGAAGTATCACCGAACCTGCCGGAAAACCTTCGTTAATATTCATATCGAATGTTTTAATACCGGTTGGTATCTTGGCGAGTCTCATGACAATCAAGTATCAATTTATCAGACATAAACCTATCTTTGCAAAATCACAAACTCCATGAGCATCATATCCTGAAAAATCTCAGAATGGCAACCGATCTATCGGAGCCATCAACTGCGGTGCAACATATAAATAGAGTAACAAAAGAGCAGCTATTACAACAAGAAGATATACTAGTTTATTCCATTCCCATACTTTCCTGCCGTCAAATATTCCAAACGGGATCATATTGAAAAGCGCAAGACTTATATTAACGATCACGCCGTATCTTCCGATCTCATAAAGGATCCCCTGTTCGGATAACAGGAGGAAAAACGCCATTCCAAGAAGAAGGTTTGAAAGCGGCCCTGCAAGCGATATGCGCCCGTTTTCCCGGCGGCCCACATTGCCGCCGTATATCATGACAGCGCCCGGCGCCGCAAATAATATCCCGAACTGGTATACCAGGATCAGCATCAGGAAAAGCATTATCGGACTCATCCTGAACTCAGCCCATGAACCGAACCTTTGCGCCACGATCTTATGGCTCATTTCATGAATTATGAATGAAATCCCGACTGTAAATAAAGAAATAACAAGAGGATTGAAAATGCCGTTAAAAAGCTCTTCAGTAGAAGGCCTGGTACCGGATTGAGACCATAGCAGCAGGATCGCAAATGCATAGGAAATGGCAAGCCACGAAATAATGATGTGGATTATTTCAGTATTGCTTGTGCGGATGCTGCGCATGCTCCTGATATGGACTGCACCCTTACGATATTTATAAAAATCCTGTTTCCCCTTTTGAACCTTATCCATGCATATCAATTGGATTTCCTTACATTTAACAATTATCAATAAATTTAAATTTCAATGAGGCTTATTAGGTGTGATGTTACGACATATCATCTCAATGAAGGATTTTTCACGTGATGAGATTGATATTATCCTGAAAAGGGCAAAGGATTTTGAACCAATAGCAAGGGGACAAAAATCCTCTCTTCTCTCCGGAAAAATTCTTGCGACCCTTTTTTATGAACCCAGCACTCGCACACGTTTGTCTTTTGAAACTGCAATGAAAAGGCTTGGCGGAGAGGTAATTGACCTTGGTTCAATTGAAAAAAGCTCGGTCGCAAAAGGAGAAACTCTTGCAGATACTATAAGGGTAATAGGAAATTATGCCGATGCTATCGTATTGAGGCATCCCAGGGAAGGTGCCGCCCGAATGGCTGCGCAATTTTCAAATGTCCCGATATTAAATGCCGGGGACGGGGCAGGCCATCACCCAACACAGACACTTCTTGACCTTTATACTATAATGCGCGAGAGCAGCCTTTTGAACCTGCGGATCGCAATTGTTGGGGACCTCAAGTACGGAAGGACAGTTCATTCACTTGCTTATGCTTTATCCATGTATCATGCCGATATGACCCTTATCTCACCAAAGCAATTACAAATGCCTGATGTCATCAAGAAAGACCTGAAAAAGCAGGGTGCAAGCATCAGCGAGACAACCAATATCGAGGATGTATTGGGGGATATTGAGGTATTATATGTTACAAGAATCCAGAAAGAACGCTTTCCTGATCCGGCAGAATACCAGAAAGTAGCAGGTATATACAGGGTGACAGAAGAATTGCTAAAGAAATCCCGCAATAATCTCATAATAATGCATCCCCTGCCGCGCCTTGATGAGATCGATCCGGCTGTTGACAGGACAAAATACGCGCGGTATTTTGAGCAATCATTTTATGGGGTCCCGGTCAGGATGGCACTTCTTGCAATGGCAATGGAGCTGGCATGAAACGAAAAGAAGCTGATAAAAATACTTGTGATGGTTCATTGAAGAAAGAAATGCGTGTACGCCCTATCCAGCACGGGACAGTTATCGACCACATCACGGCAGGTCAGGCGCTTAATGTACTGAAAATACTCGGGATCTCAGGAACAACCACCGCTGTGGTCAGCGTTGCAATGAACGTTCCAAGCGCAGTTTTAGAAAGAAAGGATATTGTAAAGATCGAGGACAGGGAACTTAAAGAGCAAGAAGTGGATAGAGTTTCACTCATTGCGCCAGATGCCACGATCAATATCATCCGGGATTTTGAGGTAATTGATAAACACAGGGTTGAGCTTCCTGAGCAACTTGAAGGAGTGATGAAATGTGACAATCCCAACTGCATTTCCAATACCAGTGAGCCTGTTATTTCAAAATTCACTGTAAATAAGAAGCCTGTGGAGCTTCGGTGTATTTACTGCGACCATGTGATTTCCCAGGGTATAGCTGAACACCTGATTTGATGCAAACTTTAATCTAAGGAAAAGTTCAATTTGAGTCCATGGACGAGAACACGATAAACAGGACAAAAGCTGCAATTAACGCACTAATCGATGTAGAGCAGTTGTGGATCGAGAACACTCCCAATTACAACCTTTCAACACAAGAACTGCTTGTCCTGAAAAAAAGGCTTGAACGGGCTTCCGAGAATGTTTCCAGGATATATGAGGATAATAAGGCAAGAATGCAGGCTGCAGAAGACAAGATCAAGAAGATGCATGAAGGAAAGAAAAGAAAGTGATTGAATAGATCGCTATGATTTTGGTATTTCCACAACAAAAACAGCCCCTGTGTCAGGATTATCTTCAACCCAGATCCTGCCATTATGAAGTTCAACGATCCTTCCTGCTATTGCAAGACCCAATCCTGAACCCTTTACACCCTTCTTTTCATTCCTGGTGAATCTTTCGAAAATGAGTTTCTTATCCGGATCTTTTATTCCCCCCCCAAAGTCTATGATCCTGACCAGACAGGAATTTGCCTCCTCTTTTCCCTTCACCACTATTTTTTTTCCTTGAGGGGCATATTTTATAGCATTTATTATAATGTTTGTAAAAATATCTTCTATTATCCTATTAGCTCTCACAGGTAATCCGGTCACCAGGTTATTTTCAATATTCATCCCGGCATTGAATGCAAGAGGTCTAAGATTTTCAATAACATCTGTGACAACAATTCTCAAATCCAGGTCCTCAAATCCAATAGATTTCAAACTCTTAAGTTTTGAAAGCTTTGTAGCATTATCAATAAGTTCCATTCCTTTGACAAGATTTCGTTTAATGGTATCGAGGTATGATTTTTTCCGGGGATTTTTTTCATCTTCAAGGAAAAGTTCAACATATCCATGGGCTACATTAAGAGGGTTCAAAAGGTCATGGTGCATGATATCAGTAAATAGTTCCTTCATGCGATTGGATTCTTCAAGTTCCTTATTGTATTTACTGATGGCTTCTTCAGCGTGTTTGCGTTCAGTGATATCAATGATTATTCCCTGGTAATGAGTTATATTTCCAAAACTATCGCGTTCTATCGCTGTTCTGTCATCGACCCAGTGGATCGCTCCATTTTTTGCAGTGATGCGATACTCCTGCTGGAACCGGTCTTCGCCACTCTCCGAATGGTCCTCCACCTCCTTGGACACTCTTTTAAGATCCTCAGGATGAATAATAGATGCATAAAGAAGAGCGCCGGACAGGAAATCCTCTGCGTTGTATCCGAACTGTACAACGTTATTTGATACGAATTCTACAGGCCAGCCCTCCAATGCTCTCCACCTGAAAAGAACGGTCTGGCTGTTCTCAACTACCAGGTTCGATAGGGCAAGCGCCTCCTCGGAACGCTTTTTGGCAGTGATATCCCGCAGTATTCCCATGCTGGCAACTCTGCCGCAATAATTAACGATACCCACAGTCATATTGACAATAGGTTTTTCCCCATCCTTTCGCAACACATGGAATTCGTATTCCCTGGGAACATCTTCCCCCTTTTGCCTCCGGTAATAACGATCCTGGACCATTTCGAGATCCTCAGGAGCAACAAAGCGCCGGAAATCCATTCCTATAATTTCCTCGATCCTGCGGCCAGTTATATTTGCTAACATCTGGTTTACAAACACCATTTTTGCATCCTGGATAACAAACACCCCCTCGTTAATGTTCTCAATCAGCAGGCGATATTTTTCTTCTGATTGTTTGAGTTCCTCCTCAATACGCTTGCGTTCCGTGATGTCGCGTACATATTCGATTACACCGTTCATCGTTCCGGTAACCATATCATTAAGAGGGTAACTATAGATTTCCAGCCATCCAATTACCTTTCCAGATTTGTCGTGTTTAGGAACTATTTCATGAGATGATTTCCCGGTTCTTAGCGTTTCCTGGGCAGGGCATTGCTCGCACCGCTCTTTCCTGTTATGATAGGCTTCATAACATTTCTTTCCAACAAAAGGTATCGCATGCGGATACCACTCCTGGGCTGTCTTGTTGACACGGATAATATTCATTTTTGTATCAATGACGCCTATTCCGTCCTGGATACTTGAAAAGATGCTTTCAAGTAATCGTTCTCCTTCACGAAGCTCATTCTCAACACGCTTAAGCGTAGTGATATCCCTGACAATTTTTATCCCGGCAATTATTTTTCCTGACGAATCTTTTAATGGCGATGAAGTAAGTTCAACATATGATACTCCCTTATCCGTAACAACTCTTCTTTCCGACCTGTGTATTTTTCCATCCCTGAAGGTCTTTTCAATAGGGCAGTCCTGGCATATTTCATCAATGCCTTCATACGTTTTGTAGCAAAGTTCACCTGTCCTGTCCCCGTATATTTCATTTTGAACCTGGTTCTGGTATATTATTTTATAATCAGTATCCTGGATTATTATCCCATCGCCAATAGCCGCAACAATAGCCTCGAATCTATTTTTCTCATCTTGCGCTTTTTCAAGTTCGTTGAGTAATTGTTTTTTCGTTTTTACTTTCATTTTACCGAACCTACCTTGTTTTTTATCTTATCAATTTTATGATAGCATTGGACACATCAATGGTTGAATACGTTCCTCCAAGGTCAGGAGTAACGATACCCATATCAATCACCTTATTCACAGCAATAAATATTGAAATTGCTTCCCTTGTGTGACCTGCATATTCAAGCATCATCTTAACGCTCAGTATGGCAGCTATCGGGTTAGCGATACCTTTCCCGGCAATATCGGGAGCGCTGCCATGTATAGGTTCAAAAAGCGCATATTTATCGCCAATATTGGCGCTGGGGCATAGACCCAGGCCACCCACCATTGCAGCAGCTTCATCGCTGAGAATATCACCGAAAAGATTTGTGGTCACTATCACATCGTATTTCCCGGGATGCAGGATCATATCATATGCCATGGCATCTACCAGCATTTCATTATATGCTATGCCATTTTTTTTTGCAACCCCCGTGCAGACATCACGGAAAAATGAGTCGGATTTCAAAACATTTGCTTTATGTACTATTGTTAACTCCTTTTTCCTCATATTTGCCAGCTTGCAGGCTTTTTCTGCTATTCTTGCGCTGCCCTTCCTGGTAATTATTCTTGTGGTATATGCGACATCCTCATGCAGTTCCTCGACACCTGAGTACATGCCTTCCGTATTTTCCCTTACTATCACAAAATCGAATTTCCTGGCACAGGGTAATTTAACTTTTTCAAGAGGCGTGAATGGACGGATATTTGCATATAAGTCGAGTTCTTTGCGCAAAAGCATAAGAACGCTCCTGTAATTGGGATCAGGCACAGTTGTAATAGCCCCGAAAAGAACGCAATCACACTGTTTGATGAGAGCTATATCATCATCTGTGATGGCGCTTCCCGTTTTTTTCCATTTATCGTAACCGATCTTAAGAGGGACCTTCTCTATATCAAGGCCAAAAGCATCAAGTACTGACAAAGCCGAAGGTAAAACTTCTTTTCCGATGCCATCACCAGGGATAATTGCAACTTTCATGTTTTTTCCTGGTTTTTCGATATATTTTTTTCCGTATTTTCAATATTACCTTTCATTATTTTTACAAGCATCCGGATCGCATCCACGATATCGTATTCCGATGCGCCCCAGTGAACCACGGCGCCGTCTATGCCATTAAGGTTCACCATACCTGATTTCTTGCTCTGGCAGCATCGTGTGATAAAAGGCCTGGTGGGCAGGTAAAGCTCTGTTTTAAGTGGACACATATTGATATGCTTATAAGTCAAATCAGGGAAGCGAAGGTCAAATATCTGTTTTGATATATCGCATCCCACAAGTGTGGAATTATCTTCTATATCGGTATCCGTATCAAGGTATTTTCCTTTTAGTTCGGAAGCATGGCAGGGAAAAACTACCTTTTCACCTTCAAACTGGCGAAGGTCAATTAGCTTTGTGGAAAAGCGAATATTCAATTCTCCGAGTATCCCGCTTCTTACGAGTCTCTGGATAGCAAAGTCAAGCCAGGGCGGCTCGGGTGGCGCGATATCAATAATCTCGATCTCCATTACCTCATGCAGGCTCGGATCCTGGACAAAAGTCGTATGCTTGTCCATGCCCTCAAAAACAACCGTATTTACAGCACCTTTACATAAGGGAAGGGCGCATTCGATAAGCTTTGTCCTGTCATGGGAATCAAGTTTTTCTTTATATTTTGTTATCTCTTTTCCAGAAGCTATCAACTCAAGTGAGATAAGTTTTCTTAACAGCCCTTCACCTTCGCTTTTAACAATATATATTTCATAACCTGATGGAAGATCTGCGATCAGGTATTCTGTAGAAAAATATATCGGCCCACCGATCCTCCCTGTGGGGTCAGTTCTTGTCATACCCACGCATTTATAATCAGCCGGGAATATCAAAGATTCACCTTTTTCCGATGTTCCACAAGCCCGCCATCAGTAAGTATCTCGCGCAGGAAACCGGGAAGTTTTGTGGCAGGGTATGTTTTTTCATTATTTTTCACAATTCCTTTCTCAAGGTCGATCTCGATATTGTCTCCCTCTTTGCAATCAATCCTTGCTTCAATAATAGGCAACCCTACATTTATTGCGTTCCTGAAAAATATCCGGGCGAACGATTCAGCTACGATGCAAGCCACACCTGCATATTTTAAAGCCAGGGGCGCCTGTTCCCTGGATGAACCGCATCCGAAATTCTTTCCCGCCACGATTATGTCGCCTTTTCTGACCTTTTGTGAAAATAACGGGTCGATCCCTTCCATAACATGGGATGCGAACACACTCATATCAGTGGTGCGCAGGTATTTACCGGGAATTATCACATCAGTATCGACGTTATCACCGAATTTCCAGGCTTTTCCCGATATAATAATATTGTTTTTGCTAATCATTTGCTGCCAGTTTATTGTTTACAGCAAATATAAAAATTTTGGTGATTTCTCATCTTTTCATATAACCTTACAATAAGATAAAGGGAGTTATAGCCCTTTATCGTATGGATCCATCTCCATCGTACATCGAGTCTCCTGTCACTAACACCCAGTAACCAACGGTCGGCTCTGTGACAAGAACCGATACATTATTGACCGCCGTATCTGAATTTGTGAATATCTCATATGCATCGCCCGTTGAGTTATAACCGGCAACCCTCCACAGGTTTGTATAGACCGAGCCGAACATCAAAGAGGCGTTCTTCGATACCATTCCGGTGGGGCCGACCATATTCCAGCCGTTTGCAAGTGATATGGCTTTTGAAGGGCCTGCTCCATCTCTTGAATTATTGATGAGACCGATCCTGACGACCTCGCTTTCACTGTTATTAACCCAGTAGGATTTCAGCGGTTCTATCGTCGGATCACTTTCAGGGATACCCGCACTTACATTGTAGTACAGTACTGTGAATCCGGTAAATGGACTGGTGTTGGTCAGGCCAAAAGGCACGGATACAAGGTTCCAGCCGGTTGAAAGGTTCAGTATATAATCTGCGATTATCACGGTCGCATTTGCTACTTTACTGGCATTTGTGGCATTTATTATCACAGTTCCCGCGGTGAGTGCGGTAAGTGTGACCGTTGCATTTCCATTCGAACCGGTCAGTGCATTTTGTGGAGTTACAGTTCCGATAGAAGTATTTTTACTTGCCCACGTTATATTGATACCTTCCATCACAGTCCCGTTCTGGTCTTTTGCTGTTGCATTGAATACCTGTGTTCCACCTATTGTAAGGGTTGCCGTTGCAGGTGAAACTGTTATCGTGGTCAATACTGGCGTTGCTGTCTCTATCGATTCAACCGTTACGGTCCAGCCTTTTGTTATACTTTCGCCCTGGGCTGAAATTATGGTCATATTGAGATCATAACTTCCGGGTGTTGACGGGGCCTTCACAATGAAATAACCAGATGTCTGGCTTCCACCTGCTGAAAGTGAACTTATTGAATGGGTTGTTGTTATAATTGGTGTCCATCCATCCGGGATCGTTGTCAATGAAGCATTTATATTAGTCGCACTTCCTGCTTCAGCTGAAGCCACATTTGTTAGAACATAATTCAGCTGGACATATCCATCTGGAGAAATACTCGTATCGTTCTGGGAGACATTTGCGAAGAGTACTGGCCTATCCTTTATCGAAATAGATGTAGTGGCAGTCTTTGGGCTTGCAGTCCCGCTATCGCTTGCAGTTGCTGTAATGGTAAATGGATTCGTATATGTACCTGGATTATTAGCTGTAACAGACCACTGCACATTCTGTGTTCCAGCAGAAGTGAATGTAAGAGTTGTCACAGCGCTGGTGATAGCAACTGCATTTGTGTTGTCTGAAAGAGTTACAGTGACAATTGTGGTCGAAGATACACTCGCAGCCTCTATAGAAGTTGAAATTGTGAAACTCTCATCCTTTAGTACGCTGCTACTGTAGCTCAGGCTTCCTATTGTGAGTGAGGAAGTAGCGCTTGCAATTGAAATCAACAACATCAAACCGATTATACTTAATATGATTCTTTTTATCATTTTAAATACCTCCTGGTCCACCTGGTTGTGTTGGCCCCATGAAGACTGTGGAATTTTGCATAAAGAATGATATTTCCGCATTCTCAAAGTTTCCTTCGTTGTCAGTAATATTCAACTTTGCGGCAAAGTTGCCGCTGTCAAAGCTTCCTACCACTGGTTGTATTACACTGTAATTGATCCTCCATACTCCTATGCCATTTACAATAGGAACGGTCACGTTCGGGATCACATAACTTTGTGGGGCTCCCGGTCCTTTACCTGTGCCTATGTCACCGCCTCCAGTGCCTCCTCCGCCTCCGGTACCTTCTGCTGTCATACTGCTGCCTCCACTAACTGGACCCGTAGCATCACTCATATTAGACTTGAATAACACCATCAGCTTGTCCAGGGATACATTGCCATTTATGGGCTGATTGGAGAATGTCTTGGCGTTGACATAAACAGTCACATTATCGCTTAAACTGAAGGGGTTCCATCTCTCTTTAAACGTGGTAAGATTGGCGAAGTTACCATTGTAGGTTATCTCAGGTACTCCAAAGGGCCAGCCGAACATGCTTCCCAGGGTTATCCACTTTTCATCGAACTTATTGCCCTGCATATCTGTCCCCCCCTGCTCCTGTGTATACAGGTCAAGCGGTGTCCACATACCAGACATGCTGCCAGCCTGCGTAAAGTCCTTATCGTCATCGAACATACCGGTTGTAACGGTAAACACTCCATTAGGAGAGTTGTCTTCGAGTCTTATGTAGTAAGGAGTACTATCTGTGATATTCTG
Source organism: Methanosarcinales archaeon (assembly GCA_905339155.1). Classification (GTDB taxonomy): domain Archaea; phylum Halobacteriota; class Methanosarcinia; order Methanosarcinales; family Methanoperedenaceae; genus Methanoperedens. The sequence goes on from CAJPFJ010000016.1 coordinate 88,253, forward strand.
GTTGTTATTAATATCTGCATTGATATCAGATTCTGTGAAGGTACCCAGATAATAGGTATCTCCGTCTGCAGCCCAATCCGGGAATGGGAAAATTCTTGTATCGGTCGAATTCACAAAGATAATCTTGCCGCCCCAGCGCGCAACTAGACCAACATACTGGTTATTAAGCGCTGGAATGAGTTGGCCAATCCTGTAGGTCTGGTTCCATGTGCTGTTTGTCACCATCACACTGTCAAGGGTTGGGCTCCAGCCGTTGTTCTGGTTTCCTTCCAATTGTGTCTGGTTGACATCGTTATAACCATATACATCATAACCTGTGCCACTGTAGTTCGATACCTTTGTTACTCTGCCTGAATCCCATTCGCCGTTAGCATCATTTCCGTCCATCAGAACACCCATGCTCTCAATCTGATACAGGATCTTTGGCTGGAACAACTCGAACCAGACCATGGTATTATTGATAGCCGTTATCTCTATGTTCAGATCGCCTGGTCCCCAGAATATTCGTGAACCTACAGTTGCATAAGTGCAACAGGCAGGAGGATTGTCCTGAGGTGTCATATCATCATACAGGTAATCTATTCTTAACCGAGCGACTTGACCCGGATCAACAGATTGAAGCGTCATATTCCAATACCCGAAGACCATCTGAGGTACGCCCACTGTTAAAGATATATTTGTGCTATCAGGATAAAACGCCGTGAAATTATAGGTGGTGTTTGCACCGTTTCTTGTCAGGTTTATGCTGTTATTTTCAACAGCAATGCCTGTTGTGTTACCTTGATCAAATCCTGTGTGGTAACTTCCACTCGTAGCATTGAAATAATACTCGTTCTCCATATTAAATGGCCAGCCGACTCTATAAATGTCTGAGGGATATTGGCGGAATGCCATTGTTGCGCCCCTGGGTTCGATCTCAGTACCGTAAACCACATTAAGACCGCTGCCATCGCTTACCTTGCTTGTCGATATCGAACCGACATTTCCGGCTTGTGCAGACACAACGAACTTCCTGATTTCCATTCCAGGTAATTTGTATTTCTCAGCTGGAGACTTTGATATTCCCTGTCCTGAAATAGTGTAAGCGATCAGATATTGTCCATTTGGGATATTCGAAGTGTTCACATTAATTATGGCTAATCCGTTGGCATCTGTGGTATCTCCGGGGGCATCTTCATTTGTGAGCATTACGTCCTGGAAATCCGGTGAATACCAGGTAAGCCTGGTCACATTTACATTAACACCGGGTATGCCATTGGTAGTGCCTGGATATTGCACCATGAATGGTATCCTTAGCTCTTTTCCTTTCTCAAATGTGCCAAGCCACATGCCGTCAAAGCCTGCCTGGTAGCTTGTGAATGCAATATTATAAAAAGGACCTTCTCTCTTCATACTTATATAGTAAATAGCGGGTCCTCCAAAGGTTACCGGATCAGCGGTTGTTGCATTCTTTGCAATTATTCCATTTCTGGTAAAGTTTGTAGTATTCGAAACAATAACTGTATCGTAAACACCTGATGATTCGTTATCGGCCAGGATAATATAGTAAGTATTATTCCTGGAGTTCCCGTCCCAGCTTTGGTATTGCCCGTTGCCATCCAGGTCAATCTTCCTCCACTGGTCATCCCGGAAGTTTGATTCCATGATAAAGTTGCCTGATTTGCTAATGGATGTATCTATTATGTAGCCGTTATTCAGTGTACTGATGCCTTCCATCTCGATAGTACCATCCTCACCAATGTGTGTCAAATTCCAGCGCCTGATAATAACGCCTGCATCATTCACCTCATTAAAAATTTCACCTATTGTCATGTTTTGGGCATAAGTTGTATTTGCATCCGAGAAGTTGGAATTGTTGTAGTTCACATAGAACCTTCCAGGAGAAGTTGTATTTACAAGCGCCCAGAACGTCCTTGCTTGCGGTTCATTCTGCTCCATTCTCAGCAACTGTTGACCTTTGATATTACTATATTGCCCAATAAGTCCGATCTTTGAATTAGTGAAGTTATTGGCGACATCGCTAGTTAATCCAGGATACGCATTATCATTAACTTTCTGACTCGTCTCATCACTCAGGTTGAAAGACACCTTGTTCGTGTACACCCTGCTCTCCGGAATCCCTACATTGTAGAATTGCGGTAATCCTACTGATGCAACTTCAACTCGTAACCAGAAGTGAGTCAATACCTCGTTACCAGCAGTATCAACCGCATTAATAACCATGTCATATTCACCTTCAGCCCAATTTGTCAGGGAAAGTGTGATATTTACTGCATTTGGATCATAACTATCGTATGTAACATTAGTTATATTGAGCTGTGATTGTTTCTTGTATGGTGCACCCCCAAACATACCCATCTTCATTACTGAAGTGATGTTTGTCCGGTTTGCATCCAACTGCATAGACTGTGCCTCCCAGTTATTGGAATCACTTGCATGGACGATAAGGTTCACTGTATTATTAACCCCGTATCTGCTATTCCAGTCATTTCCCCTTGGTAAAGATATCCAGGCAACAAACGGTCTGATTTCAAGCCACGTTCTTGTTTCCTCAATTATACCACTGTCCGTATTTGCCTCAAATACGAACTCGTACATACCTGCCTTGTTTGTCGTGCCATTGTAAATAACCGTAGCGGATTGGCTCATGTTTGTAGAAATATCTATAGAATCGCTGCCATTCAATTTATGCGTTCCACCAATTTCAATGGGCGGCTGTGACCAATCTGTTCTCAACATGACTTTTTTAACTTGCACACTGAGATTCAACGCGCTATTCATGTTTGTAGAATTTACAGCCCGCATATCAAATGAGATGTTCTCTCCGGCTTTTACGTTCCAGTTAGTGGGATTTACCCAGAACATGAAATTCCTGACCTCAAACCAGCCTCTTCCGTAATCTGAGATGGAGTTTCCTGAAGCATCATCTGCCGTGAGCTTGATACGAACATCATAACCACCGGATTTTAAAGGGCTTGAAGGATGAATAGTAAGATTGGCTATCCCGTTTGAATCAGTGGTTCCACTCCAATTCATATCCGATTCTGAATCAAAGTCAATTTTCTCCCAGGACTGAACATGACGGATTTCATCTACTTCGACGGTCTTGCCACTCTGGGGAGAGAATCCCGTATTCATTACCTGGATGCGTAGCGAAATATTGGAGTCTCCTGAGAAGGTCATGAAATTACCACCATCTGTCATCGCAGGTTGAGTCCATATATAGTATAATCTGGTATTGAAGAAACCAGTTCCAATCGCCTGGCTGGTTGTACCATCATGCAAGGTAACATTTGCCCAGAATTTTATCATATGGAATCCCAGATTAGAGTCATTGTTATAGAACTTCAGACCTTTGGATCCATCCGGGAGAATGACCAATGAAGGATTAAGCATCTTATCGGTCACTATTTCCGCAGTATCCACTGCAAAAGCTTCCACAATGCCAACATTTGATATATTGGTTTCTATACTCATGGTACTTGGATTGAATGCATCTATACGCAACGTTACATTATCCTGCGAAGAAACACTCATGGCAAAGTTTCCATCACTGCTTACAGGGAATGCATTAAGGAATATCCTTTGAATTCCGATGCTCGTCCTTGCTTCTTGAGTAGCGCCGTTCAGGTTGGCAGTTATAATAACATCGTACATGGCTTCTGTGTCAGGAGAGGTAAAATTGATGATACTTGCATTTGGCGCCCTTCCCCTGATCTCATTTTGTAGCCATTCGTCAATTTGAGCCTCAATGAAAAAGCGATCTAAGCTCATAGCTCCCCAGGATCCTGTAACATCTACACCCTCTGAATTTTTTATACTGAAAGTGAAGTTATCCTTGTTACTGCCGTCTGTTGATAAATTCAAGTTAGCGATCTCTCCCGTGCCCAGGTCGGTTCCACTCACCATGATATAAGCCTCTTCACCCGGGAAGAATCCTGACATCTCATTAACTTTACCTATGGGCTTGAGGAATAAGTTGTATCCTCTGATTTCAAAATTACTGTAGCTTCTCAATATTTGGCTGCCTATAGTTGTTACATACTCAACCGCGTATGTTCCCTGGGTTGCATTATCTGGAATCTGGTAGACATAGTAGAAAACGGATCTATTGGGATTGAATGAAAGATTATGCTGTTCTAAAAATCCTCTCGGGCCGCGTATATAGGCGATAATATTTGCCCCGGTACCGTTATAAATCACACCCGCCGTTGTCTTTACGCTAACGGTAAAAGTAGCATTCTGTCCTTGCGCAAAAGTACGCTGTGGCGTCCACTCGGAGGAAAGCACATCACCAGATATGTCAAATGAATTAACACTATAACTGATTGTGCCGATGGTTTCATTACTTTCCATAAATTGAATAGTATATAATCCACCAGCGCTCTGGATTGTGATATTCGATGTTGCCAGGCCATTTGATTCTGTGGAAGATAATACCTGGGTTTCGATAATTCCGCTGCTATTGCTTATTTTAAGTGTAAGATTTTTTCCTGATAAGGGATGGTCTGAAGAATTTAAGGCAAGCAAGGTCAAATTATAGAAGCCCTCTGAACCTGTAAATACAGGTTGTACCATTCTGGCAAGAATTATTTCACTCGTTCTTTGTACAAAAAATACTGAGTATGTGTTGCTCCCAAGCTTAACCCTGGAATTTGTCACCAGGTTACGTATCGTATTTGTAGTATTAATAGTCGGATCTGTGTCTACTGAGATAGTATTGCCTGATGAGACCAAAAACCAATATAAAGTACCATTGATATTCTTATTTCCATAACCCGTTTCATTCAGGGCTACGACTTGAACAGTGCCTCTGATAAAGGATGCTGTTATAGACTTTATTTCATCGCCACCGTATATGAGTACATTAATTCCTGGAGCAGCCACACCAATAACTTGCGCTGAGGGCACAATAGTATATCTTCCCTCAGTAAGCGGGTTTGTCGCAATTATTTTAGAAAAAAAGCCTGTTGAATCCGTAGTAGAATAAAATGTATTAATTAACGCGCCACTTTGATTAAAAATTTCTAGTGTTATATTTGCGCCGGATTCCTCAACTGTATCATTCATTAATTTTCCAGATACAGTAATATTTACTCCGCTTGAATAACGAAAACTGTTCGTCCCGAATTCCTGTATCGTATATGCTGCATTCGCCGTACCCGCCAGCATACCGAAAACCAGCAGTCCCAAAAATAAATATATTTTATTCTGATTGGTCATGTTCATGAAATGTCTCCTCTTTTATTGCAATACGTATCCTATTGGTACGCAATTGATATCATGCCTTATTGATATATAAATATTATGATTATTAGCATTATAGTTATTATAATATGATATCTCATTTCCTCTGTTGCCTGAACAGAAAAAACACATAACATAACAATAACAGGGTACTGATTTCAAATCCTGGTGCTTTCTTAGTTGAATCTGCAACCGGCTTAACGCTTTCAGTGAGTTCTAATTCCTTTTTTATTAAAGACAGTGGAGGCGAAACTTGCACACTCATCTGTCCCTTTGTTCCGGTTATCGCAAAATTTGCAAATGAGCGGGTACTGGCATCATAATATGTATAAGCGCTATCTTTTGTGATCTTATTTGTTTCAAGATCTTTCCAATCGCTGCCATCCCACATGACCATTCTGGTGTTTGTGATACTGTTACTTTCAAGCCATGAGTTCAATACCCTGAACCTGATTATTCCTTCCTTTATATTTCTTGGCCTGTTAAAACTTGATGATCCTACCCAGATGTTAACATTCTTATAAACTATATCCTGCGGCTGGATATTTACCATTGTTGAATTAGATTTCAGGACTTCTATGGTCGCAGTTATATCACCAAAACTGATATTGCCTGTTACATTAACAAACATTACAGGATTGCTGTTATTCGTAAACCTGTAGGATGTCACTTTGTCTTTATAGATCGACAGGTCATATTTTTCAACTACTTCAATATTATTATAATTTTCACCTGATGCGCCGCCTCCACCACCTCCTCCTCCACCGCCTCCAGATGAGATTGTTTGTTGTATTGGCGCACGATAAAGGTCTCCACCTATTGCAAATTCGCTGAGTCTCGTAATATTGGCCCATACATAATTATTGACAGTATCTATGCCTGCATCATTTACGAATGAAGGTGAACCCGGCCCGGAAAGTTTCTCCCATTCAGATGATGTGGTATTCCACCGATATAAGCGCAGTGAACTTTCCACAAAAGAGCTTACTTCCTCATCCGTATAATTTACTGAGAGAACTGCATACATCAGATTATTTCGAATGCTGTGGCTTGCATTCACAAGCACATATACGCCGGGATTGGAAAAATCGGGTGCATTTGAAGTCAGATTTATTTTTGATTGGATTATTTGAATAGTCCCATTACTTGAATTATTCGTGTCCAGGAGTAAAGTTGTATTTGAGTATGCAGCGGTAAATGTTTCTGTATCAGCCCCGGTAATATTTACTTCCATATTTGATATACGTGCGGTGGTAAATTGTGTATTTTGAGCCCTGTTCGTATTCCCGGTAGTATCATTGGCAAGGATAGTAACATTATAGCGGCCGTATTGCGCTGTGTCTGAAAAATTATTATAGAACAAATTACTGCTGTCATAAAACATGGGATAGTTAATGGATGTGCCATTGGGATATGTTATGCGTATATTGATGTCACTCAGGTTCACCTGAGAAAACGGATCAAGCGAAGTGATGTTTGCTGTGATGTTAATTGAATCAGTGAGATTTATGAATGCAGGAGAAACGGAAACATCAGTCACTGATGGAGGTGTGTTGTCAATTGAAACATTAATGTGCTCACTGCTGTTGATGTTTCCGGCATTATCGGAAAACGAGACATCAAGCGAATAATTCCCATCAAGAATGGATGATTTGTCAATTGTTACATTTCCCTTCCAGAAACCGGAAATATTGGTGAGCGCTATTATTCCTGTGTTATTTATCAGGGATACATTCACCGATGCATTTTTCAGGCCGGATGAAGTGCTGTTGGGATCATATGCAGAGACATTGAATTCTATGATGCTGTGTGTTTTTGCGGCTCCTGCGCGCTGGTAGGAGACGGGATTGATGGTAACTTGCGGAGCTTTTGAATCTACAAAAAAAGACCATGTATATTTCAGCAATTTTGAGTCGTTATTTGTGACATTTATTGATACATTTACCCGTCCATCGCCATAAGGAACAGTTGTTACATTCTGTATCCTGTATCCATTAGATATGGGAGTATTTGAAAAAGAGACAGGCAAACCATTGATTGTGATATTTACTGATGAAATGCTATCGGTTATGCTTACTGCTACATTTGTAGTGTTGTTATTCGTGTATGAATTATTGGTGGGGAACTCATTGCTTGCAGAGAGAGGAAGAAAATCCGTTGCACCTGAAATTACAAGAGCGAACGGTTGCGGTCCTTGAGGGATATTTGTCCCATTTATTGTTATAGTGTATTGCCCAACTGATGGGGAAACCAATTCAACCTGTTCCACATTATTCCTGTTATCCGGTGCACCATTCCCGTAATATGTCCCACCCGGGCCTGTTACTGTCAGGTCAAGATTGTTTACCAGTGTAACACCGGCAAAAGGTGCTCCAGGATAATCTGACCATACAAGCGTTACTCGCAAAGGTTCAGAATTATTGATCACGTTGTAACTCACATTCCAATACTGAGAAGTTCTTAATCCGGTACTATTGTCAGAATATAGCATAGTTCGCGGCGATGACGGGAACAGGGAATTTTCTATATCCACACGGCCCCAGCCCTGGGCATTCTTTGGCAAACTCATATTAATAGCACCGTTAATCAATGTGGCTTTTATTAAAGCAGCACTCGGTAATATTGATTTATTGTCCACATAATATTGCCTTACAAGTGCTGCTGTGCCCGCAACGATTGGAGTTGCCATGCTTGTGCCGCTGTCGTATGCATAATATGGATCAATTTCCCCCCAGGAATATGAAGCATCTATTTTACTTGAACTTGTAGAAATGATATAAGTGCCTGGCGCTACAACGTCTGGTTTTATCCTGTTATCATCAGTGAATCCCCTGCTGCTGAAGTAAGCAATATCATTAACATTGTCAGAGACCCCTCCTTTTTCCCTCCTGAGATTCTCTGACGCTCCAACAGCAATTGCATTTTTTGCAGTGCCTGGAGGAATAACCGTATTATCTCCATTCCCATAATTTCCCGCTGCAAAAACAATAAGCATATCAGGATTATTCCACATGAAACTATCCACATATTGAGATTCTGAAGTATAACTACCATATGAACCTGGATCGCCCCAACTGTTGCTATGAATTTTGGCTCCATCAGTATATGCTTCCTGGAAAAGTGAGGAAAGGTCAGTAGGGATAACGAGCCACCCATTCATTGATGGATTTGGCCCATCATACTGCATAGCTTGAAATACAAGACTGGCTTCGGGTGCCATACCTGCATATTTACCATTTGATTGGAAACCATTTCCAAGAATTGACCCTGTAACATGCGTTCCATGACCATCATTATCCTCTGCACCACTATCTCCCTCGACAGACCACCATGCATGCAAAGCTACAATCCTTCCCCTGATATCAGCATGCATCGTATTATCATTTACACCAGTGTCCAGTCCCGTATCAGCAACAGCCACTATCTGCCCGGCGCCTGTCAAACCATGTGTATTCCTGACAGAATATGTTTTAGTAATATTTGATGCTACATCGTTCATAATAACAGGCTTTACATACTTCTCTATCCAGCTTACCCCGTTTATCCGCGCAACATCAGGGATCTTTGTTTTTGTTATATTGACCCTGATCCTGTTCCCTGAATTACTTACTATCTCACCGCCAAGTCCTGTTATTTCCCCTGAAACACGCTTATTTTCCCCGGCATCAAACAAAAGAACCGTAATATTTTCATTCGCTGATCCCTGGCCCATAATTGCAGGTGACGAGGAAAGCGAAGGGCTTATCCTGTATTCAGGCTGGTATATTCCAACCCACTTCACCGAATCAAGCGCTTCCACCTGCGTTTTTACAGATGAATTCATCCTGGCTATAAAAGCATTATTGGGAACATAATCATACAGAACAGCGCCAGAAGCAAGCAAAACCTGCTTCCACTCCTCTTTTGCATATCCTTTTAATTGTACCAGATAGTATCCATTCTCATCAACCTCATTCTGTGAAATAGCAATATTCGCAACAGCTCTTGAGGGTTGAGCAATGGATGTATCAATTTTTGCGTTCTTTAAGAGAATAGTATTATCGTCATGATAGTCTAAATTATCCAAAACCGGACTTGATCCTGCAGATATAATTAGACCTATCAGAAAAAAAGAAAGAATAACTGTTATTGTTAATGTTTTATTGTGATTTGACATTAAAATCCCTCTGGCGACTTAATGATAAGTATTATGATTATCATTATCTAATTATGTCATTCTCCCTTAAAATGCTATGCATGATTTTTTTATGAAAGTTTTAGTACTTTCAAAGAAAATACTAGTCCCATGCGAATTCGAACCTGGTTCGGGATTTTCACTGTAGAAAATGAGACAATCATTAACACCGAAATATTCCTGAAAGATCTTTCTTTAATCACTAAACACCTCCTTCAAGAACAACTACTGATAAGAGGAAAAGTAGCAGGGTCAGACCTTCGCGACCTGGCGGTAGAATATGGTTTTGTAAGTTCTAATGATGAATATGACAAATTACTTCATGAAGTCAATATCAGGCTCGCAAAAGAACAGGTCGCCCGATCTGTGACACCGGACAGGAGGATAATCGCGGCAGTTGAAGCTATTGATGACCTGAATGAAACAGGCAACGTTCTTTCAGAAAGGCTCAGGGAATGGTACATCATGCATTTTGAGGATACCGATTTAAAAGGAGAAGAACTTGCCCGAAAAATTATCGTGATGGAAGATCCAGCAAAAGCTTCTGACCTGAAAATAATGAAAAGCTTTTCTTCAAGTCTTGTGGCATCGTATGAAACGCGAGATCGTATCGAAGAATACCTGAAAGAAAACATGCTACTAATAGCTCCAAATATAACCAGTATCGCAGGACACATTCTTGGGGCGCGCCTTTTGAGTATGGCAGGGAGCCTTGAAAAGCTTGCTTTCATGCCTTCAAGCACGATACAGGTCATCGGGGCGAACAATGCGCTTTTTAAACATTTGAAGGGTAAAGCCCCATCCCCGAAACATGGTGTGATTTTCAGGCATCCTCTAATTAATACCGCCCCACGGTGGCAGCGCGGGAAGATAGCAAGAGTCCTTGCAGCGAAAATATCGCTTGCTTGCCGATATGATCTTTATTCAGGTAAGTTAAAGGAAGATTTGCAGCAGGAATTAAGACTAAAAGTTGAAGCGATCAGGAAAGAACCCAGTAGATTAAGAAAAATAAATAAAAGATTTTTTAAGAATTAAAGATCATTATTATACTATATTCGAACACGTATGACACGGATTTAGCGGATCTTCACGGATAAATCAATCCGTGGGTATCCGTGTCATCGGCGAAATCTGTGTTCCAATTGTTACTCTGCAAGTTTTCCAGAATCCCGATTATCTCCTTGATATCTTTTATCACAATGTCTGCTTCCTCACAAAGCAAAGGAGGGCACATCCCTGTCTGCTGTATTGAGAGCACACTGAGGTCCGCAGCTCGAAATGCAAGTATATCATTGATCCCATCTCCCACCATTACTACCTTATCATATTGTTCTTTCAATTTCTTTACGATCTCTTCTTTTTTCTTTGGCGTTGATATCTCATATACGCATTCAAGGGGAACGCAGACATTCTTCGCAAGCGGTTTAAGATTTCGCATACTGTCACCCGATGCGATATATATGCTTATGCCTTTCTCAGTAAGCGCCTGTATAACATTACAGCTACTGGAATATATTTTCCCGCCTGTGCAGACGACATAAGGAATGTTTTTTTCTTCTACATCAATTATGAGCCCCACACCCATATAAAAAATATTCTTACATTTTTGCTTGACTACAGCCATTACCTCCTGGAGGTCGGACATTGTTGCCCTTATGTCGTTTTTTACAACCGAGAAAGCTGTTTCGTTATCCACCTGTGCTCTTGAGCAGCCAACATCGATGCCAATTTTGTATTTACCGATAAAATCTGAAATAAGCATGTCCGGAGGGCATTTTGTGAGCCTGTTAGAATCAATCTGCATTACAAGAAGCGCACAATACGGTTTTTTCCCGACAAGGTCTGTTGAAACCACCTCATTCAGAATAGCGCCAGTATTTATGTTCTTTGCCACGCGGTACATGCGAAGCAGTGTTCCTGCACTGTCAAAGACCACAGCAATTTTCATACTATTAACACGTTTTTAATGAATAATTATCTTTTCTTAGAAAAAGATATTTAAATTTTCTCCTCAAAAAGAATATCAGACAGTTTTGCCAGTTCCTCAGGAGAAATGGTTTCCGCCCTCCTGCCAATGATGTCAAGAGGCAGTTTTTCCAGCGCTTCACCCGGGATGCCGAGAAATGCCGCATTATTTAATATGGCGTTCCTGATTTTTTTTCTTCTCTGTGAAAAAGCTGCGGTTATGAATTTCATGAAAAAATCCACATCCTTTACTTCATATGGCGGCGGTCGCGTTACAAGCCTGACAATTGCTGAATTGACCTGTGGAGGAGTACTGAAAGCCAGCCGTGGCACAACTTCTATGATCTCAACATTGGCTCGATACTGGACTGCTATCGAAAGCCGGCCATAATCCTTACTATTCGCTGCTGCAACCATTCTTTTTGCAAATTCATGCTGGTACATAAGAATACCCATATCGAATTTATAATCCAGCAGTTTGAAGGTCACAGGTGATGAGATAGAATATGGCAAATTAGAGATCACTTTATTAAAATGTGGAAAATCCTGTTTCATGGCATCCCCCACAATAACTTCAACGTTTTCAAACCGGTTCAAGGAAGATGCGAGTTCCGGGTCCACTTCAATAGCGATGACTTTCCCTGCCCGGCGCGCAAGTTTTTCTGTCAGGTTACCGAAGCCTGCTCCTATTTCAAGGACAGTATCAGAACTATTTAAATGGCTATACTCGATAATCCTGCCGAGGACCTGTTCATCAATTAAGAAATGCTGGTCCTTTTTATACCATTTCATCTTCTAGTGGTGGTCATGGGGGTTGTAAAAACACGATATTTTATATTATCGTCCTTCAATTCATCCATGACCCTGTGCGCTATAAGTTTTTCAGGAGCATGGAGACCTTTTACCCTTTCAACAAGATTCTTGAAACTCTCAAATTTACCCTTCTTTCTCTCTTCTATTATTCCCCACATGAGTTTCTTTCCAATTCCCGGCAACAGCTCAAGCATATGGAGACGTGTTGTTATCGGATAGGCATCATTAAAAAAAGTCAAAAACAAGGCTTCGTTTGCAAGTACTATTTTTTCAATAACAGAGGGAAGCTCCAGCTGTGCCCCATGTGTAAGCTCATTATAGGTGATACGTCTCTTTACATGATCGATAATAGGACGGTCTCCATCCCCGATATAAACCTTATCATGGACATTGGGGACGACATTCTCTTTTGGGATAAGGTCAATCAAAACAAAATGTTTTTCCCCGATTGCCTGAATAAGGGGCTTTTTTTGATACATCGGACGGGAATCATCAGAACGCCCATAATGTAGATAATCCAGTATATAAGCTGTGTCTTCTTTTTCTTGCCTTTTCCCTAGGGTTATCATCAAATACCACTCACTTTGGATCTTTTAATCTAACTGTCAATCTACAATATATGTTTATATCTTATAAATATTTCTTCAGCTATATTTCATTACTAGCTCAAGAATATCTTTCAGTTCTTTTTCACTGAGAGTATATCGTTCTTTCGCATAGATCGACCTGACCTCGTCATTGGTCAGCGGAAGAATATCCACTATCCTTACAGCTATCTCCGGTTTCATCTTTTCAAGTTTTGATAACTCGTTCATTAATTCCCGGGATTTCTCCGGTTCCAGCCTGGCAAACATTTCAGCATGAGAGATCGCCTTTCGCAACTCATATCCGAGTTCTTTGTCTTCTTTGGCCCTCTCTTCCCTGACTTCTTCAAGCAGGCTTTTTACCTCACCAAGGGTCAAAATATCTTCACTGATTATTTGCTTCACTAACATTATTTCACCGGTTATTTCTGGGAGGTCAAATGCTCCGGAAGAATGATAACTTCTTTCATTAGTCCGCCGTCCCTGACTTCAACAATATAGGCGCGGCCACGCTGGCTCATGACTTTTCCAGTCCTGCCCTGGAATTTGGGATGAGGCATTCCATTCTGGATGCTTGGGTCAAGATCGATGTTCACAATATCTCCTTCCTGAAACTCCTGGATCGCCCTGCTGATAGGAGATAATCCTTTTTCCCGGACTGTTTTCTTTAACTTATATCGTGATTTCCTTCTTGTTCCGTGGTTTTTCGTCATAGTATTTCTCCGAATTATGATTGTTATTTATCCTACTTTAATTACTTCAAGTTCAATAACCTTTGCCTCACTTCCTGTCAGTGAAGCTACACTGGGTATAGTACGCCCACCATCGCCAGAAACCAGTTCCTTGACATAGAGTCCGCCTTCACAATCAATGACGAGGACTGCAATATTTTCATTATACGATTCAAGTTCGACAGAGTGTACCTTTCGTACCCGTTCAAGATCCGCGCGCCTGTGAAGCACTCTGGTGGGTGTTTTCTGTTTGATGAGAGTTTGGCTTATTATGTTAATGGATGATTTAAGTTTTTCCTCTGTTGTATTGTGTGTTATCTTGAGACGATATACTTTGTCAACTTTCATGGATTTTATCTGTTCAACTGTTTCACTTTCAACGAATTTGAGTCCAAGCACTTCGATCTTACCATCTGCGCCATGGTTTATTTCAGCTTTCAGGGTTTTAAGGTCAAGACTCCTGATATGGGGTCTTTTTGCCTCAACAACAAATGGTCGCCCATCGCCAAGCATAAGAGCATCGATATCCTCACGCCCTGCGCCATGAAAAGCAGTATCTGCACACCGTGCTGCTGACATCAGGTATGGCTTTATCAATTCATCCACTGATTCCGGGTACATCTTTCCGGTATTGTCACATCGTTCACATCCTCTCCCGCCGCATTCCCGGCAAGGCCACCTTGTCTGGGGTATTCCACGGATAAGTTTCCGATATCTTCCGTAAATGTAAAGTGAATTTATTTCTATTTCGACAGTATCATTTTCAAGGTCAAGGAGCGCCACAACCTGCGGTTTTTTGAGGTTCGCCTTCTTTGATGCAAGCTTTTCTATCCTTTTCCCGACCTCCCTATTCAATTCTGTCTTAAGAGGCTCCGCAAACGTGGTCCCGCTTTCTGCCCAGAGGATCTCTTCATTTTCGGCAAGAAGTCCTGTAACCTTTGTTCCTACCAGGAAATTAATATATTCATAATCCGAAAGCGCCTCAATAGATTTTGTTACCCACGACCCAATATTCAAAAAAAGATTATTGCATACCCAGCATTTTATTTCACCCGTGGTTTTAGCAAGTTCATCCTGCAGTTCTTTATCTTTTTGCGCTCCTGCATGCATGGCAAGCACGAGTTTCAGGGCTGCCCCTCGCATATCATTGGAAAGTCCTGTGGAAAGCTTTGCGAACTGCCTGCCCAGGCAGTGATCGCATATCGGACCTTCATGAATGATCTTACAGGCTGTATCAAGAATTGTCATCTGCCTCTCATTATTCATATTGTTCTAAATACGTTTCCATGAATGTTATCCATACTTAACAAAAGTTCCTATCCATTTCGTTATGCAATAACACGATGCAGTGATCAGCATGTAAAGATAGCGGCCCTACGCTGGTTATTTCAGGATCATATCCCGCAACTATTCTCTCCTCATCATCGGTCAAACCCAGATGATCTCCAAGTAAAAATAACGGATTAAAAGCTTCACCGAACTTATTTTTGCGGATATCTTCACCATCTTCCCGTAAATAGATGATTTTGGTATCCAGCTCCATTAAAAGAATATCCAGATCCCCTTTCCTCACGCTAACACCTGGCGTGGATTCAGTCCAGAAATCCTGTGCATTCTTCTCAAGCGCTTTTTTTATTAATGATGCTGCGCTTCGTTCATCAGGGCTCAGGTACCTTATCGTGGCTCCATCAAAACGTATCAATTTTGGAGGGGATGGCTCACCTTTCATTACAAGAAAAACACGAACATCTCTTCTCAGGTCGTGGGAAAGAAATAGCGCAGCGTTAACACACCTGCACAGAATGTCCATGCGCCCGGCAGCCCCCGGGAGATCGTTAAGGGAAAATGTTCCGGTGACGGCTTTATGCCCAATGATTATAAAATCTTTCATGTCAGGAGAAATGCTTGAAGCATATTAAAGCTTTATTTAATGTGAGATTACCGAATTTTAAGGATTGATTGTCAGAAAAACTTATAACTTCTATTTTCCATTTAGATGAGGTGATATTTTCTGCCTAAGAAAGCTTTGATTAGCGTTTCTGATAAAAATGGTATAATTGATTTTGCCCAGGGGCTTACTAGATTCGGATTTGAGATTATTTCGACAGGCGGGACTTACTCTGTCTTGAAGAAAGCCGGAATAAAAGTAATAGATATTTCCGATATTACGGGATTCCCTGAGATGATGGACGGAAGAGTGAAAACGCTTCACCCGAAAATCTATGGCGCTATTCTTGCAATACAGGATAAACCTTCCCACATAAAAGATGCCATGGAACAGGGTATTGAATTCATTGATATTGTGGCTGTTAACCTTTACCCATTTGAAAAAACAGTGGAAAGTAAAGCAAGTCTTGAAGATGCTATTGAAAACATAGATATCGGAGGACCTGCTCTTGTAAGGGCGGCAGCAAAAAATTACAATCATGTAGCTGTAATAACTGATACAGCAGATTATCCTTTGATCCTGGAGGAACTTAACAAAGGCGCTATAAACCTTGAAACCAGGAAAAAGCTTGCAGTCAAAGCTTTCCGAAGAATTGCAGATTATGATTGCGCGATTGACACATACTTAAGCTCGGCCCTTGTAAATGAAGAAATCCTGCGCATGAAATTCGTTCAGGGAACAACTCTCAGGTATGGAGAGAACTGGCACCAGAGCGCTAAATTTTATAAAGAGCCCGGCGTAACTGAACCCACGATCGCAAATGCAAAACAACTGCATGGAAAAGCGCTTTCTTACAACAATTATGTAGATGCGGAAAGTGCCCTGAATGTAGTTCTCGGATGCAAAAAGAAAATAGCGGTTTCGATCGTAAAACACAGCAATCCATGTGGATTTGCAACAGGGGATACACTTAAAGAAGCTCTCTTAAGAGCATGGGATGGGGATCCTGTTTCAGCGTTTGGCAGTATAATCTGCATGACCTGCAAACCCGATCTTCTTGCGCTTGAATTTTTAAAAGGAAGGTTCGTTGAACTTATTATCGCCCCGGGATATGATGAAGAAGGGCTAATGTATCTCAAAAATAAGAGCAAAGATTTGCGTATCCTTGAATTACCAATGGATGAAGGGAAACCACTCGATAATACATACCACTATATCGTGGGAGGAATGCTTGTCCAGTCCAGGAACAGGGGATTATATGAAAAATGGGAGGTAGTGACCCAGCATCCTTTCCCTGAACAAAAGAAAGGACTTTCTGAGTTTGCAATAAACGCCTGCAAATATACAAAATCAAATGCCGTGGTAATAGCCAGGGAGTATGAAAAAGGATGTTACCAGATACTTGCGATAGGCGCTGGACAGCCAAACAGGGTTGATTCCATAAAGAAACTGGCCGCCACAAAAGCAAGAGAGAACCTTAAGATCCTTTACGAAAGGGAAAAACCGGGCATTAATGAGGATGAATTCATAAAAAACATAATGAGTGAGTGCGTCATGGCATCGGATGCATTCTTCCCGTTCGATGACAGCATCATTCATTCAGCCCAGAATCATATAAGGTATATCGTATCCCCCGGAGGCTCAATAAGGGATAAGGAAGTTATTGCTACGGCCAACAAACTGGGTGTGTCACTCGTGTTCACAGGTATGCGGCATTTTTACCATTAATCCTTGATCCGCCTAATGATTATTAATCCTGCAACATTAACTATCAATATCAGGATAATTGCGATCAATCCCCTGTTACTGATATTTAATGCATTCTCCGGTTTTTTGAAATTGAAGTGTTTATCAGAATCAAGCGACACTGTTTCTTGAAATGTACCACCATCTCCTGTTGCTTTGAGGATATAACTTGAATTCAAGGGGAGGCCGGCGAAAATAAGTTCGGAATCCGAGCGCTCGGATAGTTTTTGGCCATTATTCCATAATGAGACCTGGTACTCGGAATCAGTTTTTACAAAGATGCTGGCATATTTTTTTATATTGATGGAATTTCCATCAGCATACTGGAGATGGTCGGGAAGGTCAAGAACACCCAGAAGCGTTGGAGCGATGTCTTCCTGTTCATATTCTCCGCCGATAATTCCCGTTACTGTATTTGGGGAAACTATTACAAGAGGAATTCTGAGGCTTTCAATCTTTGTTGAATATTTATCCGAGCTATGCCCTCCACGCCGCGCGTTTATTGTTGCAAAAGACATACCATGATCTGCTGTCAGGAAGAATGCAATATTATTGTCAAGCGCTGTCTTATAAAGGGGAAAAATATCCGAATCGAGTTTCTCGATCAACTTAAGATAATCATCATCTCCCATATTATGTCCACCGCTATCAATTGCCCCGATATTCACTGTCAAGAGGAATCTCCGGGACGGATGTTTCTTTATCATGTCGATCGCAGCGGCATTTGCAGCATCGATACCCCATCTGTTATAAGCAGAATATTTATCCACACCTTTTTTACCATCCAGGTAAGCGGGAAGTTTCACCTTCCACTCATACATTAGATCATAAACACCATCTGGCGCATTCTTTGTTTGTATTGCCATAAAAGGCTCATCAATAGAATTATTTTCGGCATAAAGTATTATATCCTGCTCGTTTCGCATATTCATGAAATCCCCTCTTTCCATTATAGCAAGATTAACAAAGCTATGTTCTTTTGTTATATCAAATATTGTAGCGCCAGGATAACCCACAGTTTCCTCATTTGCATCAGAAAAACCTGTCACGATCACTGAATGCGCAATACCTGTTATTGGATGTTTTGTCTTTATATCCGCGATCATTGCTCCGAAAGACAGGTTTCCCGTCGTTGCTTTTAAAAGCAAAGAGCCGTCTAATGCAACAGGAGAAGTTCCAGGATAATAATAAGAAGAGCCAAAGCCATCAACTATGAAAAGGATAGCGCTTTGCGGTCTTTTCACTTCGTTTAAGGTTATTTCAGAAACTGCTAATGCGGTGTATGGTGTTGAAAATATAAATAATGTTGTTAATAATATAATTACTAAATTGTTTTTCATGAAGAATGCTGATTAGAAGCGAAACAGATAAAAAGATTTCGCAAAACATTATTTATATCAATATACCAATTAGTGTGCGATGGAGTCGATATTGGGTATCATATCTAAGGGTGTTAAGCCAGGTATACGAAAGCTTTATGACATGAAAGATGTCATTTATGACCGCAAATGGCTTTCCAATGCAGAAAATTCCGAATTATATTATATGTACCGGGAGCTTTCACTGAGCAAAAAAGATTCTATTGCCATGAAAGAACATGGCCTGAGGTACGATATCACTGTTATTCCCCCGCGTATGCTTGGGTGTGAATTTGTAAAAACAGCAGGCCATTACCACCCACTTGTTCCCGGGACCGGGATAACATTTCCTGAAATATATGAAGTACTGGGCGGCGAAGCAACTTATATACTGCAAAAACCGGATGGTGAAGGAATAGATGATGTGATCTTGATAAAAGCAGGTGAAGGCGACAAGGTAATCATCCCGCCAGGCTACGGGCACCTTACTATAAATGCATCAAATAAAGTATTGAAAATGGCTAACTGGGTAGCGCGAGACTTTGAGTCCATATACCAGCCAATAAAAGAAAAGGAGGGAGGGGCATATTTCATCCTGGATAAAGGAATGGTGAAAAATCAGAGATATGAATATGTGCCTGAAATTAAGCTTTGCAAACCCCCAAATCTTAAAGAAATGGGATTGCAAAAAAGTAAAGAGATGTATGGGCTCGTTCGGGATTTAAAACAACTTGAATTTCTCATAAAACCTCATGAGCATGCATGGATTTTCGAAGAAGTCCTTCGTAAATAAATCCAATATATTCCAGTTTTGGGCAATATTTTTAAATAAGCGGGATATTTACACCTCCCATGATAAAAGTCTCAGAAATTACTACTTACCTCAAATGTCCCCGGATGTGCTATTTCGTAAATAAGGGGTGCGACTTGATGGGTGAGGTCACACCTGTTTATCTGGAAAGATTGATCCTGAAAGAACTGGCCCTGACATACGGGTCTGCATTTAATAGCGCGGATATACAGACTTTCCTGAATAATGAACTTGAAAGGATTTCAAATGAGATACGTGTAATTTACAGGAATGAACTGAGCAAGATCGACGATGCAGCAATAACAAAATCCGTAACGGATATAACCCCCCTGATCGAAACAATTTCTTTGAATCTTTCTGTAAATACTGAGTTCTTTTCAGGTGAGTTCATTCAGGATGAACCCATTTTACGCTCGGATAAATTCGGACTTTCTGGCAGCCCTGACAGGTTGTTAAAAATAAATGAAAGCCTTGTCCCTTCGATAATAAAAACCGGCAATATGCCTGAAAATGGTGTCTGGAATAAAGACAGGCTCCAGTTGACCGCCTATTCAATTCTCGTGGAAGAAAAATACAATTCAATCGTGAAAAAAGGATTTGTTGAATATGCGCGCTGGGGCATCGTAAGACCAGTCGTTATCAAACGACATGAGCGCAGGAAAGTCCTGCAGGTGATGGACAGGATAAAGAAGATCCAGGATGGTTTTATGCCAGAAAGACCGGAAGATGCTCCCTGTGAGTACTGCGGATTTGATGGGATATGCGATGTAAAATCCACTCTTGCATCGAGGTTTTTTTGAAGATCAGAATTTCGCTCCTGTCAGGGTTTTTGTCTCCGTGACTCCCTTTAAAGCTCTTATTTTATTGACGACGATATCACTTAATCCCTCGTAATCTTTTGCCTGGATTTTCGCGATCAGGTCATAATCACCAAAAAGAGGATACAGTTCCTGGATCTCTTCCCATTTTATCATGGTGTCAAATATTTTTTTTTCCGCTCCAGGCGTAACATTGATCAATACAAAACCTATTGTCATTAATTTTCACCCATGCCCCACTATTAGGTTTTGGGAATATAATATTTTCTAAACGAATAAACATTATATTTTCATCTTACGATCACAGTGCCTGTTGAATTTTGATATTCTTTGTACGATCGATATTCAGCCAGGACAAATGTATATTTTCCCTCCTGTTTGAATTGATATTGATATCTGCCAGGATATTGAATGAGCTGTTTTTCGAATAAACCATCGTTGCTTACCAATACAATCCTGAGGCGCTGGCTCTCCTCACTATTCCAGATTATAGTATCCGATTTGTTTATTGTTATGACTTCCGGATAAAAACCATGACCAATATCAATTTTTATAGTATAACTCCTTGGATCAATTATCGAAGGTGGAATAGCCAGAGCAGGGATCGTTGTGGGTACAATAGAAATTGTTGGTGTTACTGATGATACTGTAGTAGTGTTATTTTGTAATCCTGATTTTAGGGGCTGCTGCTTCTGAATAATATCATTACTATTGTCAAATTGATTCACAGGAACAAAATCAGAAAAAATTGTATAAATGACAATTATTCCAATTATTGCAGCAAGCGCTGTCATCTGGTTCTTAGATATCCCAGGTATTTTGAATTCGGGCTTTTTAAAAGCAGGCATAACGGAAGGGATTTTTAACTGGAAACCTTCCTTGATATCTTCAGGCTTTCTTGTTTCCGCGAAATCCTGGTACCAGTCGCATACGGGATTCAGGCAGAACTGCGCAACCGGGATCTCAACAAATCCAAGCCCGATGGATTTCCTGACACTTTTTGTCTGGACAAAGCCACCGCATTTCGGACATTTTTCAGCAAACTTCATGAGCATCATTATTGTTGTGGGCATTATTAAAATTATCGAGCAAGGATAATCAACCACAGAGATCGCAGAGATGTAATTTCTCTGTGCGCTCTGGGCGCTCTGTGGTTATTTTCGTACCAGAAGATAATAAACAGTCTCAGAAATCTTGCTTTTCCTGCCTGTAATGCCCACGATGCGATGAACTGGATGTGGATATTATTGGCGGACTCTGTGCCAAGAAAATAAATATATTTTAAATAATAATCAAAATGATAAGTATAAGATAAGCGGGAAGGGGAGTGGGTGGTATCGTTGAAAAAATGAACCCGCTTATCTTGTTCGTTTTTAAACGAACACTTCTATCATCTATCGCTCGGAATAAATAGTTTTCGCTTGGTAAATGATACTCAGGATTTGAATGAAATAATTATTCATGAAGATATTGGTAAGCTATAATATTATATCCGTTAATTGTGCCCCTATGTTCACAATAAAAGATCATCTCGAAATCAAGAATAATCACCTTATGATCGGCGGCGCTGATACCACCGTCCTTGCAGAACAATTTGGAACACCACTATACGTTACCAATGAATCCCGCGTCATAAACAATTTCTCAGCATACAGGAAGGCGTTCCCGGACGCTGATATTTATTATGCGGCCAAAGCCAATGGAAGCTTTGCCATCCTGAGGATGCTTGCACGGGAAGGAGCAGGCGCCGATGTTTTCAGTTTCGGTGAGCTTTATATGGCGCTTCTTGCCGGGATCCTGCGGGAAAAAATCCTCTTTAATGGCAATTCAAAGACTGATTTTGAGCTGCAAAAAGCAGTGGAAATAGGGATAAAAGTCTCTGTGGATTCCCTTGATGAACTTCATACATTATCAAAAATAGCTGACTCTCTTGGCACAACAGCAAATATCGCATTCCGTGTCAATCCGGATGTCTCTCCAAAGACACACCCAAAGATATCAACCGGCCTTCGAACTTCAAAATTCGGAATACCCTGCGAAGAAGTTGTGGATGCATATAAAGAGGCAAACGGGCTTCCTGGTATCATACCGGCTGGTATTCATTGTCATATTGGTTCCCAGATATTGGATACAGGGCCTTTTACTGAAGCCACTCACAAAATGATGGATCTTGTTGAAAAGATCACGGCTCTTGGAATAAATCTAAAATTCGTGGACATGGGTTCGGGTCTTGGGATACCTTATGAGAAGGATAAAGGGCAGGTTCCAACTCCCAAAGACCATGCAAAAGCGATCCTGCCTGTATTTGAAGAAAGGACAAAGGCCATCGGGATATCACCCAGGCTTGTCCTTGAACCCGGGCGTTTCATTGTAGCAGATACTACTATCCTTCTTACACGCGTCAATACGGTCAAGAAAGCAGCCAGGAATTTTGTTGGTGTAGATGCGGGTTTTAACCTTCTTGTTCGTCCCACAATGTATGAATCATATCATCACGTTGTAGTTGCAAACAAAGCAAATTCCAAACCTGAGGACACTTATACGATCGTGGGGCCGATATGCGAGACCGGGGATATTCTTGCAAAGGATAGAACCCTGCCGCATATTGAAAAAGGTGACCTTGTCGCCCTGTTGGATGCCGGAGCATATGGATTCAGCATGAGCAGCCAGTATAACGGAAGACCCCGATGCGCTGAGGTGCTGATAAAGAATGGAGAGGCAGATGTTATCAGGAGCCGGGAAGACTTTGTGGATCTTCTTAACGGGCAGAGACTTCCAGCCAGGTTGATGTGAATTTAATATAAATATCCATTTATGATAGACCCTGTTGATAATTTTGAAATTCCCGCTGAATGGGTAAAACGAGCAAGGATACCACTTGATGAACTCCTGTCCGGAATCTTAAGCGGGCGTTATGTTCTTCTTTCAGATGGCTCACATTTGCGACGGGGGTTTACAACAGGAACGACCGCTGCTGCCGCGGCAAAAGCTGCGGTCTTATCCCTGAAAGGTGATATTTCAGAAGTATCCGTTCCCACACCTGCGGGGATCCGTGCTTTCCTTCCGGTTAATGCAAAGAATGGGAGGGCTTGCGCCATTAAGGATTCAGGGGATCATGCAGGTGATGTGACCGGGGGAATAGAGATCCGGGCCAGAGCAAAAGAAAATAAGACAATTTTAATAAAAGCAGGGCATGGCATTGGTTCAAAAAATGGCAAACCGGCAATCAATCCTTCTCCGATGCACCAGATAGAGGAAGCTATAAAAGAGGCTCTTCTTGAGACAAAGTTAAGAGGGGCTCTTGTTACAATTTCAATCCCTCGTGGAAAAGAAGTTGCAGGAAAAACGCTTAATGAAAAGATCGGGATAAAAGGAGGACTTTCCATTCTGGGTACAACTGGCTTTGTAGAGCCCTGGAATGAACATCTTGGGGAGATGAAGGAAGAACTTATCAAAAAAGCCGATAAAGTCGTTCTTACAACAGGAAGGATCGGAATGCGCTTTTCCAACATGTTGTTCCCGGAATATACAGTAATACTTATCGGAAGCGATATCTCAAGAGGTCTTGCCGTTGCAAAAGGAGAGGTAATTATCTGCGGTCTTCCCGGGCTTATCCTGAAATGGGCAAATTCGGAGGTCTTAAAAAATAGCCATTACATTACGATCCAGGAAATGATCGACGCTGATCCTTTTAATCCTATTATTGACCTGGCGCTGGATGAGGCAGTTAAGATATCGGGAAAAAGAATTGTGCTATTGAACAGGAACGGGACAATTCTTCGTGATAGCAAGGAACGAAATATCTTCAACCCGGAAGGAACTTTATGAAAATAATTGGCGTTGGCGCTGGTCCTGATCTGCTTACAAAAGAAGCGATAAAGGCAATTGAAAATGCTAAAATAATATTCGGGTCAAAACGGGCTATCGAACTGGCAAAAGAACATTTAAAATGCGAAGCGAGAATACTTACGGATTATACTCTGCACAAACTCCCCGAAAATGCGGTCGTCCTCTCCACAGGAGATCCGATGCTTTCGGGTCTTGGTAAGTATGCGAAAAAAACTGATGAAATTATACCCGGGATCTCATCACTGCAGGTCGCATGCGCAAGGCTATGCCTTGAAATTGATACTATTGCTGTCATTACCGCCCACTCAAGGGATATTGGAAATGTAAAAGAACGGATATTGGCGGATTTAAGAAATGGAAAAAATATTTTTCTCCTGCCCGATCACTCCTTTGGCGTAAAAGATATTGCAGGTTTTCTGAAAAAGGAATGTTTTTCAAAGAAGATTTCGGTTTGTGAGAAGCTTGGTTATCCAGGCGAGCGGATAGTGACCGGAACGATTGATGAGCCTCCGGTCGCCGGATCAGATATGTATTGTGTGATCATTACAAATTTTTAAGATAATCAATGTCTTTCACCAAATGTTTCCCTGAAGATATCCGCGGGGTGTTTGCGTGCGTTACCGCTAAGTACGTTTTCATAACCTTTCATTGAGGCCATCACATTTATTCCATGGTGTGTGATCTCAAATTCTTTTATTTCCGTGTCATGTTCAATTCCGCGGGATTTTAGAATGCTCAGGACCCCATGAATATTTCCTTCGACCTCGACATGCTTCAGAAGAATAATTATATCCACAGCGCCTGAAAGGGCCTCATGGGTCAGTTTTACCGTACCGAATAGTTCAGATATCTCACTTGTGATAAATGTGGTCACGCCCATGTATGAAAACATATCAAGAAGGACGGTGACATAGTTCTTACGTTCCAGATTATCAGGGATCGAAGCCTCAAGGTTTTCGATGCCATCGAAAAAAATGCGTTTAATATCTTTTTCTTTAATGATCTTTTCTATCTTCAATGCATCTTCATCAGGACTGAACAGGATAGGAGATATGAAAATAGCTTCAAGCATTTTTTTATCCAGGAAAGGTTGAAGTTCTATACCAAACGTCCTTGCATTCCGGATGAGCTTGGAAGGCCTCTCTTCAAGGGAAATTATCAATGCATTTTCCCCCTGTTTTAACCCGTTAGATATAAAATGGAGACCGAATGTTGTTTTGCCTGTCCCTGTTGTCCCGGATACCAGCATGACATCATCGTCCAGGATACCGCCATCCAGCATTTTATCAAGGCCCGAAATCCCTGTGCTGATCTTAACAGTTGATGCAGGTCTTTCAACCATTTGTTGGGGTAAAAGGCGCGGAAATACTGTTATTCCGTTATCCCCCATCTTAAAGGAATGCTTCCCCGAGGTGTATTTTTGTCCCCTCATTTTCATGATGCGAAGATTTCTTTCAACTCTCATGCCTATCGTTTCTTCGGATAAAAATATTATCCCGTCCGCAAGATATCCCACAACACTTCTGCGCAGATCTTCCAACACGAATTCGCCCGTGATTATCACAAGTGTATTCCAGCTTTTCATGGATGTGAAAAGGTCAAAGTAGAAGCCTCTTCGCTCATCGTCACTAACAGGTCTTTCCTCAAATGATTTGAGAATATCTCCAAGTACAGTCAGTGGATCGATGACGATCCTTGAAGGTTTAATTATCGATATTTTCTGGTTTATGAATTCTAATACAGCATCATGGCCCTTTTTTAACAGGGATTCACTTATGCTGATAATATTCATTTTATTTGTTTCGTAAAGCACCTGGTCGAAAAAGGAAAATCGCGACATATAATTATTTATCATTGCAGGAGGCTCGGAAAGGGCAGAAATAAAAAGACATGTTTCACCTGACCTGGCTGCATTGAATGCGGATTGAGCAGCAAATGTTGTTTTTCCACTTCCTGCCGCACCTGCTACAAGCACAATTGAAGGTTTATAGAAGCCCCCCTCGAGTATTTTATCGAGGTTTGGTATATGAGAAGGAACGAATATCATTTTGCCCACCGACTATTTAATCAAATATTGGGGCAAATTCTATATAAGGATTGGGGCAAATCACCTGTCAACATTTCAATACTTTTCCATTACCACAAATCAATTTCCCCAAAAATTTCGTGTACATCACAAGATCATCCACCCTGATATTTTCATCATCCGCATGTGCATTACTTTCCGTTCTTCTTCCAATACCGAAGCAGCAGGCAGGCAATCCCGTGACCTTGACGGCATAGGCGACATCAAGACTGCCCTGCGCCCCTGCAAGATTGACATGTCTTCCTGCGGTAGCACTTGCAATATCCTGGACCTCCTTTACCCAGGGATGGTTCATATCAGTGAGCATGGGCGCATAGATCTCATCGCAGCTATATTTGAGGTCTATTTCAGGATGTTTTTGCAAAACATTTGTCATGACACTATCGAATTCTTTGCGTACGTCATCAAATTTTTCTTCAGGAATAAAGCGCCTGTCACCCTTCATCGTGCATTTGTCAGGAACAATGTTCTGCTTTACTCCAGCGTTCATCAAAGTGATATTCAGGACAGGTATGAGAGTTTTTATTCCTGTTTTTTCTGATATCGCTAAACTTCCCGGGACTTTTGAGCGCCGCTTTTCAATTTTATCTTTAAGGAGCATTAATTCATTCATTAAAGGTATTGACTTTTCAATCGCGTTCACTCCCATGAAACTGCTGCCGCTGTGGTATGATCTCCCGAAAACATCTATCTGCCAGTCCACGTTCCCATTTGATGCTATTGTAATATCATCGCTATCCCCATCCATACTGAGGAAATAATCCGCTTTAAGCTTTCCAAGATCGGCAAGGTAGCACAGGCCCGAATACGGCCCCATCTCTTCATCTGTAGTCAGGGCGATATTAAGATTATATTTTGGCGCAATATCAAGTTCTTCCATAGCGCAAATTACTGTAAAAAGAGCAGCAGGTCCTCCTTTTGAATCTGCCACGCCGCGCCCGAAGATACGTCCGTCCTTCACGGTGCATTCAAATGGCGGGACAGTCCAGGTATCACTTGCAGGGACCACATCAAGATGAGTGTTTATCAGCAGGGTCTTTTTTGCGCCCACATTCTTTATCGCGCAAAGGTTGGCCCTGTCCCCTTTAAGATGAGTAAGCCTCGGGTTCTTCTTCTCGAATAACTCACGTGGCATGAATATCTTCTCGACCTCAAATTCAAGTTCCTTGAGTTTTTGCGCGGCATGATCAATGGCCTTTTCATAGTTTTCACCGGGAGGAACATGGGTTTTAAAGCGCACAAGTTCATCGAGTGCCTGGATTGTTTCATTTGTTCTGGTTTCAAGATAGTCAGATAATGTCGCCATCTGCATCAAAAAGGTTTTTATTACCCAAATCCTTTTTGCCTTGTTTATAGCTATAAGACCCGATGGCAATTGAAGAAGATATCAGGGCAATCGAAGAAGAAATATCCAAAACCAAATATAATAAAGCTACGGAAGGTCATATAGGCCGTCTTAAATCAAAGGTTGCACGCCTGCGGGATGAAGTACAAAAAAGAGCTTCTTCAAAAACCGGCGGTGAAGGATTTTCTGTAAAAAAATCAGGGGATGCGTCGGTTGTGCTTGTGGGATTCCCATCCGTAGGAAAAAGTACCCTCCTGAACAGTCTTACAGGAACGGAGTCAACAGTTGCAGCTTATGAATTTACTACCCTTGATGTGGTGCCAGGGGCAATGGAACATAAAGGGGCAACGATCCAGATACTTGATCTCCCGGGGCTTGTAAGAGGAGCAGCCTCAGGCCGGGGACGCGGTAAGGAAGTCATTGCCGTTATAAGGAACGCTGACCTTGCGGTTATATTGCTTGATGTTTTCCAGCTTGTGCATTATGATGTCCTTTTACAGGAATTAAATGAAGCAGGGATCCGCGTGAATTCAAAACCGCCTGATATAACGATAAAGAAAAAAGCAAGGGGAGGCATCAATATCAGTTCTACAGTTGACCTTGGCCTTGATGAAGATACTATAAAAACAATACTCGGAGAATACAGGATCCATAATGCAAATATTCTGATACGCGAAAATATCACGATCGACCAGCTTATAGATGCTGTCCTTAACAACAGGAAATACCTGCCCGGGATAGTGGTCATAAATAAGATCGATCTTGCAGATGAATATGCCCTTCGCGCATGTAAAGAAAAATTCCCGGACGCAGTTATGGTTTCTGCTGATAAGAAGGTCCATATCGAGGAACTCAAGGACACGCTTTTTGAAAACCTTGGATTTATAAGGATCTTTATGAAACCGCAAGGTAAGGCTGCCGATATGGAGGAAGCCATGATAATAAGATACGGCGCCACGATAGGAGATGTATGCGATAAGCTTCATCGTGATTTCAGGAAACGATTCAGGTATGCGCAGATCTGGGGGACATCAGCAAAGCATGAAGGACAGCGTGCAGGGCTTGACCATATCATGGATGATAATGATATCCTGACACTTGTTATGAGGAGATGAAAAGGACGAGACCGCATGAAAAGAATGATCACAGATGAAAACAGATAATAATAGATTTGTTCCAAAAACACCATTATTAACTGTGGATGCGCTGATAATACATGAAGGGAAACTTGTCCTTATCCGGCGCATGAATCCGCCGTTTGAAAATCAGTTCGCACTTCCAGGTGGATTTGTCGAGATCGGGGAAACTGTGGAAGCAGCCGCCGTTCGTGAGGCAAAGGAAGAAACAGGGCTTGATATAGAACTTGTCAGGCTTCTTGGCGTGTATTCTGACCCTTCGCGCGATCCCAGGGGACATACTGTAACTGTGTGTTATCTTGCAAGAGGGTTCGGAAAGCTTAAAGCTGGTTCGGATGCTAAAGATATAAGGCTCTTTGGATTTAATGAAATACCCAAATTGGCATTTGATCATAATATAATTATAGAAAACGCGAAGTGTGATATTTATGGAATTTTGCCCCAAGTGTAAAAGCATGATGATGCCCGCCAGGAATATTTTTACGTGCAGGAAATGCGGGTTTGAAATGGCTATTAAGGAAAGTTTTGTTTCAACTACTGAAATAAAAGAACGGGAAGTTACTGTTCTTGAAGGAAGGGAAATGGGAATGCCCACAATACGGGCAAAGTGCGAGGATTGCGGGAATGATACGGCTTACTGGTGGCTCAGGCAGCTCCGTTCGGCTGATGAAAGCGAGGTCAGGTTCTTCAGATGTACGAAATGCGGGAAGACATGGCGGGAGTATAATTGAATTTTCTTATTTTACCTTTTTTTATTAATTGAATTTGATGTTTTGGAAAATATGGATATAAGACTAAATGGAATAAATCTTATTACCCAATAGAGCCAATTCAACCCACCATGAAGCAGAAACTCACAGTTGACCTTGAGAAAGACCTGTTACTCCCCGGTAATGTCTGGAGATTCGGGGATGACATTGACACAGATGCCATTATTCCCGGCAAGTACCTGACCATCAATAAACCAGATGAACTTGCAAAACACGCTTTTGAAGGGGTGCGCCCTGAATTTGCCCCGGGTGTTAAAGACGGGGATATCATCGTTGCAGGTTTCAATTTCGGATGCGGCTCATCGCGGGAACATGCGCCGCTTGCACTAAAGGGTGCCAGGATCAAATGTATTATTGCAAAATCATTCGCAAGAATATTTTTCAGGAATGCGATAAATATCGGACTTGCGCTTCTTGAGTCCCCTGATACTGATAAGATGGAAGAGGGCGACCATATCGAGGTTGATTTTGAATCCGGCTTGATCACCAATACAACTAAAAATGAGACATACCAGGCAACGCCGCTTCCGGATTTCGTGCGCGGCATAGTTGACGCGGGCGGTCTTATCGGGTATGCACAGAAAATGATAGATTCAGATTGATCATAAGGTGTTTGTACGAGATCATAATATTTCTCGTAAAATTTCTGATATAGTATCCAGGTCGGTCTTGTTGATCGAAGGATGTACAGGCAAAGAAAAGACCTCTTCTGATACTTTTTCCGAGACCGGGAGAGAATCGCTATACCCAAGGTCTTTATAATAAGGTTGTTTGTGAATTGGCAGCGGGTAATATATTCCTGTTCCAATCCCTTTTTTGTTTAATAAAGATACAATTTCGTCCCTTGAAATGTCGTTTCTTATTCTCACTGTATATTGATGAAATACGTGTTTGCAGCGCCTATCTATATAGGGAAGGCCTATTTCCTTGATATCATTCAATGATTTCGATAAATATTGTGCATTCTTTATCCTTGAATCATTGAAACCATCAACTTTCTTCAATTGGACTAAACCAATAGCTGCTGCAATATCTGTCATGCGAAGATTATAACCTAACATTTCGTGATAATATCGTTGTCTTGAACCGTGCGACCGTATCATTTTTGCTTTTTCTGCTATGGTTTTATCGTCCGTAGTAATTATCCCGCCTTCGCCTGTCGTCATATTCTTTGTGGGATAAAAGCTAAATGTTCCTGTGCCGAATGAGCCTACTTTTTTTCCTTCAAATGTCGCGCCGTGTGCCTGGCATGCATCCTCTATAATTACCAGGTCATGATCATGTGCAATTTCCATTATGCTTTTCATATCTGCTGATTGTCCATACAGATGAACAGGAATAATGGCTTTTGTTCTAGGAGTTATTTTCTCTATGATCCTTTCCGGGTCAATATTAAAAGTATCTTCTTTAATATCTGCAAAAACAGGCTTTGCACCTGTAAATAGTACTGAATTAGATGTAGCTGCGAATGTAAAGGGAGGGGTTATGACTTCGTCCCCATTCCCGATGCCATGAGCAAGCAGTGCAGCGTGAAGGGCAGCAGTCCCGGAATTCACAGCGACAGCATAGGAAGTCCCGACATAATCAGCAAAAGCCGTTTCAAAATCCTTAACTTTTTGGCCTTCTGCAATTACACCAGATCTCATTACCTCAATAACCGCGCTTATTTCGCCTTCACCAATTATGGGCTTTGCTATGGGAATCATAAACTTAAATATTCTTTGAAGTTTATAATTCTTCTGGTAGTCTGCTATCGCCTGATACTTTTACCAGATTCTTCGAAAAGGATTTCTTCCTTTTCTTTCTTAAGTTCCATTTCACGGCGTGCGATGGCTTTCATTGCCTCTGTGGGCGTTACTGTCACTTCTATCCTGTGCTTCCTTTCATTCATATAGGTCGTATATCCGTAGATCATATATACAATAAATGCTGCCGGGATAATGAACAACCATCCTGCGGTAAAGGCAAGGAATGTTTCAGCCGGGTAATAATATCCCGCTGCCATAGAGGCGCCCCCAAGAAACAAGGCTACGATGTATTTTATTCGATCATCCATACGAGATCACACTCAATGGATATTATCTAATGACATTGTTAAAAGAATATTTGATTATTGATCTAGGTGTATGAACCTATTGCGTCAGGTTCTTTAAATTATGCACTTATTGCGTCATATTCTTCAGATTATGAACCTTATCTGTCATGAATAGCAGATGGTCAAAGCCGAATTTTATGTATCCAACTATTATCACATTCCATTGCCCGATATAAAAAAAATTCGCGGATAGAAATTCAATCGTTGTGAACAGACAGATTTAGGACAAAATCAAAAATTTAACATTTTCTTATCAAGGCAATCGAATGACAACTTCGCACAGTTTATCTCCGTGAGATATCAATTTCTTGATCTCCAATTCCGCCTTATTCCCGAAAGCATAATTCAGCGCACCCTTGAAGGCTTCCCTGGATGTATTGCATACATATTTGTCAAATTTGTTCCCTTCGGTGGCTATATGACATTTCCTGATTGTATAAAGAAGATTTTTTCCATCTAATTTCCATTCACTTTCAGTATGGATTTTTGAATTTATTATTTCAAAAACAGTTTTAAATGTTTCCAGGTCCCAGTTCCTGATGCCATTCTCCTTTTCATATTCCTGCATTAACGAAGTTCCGATCTTTCGCCCTAAAGCTGTAAAGGATAATGGAATATCCGGAATGTTCCTTAATCCTTTTAGAAAAGTCATAAACATTAGCAATTCCTGGTCAAAGCTTGTCTTGCTTGTTTTCAAATTATCAACTATTTCATTGACTTTCATACCTACATCAGGCCTGTGGGTCAATACAATCATATTGGCCGTTGTTTTGGGGTCGAATAAATGACCATTTGCTTCTAAAAGCAGGACAAGTGTTTTTTTTATTTTTTCAATGGCTTCATTAGACCTGTAACTATGAAATATTATTAAATTTTCATTATCGATCTCCACCTTGTCAATTACTCTGGAAGTTTCATAAACCTCTTTGATTAATAAAAGCATCTCTTTTAATGGTATTTCCTGTATCGGTTTTTTTGCCAAATTTTCGATACTTATCTCACCAAGGGGTATATTATTGGAAAGCAGGTCTTCAAAGAAATTCCTGTGAACTGTGACCATATTATAATTACTTAATAGGTGTCTTTTAACTATTGCTTTCCAGAATGCTGGACGGCTCTTTATTCCTTTTATTACCTCATCCATACAACCAAAAAAAGTTAGCAGGCTGTTTGTGGCTTCTTTTTTAGTAGACCTTGCCAGTTCAATCCGGATACATTCATTGATATTAAAAACAGACATTATCTCAAGGGGTATTTTTTCAAGAGAATTCTTAACCATGTATTGGGATAATATGCGGGCGACGGTTCGTATCTTATGAGACTCTCCTCTTAATTCCATCAGGACTCCGGAAGGCAGCGTATCGTTATCATATTTGAATTCAATTTCAATGTTCCATTCAAGTTCCCTGAACCTGCAATTAAGACAATTTTCCAGTTTCCTTATTGAATTGATCAATATCGGGTCTAATAATTCATCCATTACATTGTCGGGAATAAGTATGCCATCGACCTCTGTCAACATCCATTTTAAAAGAGAAGCATCTATTGCCGAGGAATTGTTCGGAAAAACGGATTTCCCATTACGATCGATAATCTCTCTTATCGCCGCGCTGAAATTCCCATTATGCTTTTCCAGTTGCGGCTTTAATTTCTCAACGCATTCTTTATCAATGGATATATGTTTTGTAACTATCATGGCCAAAACCTCGGCACGTTTGAATATATCCGTTTTCTCTGTGTTTTGCCGTTTTCTCTTTTTTGCACTAATAAAAAATTTTTAAGTTAGACAAAACCTATAATGTGGTTTTCCTATCCATGATATTATTTCATTTTTCTAACGTATATATCTTTCTATTTTAAAGAAAATTTTGAAAACATAACTTCTGTATTGATTCATGATAAACTTTACATATATATAAGCCCTGAATAGGGCACATGACCACTCTTGACCCCTGGGGCGCTGTCAAAATTGATAATTATTCAAAACTGTTTGATGAATTCGGGATTTCAAAGTTTGAAGACCTGCTTGGAAAGATAAAGAACCCGCACAGGTATATGCGAAGGCGCGTTATATTCGGTCACAGGAGCTATGATTCGGTTCTTAATGCCATGCTATCGGGAAAACCTTTTGCAGCAATGAGCGGCTTTATGCCTACGGGAAAAGCGCATTTGGGGCACAAAATGGTCATGGAAGAGATCATCTGGCATCAGCAGCAGGGTGGGGATGCGTTCCTTGCCATTGCTGATATGGAAGCGCATGCTGTGAGAGGAAAGACCTGGAAGGAGTGCCGGGAGCTGGGAATAAATGAATACATATTAAGCGCTATCGCTCTTGGTCTTCTGCCGGGTGCGCATATTTATTTCCAATCAGGATTTAATCCGGTGAAAGACCTATCATTTGAGATCGGGATAAAAGCAAATTTCTCTGAGCTTTCTGCTATATATGGTTTTTCAGGTGATACAAACATTTCGCACATGGTGAGCACACTTACACAGAGTGCTGACATTCTGCATCCGCAGTTGAAGGAATTCGGCGGTCCCAAACCAGTTGTCATTCCGGTCGGCGCTGACCAGGATCCGCATATAAGGCTGACAAGGGGGCTTGCATATAAAACAAATATGTTCTTTGTGGAAGAACGCCGCGCAGGGAATGGATTGATCAGTGTCCGTGGAAAAGCTGCGCCCAAAGAAGCCCTGAAAGAAATCGCAAAACGCACTGGCGGCAAACTGTATGAAGAGCATGTTGATATTTCCGGACGAACCCTGGATGATGTGGAATCAGTTGTTCGCGAAGTAGAATTGGAATATGGCGGTTATGCCTTCATGCCCCCCGCTTCCACATATCACAAGTTCATGACAGGCTTGCAGGGGGGCAAAATGTCAAGCAGCATACCTGAAAGTTATATCGGCCTCACGGACAAACCCGAAGATGGGGCAAAGAAAGTAATGCGCGCAATAACAGGCGGGAGGGTGACGCTTTATGAGCAGAAAAAGCTTGGCGGTGAGCCTGATAAATGCAGCGTTTATGAGTTATTGCTTTACCATCTTGTGGAGGACGATAATGAGCTTCTGGAAGTCTATAAGGACTGTGTTGGAGGCACGCGAGTATGCGGAAATTGCAAGAAATTTACCGCAGAGCTAATGCGCAGATTCCTGAAAGACCATCAGGAAAAGAGAGAGGCGGCCAGGGAGATGTTGGGGGAGTTCGGATTGAGTATCACATAGCTCATAATTATTTTGGTTCAGGATTCGGAACAGGAGCAGGTTTAGGTTCGGGAATCGGTTCCGGTACTGGGATAGGTTTAGGTTGGGGATTCGGGTCGGGGGTTGGCTCTGGAATCGGTTCTGGTACGGGGACAGGTTTAGGTTCGGGATTCGGTTCAGGGATCGGTTCAGGAACAGGGATAGGTTTCGGATTGGGCGGAGGTTGTTGATACTTGTTCAGCCCATTAATTTTTTTATTACTAAAGTTTCGCATATTGTCACACTCCACATCTTCATATATAATTTAATTGAAGTTACGTATATTTAACTCCTTTTCTCTTAAGCGCGGAAAATATATCCTTTCCGTGATCTCCTCTCGCCATTGAAATGGCGAGCATCCATCTTACAGGCTCGCATAGATTTTCTCCATGTTCATCCCTGCTTTTAGCATGTCATCTCTGCATTGAGTCGCTATGTTGTATCCAGCATTGAAATCTGCATCTATCTTAGCACCACAGGAATGACATAAAATATATGAGTGTCCCTCGCCCCATTTTCGGCTAATTAGTTTTGATTGACATTCATGACATTTCTTTGATGTCCCGTATTCATCCCTGAGTTCTGTGGGATAACCTCGTTCTGCTCGTTTAAGAACAATGAACTTTCTCTGTTGTCCGTAGCTCCATTTGCCAATTCGTTTTCGTAATTTCGGCTTTCCGTTACCACGGACTTGAGTTTGTCTGAAATGACTGTTCCCTATGGCAATATAGCTTCCTCTTGTGAATTCGGCTACTTGATTTGCCAGACACCAATCGTGATAGACTGAAACATTCTCTCGCTTGTTCCTGAGTTCTCTGAGTTTAGCCCACCGTTTCGCTTCCTGTAACGATGATACGATTTCATCGTACTTTTCAAGAAGTTCTCTCTTTGCTGAATCCAACAACTGCTCCTCTTGTGGATATGGCTCTGTTAACAGCACGGCTGCTATGGATTTATTCAATCCTTGGTCGATTCCACCGATGGAACTTATTGGTTGATCTTCAATCACTTTTGTTATAGTGATATGAACGTAATATTTTTTACTATGTTTAACGATTTCAAAATCACTTATTTCGGCATTAATAAGCTGGTTAAGATGATACTGTGACGGGTTTAACGGTACATCTATTGTCTGGTTCTTAATGAGTGTGGATACATGCATCCAGAGCGGGGTTAATTTGCTGGCACTGTGTTCTATCGACCCCGTTCTGTTATCTATCCTGCATGGTGTCTTA
Organism: Methanosarcinales archaeon; assembly: GCA_905339155.1. GTDB lineage: Archaea > Halobacteriota > Methanosarcinia > Methanosarcinales > Methanoperedenaceae > Methanoperedens. The sequence continues at coordinate 124,147 of CAJPFJ010000016.1, forward strand.
TTCCTGAAATCAGGAATTGACGGCTCTCTTTTGAGTATTTTATCAAATGATTTATGGCGTTTTTTCAGTTCTTTGTCATCCCGTGCCGATGCTACCCGCTTTTCTGCTGATGCTGCCTGTCGTTCCCATGTTCGATGCAACCTGTGATATGATTTCCATGCCCAGATGAACTTATCAATACATTGTTGAACGAAGCCTGATGATAAACCCGTTTTTGCAACTATATCTGAATCTTTGACCAGCTTCCTTATAGTCTTTCGGTTTATCTCTGTATCTTCCGTTATCAGTTCTGATATTAACTGGATGGTATATGTTATTCTTGCGGTTAGCCTGTCCAGTATTCTGATCTTAGTTTTTGTTGTGTCATAATGAATTGGGACTTTAAGCGATTTCTGGACTATCATCTTTGACCTTCTGCATCTCGATATATTTCAAGATGACATCTTTCGTCACGTCACCCATTGTTCCGCAATAATAGCTTGGATTCCAGAGGTGTCCCCTGTGGTACATTTTACTTCTTAGCAAAGGGAATTTCTCGAACAGTTCTTTTGCTGTAATTCCTTTAAAAATTTTTACGAAATTAGATGGGGAAAACTTCGGATGGGCTGTTACGAACAAGTGAACGTGATCAGGCATGACTTCCTGTTCCGCAAGTGTAACCCCTTTTTCCGTTGCTATGCGTTCATGTAATTGTTTCAGGAAATCCGCAATCTCTCCGGTTAGTACCTTCTTACGATACTTTGTACTCCATACCATATGATAATTGATATTATACACACAACCTCTACCGCTAATTCTTATTCCAATAATTTTTGATATTCCGAAAGCGTTGGAATCCTTCCAATAACAGCAGTGATCGCGGCAAGTTCAGCCGAGCCAAGATAGACCTGTGCATTTTTACCCATGCGGTTATCAAAATTACGAGTGGATGTTGAAAAAACAAAAGCATTATCAGCCACTCTTGCCTGGTTCCCCATGCAAAGGCTGCATCCGGGGATTTCCATCCTCGCCCCGAGCTCCTTGAACCTTGAATATCCACATGTTTCTTTAAGACTTTTTTCGATAAGCCTTGTTGGAGGTGCAACCCATAATTTTGCTTTAATGCAACCTGCTTTTTCAAGTATCCTGGCAGCTCTGTCCAGCTGTTCGATCCCTAGCATACATGACCCGATAAATACTTCATCAATTTTAACTCCCTGCGTTTCAGATAACGGTTTTATAAAATCCGGATCATTGGGACAGGCCAGAAGCGGCTCATTGATAGCGGATAGATCGATTTTGAGTACCTCGCAATATTGTGCATCAGGATCAGCTTCCAGCAAAGAGGGGTCATTAAGCCATTCCTGCATAGCTGCTAAACGCTTCTCAAGTGGCTTTGATGCATATCCTTCCCCAATGAGTGATCTTAAAATAGATATGTTCGTTTCAAGGAAGTGTGCTACCTGTTCTTTTGAAAGCGCAATCACAGCAGCTTCGGCTGACCTTTCGGCGCTTGCATCAGTAAGTTCAAAAGCCTGCTCCACAGTAATATCCGGAAGACCTTCCATCTCCAGTATCCTGCCATTGAAGATATTCTTTTTATTCTTTTTCGGAAGGGTCAGCTTACCCTGCTTTAATGCAAAATAAGGAATTGCATTGACAACATCACGTAAGTATATGCCCTTTTTAAGTTTGCCTTTAAATCTTACAAGCACACTTTCCGGCATGTCAAGAGGCATTACACCCAACGCTGCGGCAAATGCTACAAGACCGCTTCCAGCGGGAAATGAAACGCCTATTGGGAACCTTGTATGGCTGTCGCCTCCTGTACCAACAGTATCGGGCAGGATCATCCGGTTGAGCCATGAATGGATTATTCCATCGCCTGGTTTTAGAACAACCCCGCCCCTGTCTTTGAAAAACTGCGAGAGTTCTTTATGCATTGATCTGTCAGCAGGCGTTGGATATGCGGCTGTGTGGCAGAAGGATTGCATAACAAGAGGCGCCAGGAATTCAAGGCATACAAGCTCCTTGATCTCATCAGCAGTCATCGGTCCTGTTGTATCCTGTGACCCAACAGTAGATATTTTTGGAAGGCATGATTGCCCCGGACGCACTCCTTGAAGTCCGCAAGCCTTTCCCACGATCTTTTGAGCCAGTGTGTAACCATGATTTGAAGCCCCGGGTTCCCTGGACCTGATGAATATATCGTAATTTACACCAAGTGCATCCTGTGCTTTTTTTGTGAGTTCTTTTCCTATTAAAAGTGAAAGCCTTCCGCCTGCCCTGTATTCATCGGGTAGCGTTTCAGGCTCAAGGCAAAATGATGTGATCTCTTCCCCTTTTTCACCAAGTATCTTCCCATATTTGAAATCCAGTGTAACTACATCGCCTGATCTTAGAGATGAAACATTGCATTTGACAGGAAGAGCGCCGCTGTCCCGCGCCGTGTTGAAAAATATTGGCGCGATCTGGCTTCCAAGGATTACTCCGCCTTTTCGCTTATTTGGAACGCCTGGGATGTCTTGCCCTATCCACCAGATAAGGGAATTAGCAGCTGATTTCCTGCTGCTTCCTGTTCCAACAACGTCTGCGGCAAATGCGATCGGATATCCTTTCTTTTTTAGCTCTCTTATCTCAGGAAGTGCGCCTGGATAACGGGTTTCAAACATAAAGAGAGCATGGAACGGGATATCAGCGCGAGTTCCGGCGCGTGATGCCGGGGAAAAATCATCGGTATTGACTTCTCCCGGGACTTTAAATACGGTCACTTTTTGTGTTTCAGGGATTCCCTGTCCACGTGTAAACCATTGCGCTCTTGCCCAGCTTTCAAGAACTTTCTTTGCATTGGGATTTATAGCTGAAAGTTCTTTTATCCTGTCAAAGAAACCGAATATAAGGATCGTATTTGAAAGGGCAAAAACCACTTCGTCCGCAAGTTCCTTATCTTCGAGCAATTCAATGAGGGTTTCAATATTATACCCGCCTTTCATCAAGCCTAAGAGGGTGACCGCCTCGCGTGGTGAGAGTAGTTTTGACCTTTTCTCGCGAAGGGCGATTTTTCGTAACAAATGTGATTTTTCAAGGGCGGCAGGGTCAACACCAGGTGGAATGTGATTTTTCAGGAGATCAAGGATAAATTCTTCCTGGCCTTCCGGGGGGTGAAAAACAAGAAGAGAGAGCGCTTTAACCTGTTCGGCATTCAACGGAAGGGGGGGAATCCCCTGTTTTTGCCTTTCTGCGATATGATTTTGATACGATTCCAGGATTTCCTTGGTCATAGGGGTTCAAAATGGCGGTTCTTACTATTAATTTTGTGATACTTACGATATATTAATATTAACTAAATACCATACACAAAGGAGATTATGAATTTATCAAATTTCCTAAAAAATGCTGTATATGCAATTGTTTTTGGATTCATGGGCTTAATAATAGGTATCTGGACATCGGATGTGTTATATATGGTAATATTTAAAAATATTGACCGCGTGACCACAATATACATATCAGTTGGCCTGATCGTTTTTATCATTATATCCGCATCCTTTCTGGGTTTTGCAAAAGGCAAGAGTTTGCTTGAATAATTTTTTTCTTTTGGCGCTTATTTTGAAAAGCTTTATTACACACACCTGACCATTACGGATTCGATCGAGATGAATATTATTTTACTTGGGCCTCCCGGAGCAGGAAAGGGTACACAGGCCAAAAAAATACAGGAATACTATTCACTTCCCCATATTTCGACAGGGGATATCCTGCGTGAAAATATCAATAATAATACAGGTCTTGGAATAAGGGCAAAATCTTATATGTCAAGGGGCGAGCTTGTCCCGGATGAACTTTTGATAACTATCATCAAGGACAGATTGTCTAAAAAAGATTGCAACGCAGGATTCATGCTGGATGGCTATCCCAGGACGATCCCGCAGGCTGATGCTCTGCAAATGATATTGACAGAATCGCGAAAGAAGATTGATGCTGTTCTTAATATCTCGGTGGATGACAACGAACTCATAAAACGCCTGTCGGGGCGAAGAATGTGCAAATGCGGGGCAAGTTTCCATGTTATGTTCAATCCTCCTGAAAAAGAAGATATCTGTAATGCATGCAAGGGGAAACTATACCAGCGCGACGATGATAAACCTGAAGCCATAATCAACAGGTTAAATGTATATAAAAAACAAACGCAGCCATTGATAGATTATTACGGTAGAAAAAAAATACTTCGGACAATTGATGGAAGCAAAGAGATCTCACGGATTTTTGAGGAAATAAAAAAAGTATTGGAGGAATATGATCAAAAAGACACTAAATAAGCTTGTAATGGTCCTGGGTATTTTTTTAATGTTTGGCATTATTATGTTTCCCGGAATGAGGGATGTAATAGGTAACCTTATGGACACACTTTTAAAACCGCTGTTGGGAGGACTTCCTATACACATGATAATTTTCGTTCTGGCGGCTTTTACAGGTCTTTACGCATCCCTTATACAGAAATATACGATGGACTGGGGATTAATGAAACGCGTTCAGGAGAAATCGAAAAATATTCAAAAAGAAATGCGTGAAGCCCAATTGTCCAACAATGCCCAGAAGATAAAAAAATTGGAAGGGCAATATGCTGAAATGATGGGCGACCAGATGGAAATGTTCAAACAGCAGTTCAAACCCATGCTTTATATAAGTATTATTTCAATCCCCCTTTTCTACTGGGTGTATCTTCTTATCGGCCAGAACCCTGATGCTACTATGATATTTCCTTTCTGGGGAGAACAGAAATTGGATGCAACCGTTTTCTGGGCATTCCAATACTGGCTATTCTGGTATTTCATGTGTTCTATTCCTGTCAGTCAGATGACCAGGAAGGCACTGAATATAGGCGGAACATCAGTGACAGGTGTATAGTAATTGATAATCACGATCAGCGGCCCCCCTGGAAGCGGTAAGAGCACGCTTTCAAAAATAATTTCAGTTAAGCTTGGTCTTGAACTTGTGTCCATGGGAGATATATTCCGCAAATGTGCGCACGATCGCTGCATGTCACTTGATGAGTTCGGGCAAATTGCTAAATGCAATGAAAAAATTGACCTTAAGATCGATGAGATGCAAAAAAAAATCGCAAATGAAAATGATAATATCCTGATAGAAGGAAGGCTTTCCGGTTTTCTTGTTGATGCCGATCTGAAGGTCTGGCTTAAAGCGCCTCTTGATGTAAGAGCCCAGCGCATTGCTAAGAGGGAATGTAAATCCGCAGCAACAGCAATGGAAGAGACTTATGAAAGGGAAGAGTGTGAAAGGGAGCGTTATTTAAAATATTATGACCTGGATATTAAAGACCTGTCAGTTTATGATATAGTAATAGATTCAAGTAAGTGGAGCGCACAAGAGATAAGTGAAATTGTAGAACAAGCGGCTGGTTTCCTGATATGATGCTACCATCTGAAACGAAAAGAGAGACACTGATAAAATCCGGGGATACGACTGACGATAAGTATGGTATGAAACCGCAGGATCGCCCAATTGAAGAATATATTAAAAAAGGGGCGATCAATCTTGACAAACCGGCCGGGCCAACAAGTCATGAAGTGACCTCATGGGTAAAAAAAGTCCTGGGTTTGAAAAAAGCAGGACATAGCGGCACACTTGACCCAAATGTGACCGGGCTTCTTCCTGTCATGCTTGAGGATGCAACAAAAGCCGTTGATGGTCTTCTTACGGCAGGCAAAGAATATGTTTGCCTGATGAAACTACATACTGTAATGCCGGAACATGTTATAAGAAACGTTATGTCTGAGTTTACAGGTAATATTTACCAGAAACCTTCAATTAAATCTGCGGTAAGGCGAGAAACAAGAATTAGAACCATTTATTATAATGAGCTTCTTGAAATAGAGGATAATAATGTACTTATTAAAGTAGGTTGTGAGGCAGGAACCTACATTCGTAAATTATGCCACGACATGGGAATGGCAATGGGAACAGGCGCACACATGCAGGAATTGCGGCGAACAAAGTCAGGTCCTTTCCGCGAGGATGAAACATTGGTCACTCTCCAGGACCTGCAGGATGCTTATATTGAATGGAAGGAAAACGGAAATGAAAGCGTATTGCGAAAAGTTATTCGCCCCATGGAATTCGGGGTATCACATCTTCCAAAGATAGTGATACGGGATAACGCTGTGGATGCAGTCTGTCATGGCGCAGGTCTTGCCGCGCCGGGTGTGCTTTCGGTTGAGACAGGAATTGAAAAGGGCGATATGGTTGCTGTATTTACGTTAAAGGGCGAGGTAGTGTCCATCGGTAATGCAAAGAAAAAGACAATGGATATCTTGAAAGCTGCAACGGGGATCGTTGTAACTACTGACAGGGTTCTTCTGGAAGCGGGCACATATCCAAAGGGATGGAAAGCGAAGGCATAAGAAAATGGGATTAAAAAATTCCAATCCTGAACAGGTTTTTATACTTCAAATATGTAATAAGGGCAAGAAGTATCGATACCGCTATTTGATGCTTTTTCACATGCCGAGGTAGTCTAGCGGCTAAGGCGCAAGCCTGGAAAGCTTGTGGGGCTCTGCCCCACGGGAGTTCGAATCCCCCCCTCGGCGCTTTTCGTTTATGTATGGTTCTAAAATTAATAATTATTATTAATTTCAAATAACTTTAAATGTTTTGGAGTTATAATATTAGTTCAGGGAGGCTAGACTAATGGACATATTCGACGTATTATCCGCGGTTTCAAAGAGCAGGATTAACTTAATGAAGCGCGGCATAACAAAACATAAAGCACTTATGAAAGCCCAGAGAGTTGTATCCAAAGAATATCACATACCATTACCTGACATACAGAAACTGGTCGGGGATGAGATCAAACCCAGAAGTTCATAGATATATCATAGCTTTTTGGGATTCGAGTTTGGGATGTTGAGCCTGAGTTATATATAAAGAGTGACAACATCATTCAAAACATAATTGATTCAGGAGGCAGGATTTGCGCGAATTTATTTTATATTCACGAACAGGACGGACCGACTCAAGATTCCCGAACCTGAGAGAAGCCGGAAGACTTGATGTTGTTTACCAGGCTATATTGATGTCGCTTTTCCGTTCACATGGGATAAGAAGGGATGTCACATTCCACGCATTACTGGGAGGACCTCCAAATCCACCGCTTGAACTCATGGTTGAAGGAGAAACACTCAGGGACGCCAGGACTGATGAAAAAACATGGGAAGATATCTTACGAAGAGTCCTCTCGGGCAGGGAACATCCTGGTATAACAGTTCGGAAAAACAGTCTTCAGCACCTGGTAAAAGAGAAACAGAACATCTTTGTGCTTGAAGAATCGGGTGAGAGCATAAATACCATTGACCTCGGAAGCGATCCCGTTTTTGTGCTGGGCGACCAGGTGGGCTTGCCCAGGAAGGATGAAGAATTCGTGTTGCGGTATGGTAAAAAAGTCTCGATAGGGGAAAAAGCGTATCTTGCTTCTGCGTGTATATGCATTATCAACTATATTCTCGATAGAAGAGAATCTTTTTGATCACGATTGGAAATCTTTAAATGTAATGGTTTTCAATTTATTGTTGTTGGCAATTGATGTTCAGGGAGGTGACATAAATGGCTAAGCAATTTGAATGTAAGTCAGCGGGGATGGACTGTCCTTTCATGCTTCGTACAGAGAGTGATGACGAGCTTGTATCGTTCAGTCAGCAGCATGCCAAGAAGACGCATAACAAAGATGTTTCAAGGCAAGATATCCTCAAAATGGCAAAAAATGTGTAGGCAAAAGCTGCCTGCTCATTTTTTTATATTTTTGATATAAAGTGGAGAGCGAGCAGTTCACCCATATAACTTATGGGAACTATGATGACTTTCGTCTTAACAGACTCACCAGTTTTCTTTTTCCATGAAACTTCAATGTCAGACCCAATTTTATCTTCCATTGCATTTCGGTATGCAGAAATAAGGATTTCCTGGCTTTTTTCCATCACAAAAGCTTCTATAAATGGCTCACTAACTGCTGACAATTCTTCAACTGATTTGTATCCCAATAAAGAAGCGAATTTTTGATTGTATATCTTATGGGTGTCATCGAGATACACATAGATAGCTTGCTTCGATTCTTCAAAAATTTCTTTCAGTTGCTCATAAATCCCTCTTATTAGATCTTCGTGCGGATGTGCTTTAGATTCTTTTTTTGGCATAAATGTCATCCCCTTATAGTTTTATTTTTAGAGCCATTCATATATTTTTTCTTTAGTATTTCCTTTGTCATCTATTTCGAATTCGCCAATTCCCATTATATTATTTAGGTGTGACAATTTTTGAGAAGATGTATTGAAAAAGACAGACACTCTCCATTCTGCCTCTTTTCCTTTCATCTTTCCTATGCCCTGGGCAGTCCATGTACTAATTTCTCCATCGTTAGTGAATAAAATTCCCTGTCCTTCTCCATAAAGTCCTCCTTCTTCTTTAAAGATATACCAGAAAGTTCCGGTATTCGTAACTTCCACATCAAGAATTTTTCCTATGCTTTGAAATGATGACTCCATCTTTGGACAGCATTCCACCGACAATACTCTATTTCCTATTATTTTTCCTATTAGTTCCCCGATTATTTTTTCTAACATATTTAATACATCTCCTTATATCTATATTTAATATCTCAATTCAAAATTATGAAAAAGAAAAATTATCTAAATTTTCTACTTTTTCATCATCTTTTGTAGATAATCTCCAATCTGTTGAAATTCTTCTTTGAATTTCTGATAGTCATAGTTCTGGGCATGTATAATGGCGCTCCATCTGGCAGTATAACTTGCAAGGAATACTGTTTCGGCAAGTTCTTCTTCAGTTGCACCATTCATCTGAGCCGCACCTATATGGAAATGTATACAGTATGGACACTTTATATTAGCAGCTACAGCCAGACCCATAAGTTCTCTGTATTTAGCCGGTATTTCTGTCTCTTCAAAGTTATACTTTTTGAAAAGAGGCCATTCTTGAATAAGAACATTTTCAGGTAATGCTTTCATAAATCCGGGAACCATTCCCAGAGTTTCCTCTATGTCTTTTAATGTTTCTTCATATTCTGCCATAACTTTTCCTCCTCACTCTTTTATTAAAGATACATTGCTGTATCAAATAACATATCTGGTCTTGCAGCGTATAAAAGTTTGGTTGAAGCAAGTTTTGCTAGTCTGCTTGAAAGTAAATCCTGATTTTGCAGCGATGCCCAGGATTTCATTTCGCCTGGCTGATATGAGGAAAAATTATACTTTATATACTATGAGAAAAAATAATAAGTGTATAATATGGATGGATCAATAAACCAATTTCCTGAACAGGAAGCAAGAGACAATATTGATAGACAGCTCCATGCCGCCGGCTGGGTAGTTCAGGATAAGGATAAAATTGACTGGAATGAAAGTATAGGTATTGCCATCCGTGGATATCAAACTGATGTTGGACCCACTGATTTTACATTATTTATTGAAAGAAAACCTGTTGGATTAATAGAGGCAAAAAGAAAAGACGAAGGATGCAAACTCATTTCTCATGAACCTCAAGCGGAAAATTATGCAACAAGTAAACTAAAATACCTTGATAACAATCCGCTTCCCTTTGTTTATGAAAGTACAGGGACTATAACCCGATTTACTGATTACAGGGATCCAAAACCGCGTTCAAGACATGAATTTACATTTCATAGACCTGAAACTTTCAAACAATGGCTGAAAGAGAGTAAATCTTTACGAGCAAGACTTTTAAATCTGCCAGAACTCCCAGAATCCGGTTTAAGGAACTGTCAGATAAAGGCAATAAGAAACCTTGAAAAATCATTCAAAGAAAATAAGCCACGAGCTTTAATCCAGATGGCTACAGGTTCTGGTAAAACCTACACTGCGATCACATTTATTTATCGTCTACTGAAGTTTGCCGGTGCAAAACGAATATTATTCCTGGTTGACACCAAAAATCTTGGAGAGCAGGCAGAACAGGAGTTTATGGCATATCAGCCATCTGACGATAACCGTAAATTTAAGGAATTATATAATGTTCAAAGGTTGCAGTCAAACTATATTTCACCGGATAGCCAGGTTTGCATCAGTACTATCCAGAGGCTCTATTCTATTTTAAAAGGCGAGGAACTGGATGAAGAAACAGAGGAGAAGCGGGAGCTTAATTGGGAGCCAAAAGAACCAATGCCGGTTGTTTATGACGGAAAAATACCCATAGAACATTTTGATTTTATTGTAATTGATGAATGCCACCGTTCCATATACAACCTGTGGAAACAGGTGCTGGATTATTTTGATGCTTTTCTTATCGGATTGACCGCGACACCGGATAAAAGGACTTTTGGTTTCTTCAATGAAAATGTGGTGAGTGAATATTCTCATGAGGAAGCTGTGGCAGATGGTGTAAATGTTACCTATGACGTTTATATAATTGAAACTGAAATTTCACAACATGGAGCAAAGATAAATGCCAGGGAATTTGTGGATAAACGCGAAAGATTGAGCAGAAGGAAACGGTGGGAGCAACTGGATGAAGATGTTTCTTATTCAAAAAAAGAACTGGATAAGGATGTTGTCAATCCCAGCCAGATAAGAAATATCATCCGTGTTTTTCAAAATAAACTTACTGAGATCTTTCCGGGTAGAAAAGAAGTCCCAAAGACCCTTATTTTTGCCAAAACAGATAGTCATGCCGATGATATTATTCAGATTGTCAGGGAAGAATTCAATGAGGGTAATGAATTTTGTAACAAGATTACATATAAAACTAAAGATGAAGACCCGAAATCTATACTCACGCGCTTTCGAAATGCCTATAATCCGAGAATTGCGGTCACCGTAGCTATGATTTCTGTAGGCATTGATGTTAAACCGCTTGAATGTTTGCTCTTTATGAGAGATGTAAAAAGCAAAGGCTACTTTGAGCAGATGAAAGGCCGTGGTACCCGAACATTCGGCTATGATGATCTTAAAAAGGTTACACCTTCTGCAATCTCAGCAAAGACACATTTTGTGGTTGTGGATGCCGTAGGAGTTACAAAATCACTTAAAACCGACAGCTGCCCTCTTGAGAGAAAACGCTCCACTTCGATGAAGGAGCTGCTGGAGGCTGTAACTATGGGAAAAAGAGATGAAGACCTGTTCATTTCACTTGCAGGTCGCCTTGCCAGGCTGGAAAGACAACTTACTGACCAGGAAAAGGAAACATTTGAAGAAAAGGCAAAAGGAAAGACGTTAAGTGAAACAGCCAGGGACCTGTTGAATGCTTATAATCCGGATAAGATCGAAGATAAAGCCCAGGAGATGAAGAGGGAAAATCCTGGCCTGACAGAAACCCAGGCTCTTGATATGGCAAAGGAAAACCTGGGCAAAATAGCAAGTTCGATCTTTAACGGAGAGCTTAATGGATACATTGAAAATGTCCGCAAGGTTCATGAACAGATCATTGACACAGTGAATATTGATAATGTTACAAAAGCGCAGTGGGGAATAGATGCAGTTGAAAAAGCCACAGGAATTATAAATGATTTTTCTAAATACATGGAAGAAAATAAGGATGAGATCGTAGCGCTTAGTATTTTTTATAATCAGCCCTATCGGCTCCGAGAGTTGACTTCCAGTATGGTTAATGATGTTCTTGAAAAATTGAAAATGGATAAGCCATTGCTTGCGCCACTGTATGTATGGCAGGCATACGAGCAGCTTGAAGAAGTGAAAGGGAAAAGCCCAAAAGATGAGCTGATCGCTCTTGTTTCCCTTATCCGCAGGGTAACGGGTATGGATGATAAACTGACAGCTTATGATAAAACAGTGGACAGGAATTTCCAGAAATGGGTGTTTGAAAAACAAGCCGGGGCATTAAAGTTCAATGAAGAGCAGATGAACTGGCTCAGGATGATGAAAGAACATATTGCCACGAGTTTTCATATTGAGGTGGAGAATCTTGATTACACACCTTTTGACGCACATGGAGGGCGGGGTATGATGTTTGCGCTTTTTGGGAATGGAATGAATGCGGTGATTAGTGAGATGAATGAGGCAATGGCAGCATGAATGAGAAAACCGATTTGAAGGATAGTTTAATACCAGTTCAATTAGCAAAGTCTTTGCATCTTGATAGGAATAAAGAATTGTCGCTGATCCGGATTTGCATGAATAATGATATATCTTTTCTGGGTCTATTTGGTTCTTATTCCAGAGGAGAGCAAAACGAAAAAAGCGATATCGATTTTTTGGCGAATTTTTCAATAAGAAAGAGTTTGCTGGATCATGTTAGGATTGAGAGGGAATTATCCGAGATACTTGGAATAAAGGTTGATCTGGTAACTGAAAAATCACTTAGCCCGTATCTTGTGGATAAAATAAAAGCGCAGGTGAAAACCCTTTACCATGAAGGAAGATAAAGTTTTTCTTAAACACATATTGGATTCAATTAATCAGATAGAAGAGTACTTAAATGGGGTAGATTTCGAGGATTTTATTAAACATAAACTTATTCAGGATGGAGTTATCCGGCAACTTGAGATTATTGGTGAAGCAACAAAACATCTCTCTCCTGAGTTAAGAGAAAAATATTCAAACATACCGTGGGAAGACATTGCAGGCATGAGGGATAAGCTGATACATCATTATTTCGGAGTGGATTTAGAAGCTGTATGGGATACGGCAGCGAAAGATTTGCCCGATTTAAAAGAAAATGTTAAAAAAATTTTAGAGAAAATGGGATGAAGTACAATAAAAGGATGTTACAGAGGGGATAACTTGCACGCAAAAACCGAACCTCAGATGAGCGTACTATTAACACTTTCGCTCAATATTAGCATTAACGCGCTGGGGTTGTGACCCCAGACCCCAATGGAGGCGCCGCCGCTGGCGGGGTTTACCATGAAATCACAGGTTGCATATTATCACAGCACCATACTCGCACGG
>CAJPFJ010000017.1 GCA_905339155.1 Methanosarcinales archaeon
GTATGATCCTGTTGTTGGCATCAATTCCAACTCAAGACCGGCAGGATCAGTGGGAACTGATGCATTTATTATGCAACCAGGAATAAGTTATTGGGTCTGGGCAACTAAAGATACATCATTGCCTGCATTAGGTCCATAAAAAGGGTTTGAAAATGCAAAATTGGAATAAACACCTGGAAAGTCAGGGTTTATTCCCTCTTTTTTTTCTATCGTCATAAAATACAAAGAATCTGTTTTATGAACTTTGATAACAGTTCCGCTTCATCTTGTTCAATTCCTGCTCTGCTAATTTTAAAAAAATATATAATATGTCCTCCTCAATAAAAAAATAGAGGTCACCGGGCATAAAGGTTAATATATTTGTTAGGATAATTATCTTTATTATGATAAACAGTTTATCTTTATATGGGATTGAGGAATCTATCGGAATTCATGTAATTCTTTCAAATCTCTTCTGGTGGACATCGTTAATTCTGGTCATTACAGCATACAAGAACCGGCGTATCTGGAACGTGGGTGAAATGCCATGGACGTACCTGTTCTTGACATTTTTATTTTTCGGGATGCGTGAATTGGGACATTTGACTAAATCGTCTTTGTTAGACTCAATAAGATATATTTTTGGCATATGCTCGGCGATATTCATGACATCCGCATTAATACTCATTTATATGAAAATTTACAAAAGAAAAACTACATCAAAATCTATGAGTTTTATTCCGTTGATGTTTGCTCTTATATTTCCGATCCTTTTAATTTACCTGTATTTTTCCGGAACGAAAACCGAAACTATAAAAAATATTTTTTTTAACCTGGAAAATTTTATGTGGATAATAGGAAGTTCGATAACAGTATATACAACCTATATGCTTGGAACGAAATCAACGGGAGATTTTGTCCATGTTTTCATGTTTTTCCAATTCGCAGCTATTTTTGCCATTTTATGGAAATTCCTTGGCGTAATAGGCACTATCAGTTCCCCCATTCCTTATTCGATCCGTGAATTCATGGAAACATTATTTGGCGTATGTGCAATAATCTCCATGTTTATCCTTGAAAAAATGTTGAGAAAATTATCCAGACACATTTCATAACGATGACTACTAAAGCGGAATTATATTTATTTGCACTTTCGGAATTGGAAAAATCCACTGGAGATATCATCTCTACAGCTATCGTAACGCATGACGGGCTTATTATGGCAAGCACAAAATCGGATACAATGCACAGGGAAACATTTGCGGCTTATGGAGCGGCTTCATTCAAACGTGCAGGTGAAACCATGGAAGAGCTAACGGGTGAGAATATTGATGTGTTAATATATGAGTCAAAAAACTATATGGTTGTGACTGTCCGTGCGGGTATGCATGCTCTATTGATAGTACTTACCGGCAAGAATGTCCAGATGGGGCTTGTACTCATGAATACCCAGAAGACTGCCATCAAGATAAAGGAAATATAAAATTATTTACTTACCATGAAACGAACCCGGGCAAGAGCAAAACTGTGGCTAATAAATAATGACGAAGAGCCAATTATAGGGGAAGGTAAAGCAGCCCTTCTTGAAGCCATAAACAATGAGGGTTCCCTGAACAGGGCATGCAAGAAAGTTAAAATGTCTTATAAGCATGCATGGCTTTTGTTAAAAGAAATTGAAGAAAGCATTGGAGAGCCCATAATTATAACGCAGCGCGGTGGCCTGGACCAGGGAACATCCCTGACGGAAAAAGCATTGAATCTGCTTGAAGAATTTAATACTTATCAAAATTTACTTAACCAAACGGTTTATGACAAAACTTTCTGGGAGGCGATCGGATTGAAAATATCTGCAAGGAATCAGATGAAAGGCAGGATAATCGAGATTGAAAAAGAAGGTCTTATCTCAAAGATCAAGATTTCCATTGAACCCACAATAATTACTGCAATAATTACAAAAGAGGCTGCAGATGCCATGGATATCAAGAAAAACGATGAAGTGGTAGCGGTAGTGAAGGCTACTGAAGTTATGATCGGAAAAGAAAAATAAACTATCTGGAATTTGAAATCATAGATTTCGAAATATTTTCGAAACTTTTATTAATAAGCGTTATGTTTGAGTGAACATAAGGTGATTATAATATGAAATCCCCGTTCACAAAAATAATTTTACTACTGATCCTGAGTTCACTTATAACCGGCTGTGTCCAGCAGGCACCAACCGGGAATATTACCTCTATAGCAACATCAACAATTTCCGGGCCGCAGAAAATGCTTCTGGCAACAACCACTTCTACTTGCGATACCGGGCTTCTGGATGTGTTTAACAAAAGGTTCGAGCAAGAAAATAACGTAGAAATATCAACAATATGCGAGGGAACTGGCAAAGCAATAGCCACAGGCGAACTTGGAGCTGCGGACGTTCTGATGGTTCATGCGGTACAGGCAGAAATAAAAGCAGTGGCTAATGGCAGTTTCATCAATCGCACCTACATGATGTACAATTATTTCGTGATCATCGGGCCCGAGAATGATCCGGCCGGGATAAGAAATGCAAGCAATGCTACAGATGCGTTCAGCAAAATCGCAGCAAAACAGTCACCATTCATCTCCAGGGGAGATAACTCCGGAACGCATATAATGGAATTGTCAATCTGGAAAGCCGCCAATATCACGCCTGCCGGAGCTTGGTATGAATCAGTTGGTAAAGGCATGGGAGATACTATCACAACCTCTGACATCAAGAATGGTTATACACTCTCAGACAGGGGAACATATCTTGCAATGAAGGGTAAGATAAACTTAAGAATCCTTTTCGAATCCGACCAGAAATACCTCTTCAATCCATACCATGTCATGGCTGTGAACCCTGCGAAGTTCCCCAACGTGAAATACGACCTTGCAATGAAGTATATCAACTATGCGACATCTGCGCAGGGACAGGATATCATAAGGAATTATGGCAAGGACAAATTCGGGGAAGCGTTATTCGTGCCTGAGGAAGATGCCGGAAACGTAACAAGTCCCTGAAGCTGGTGCCGGGTTTGAATCACACTGCTCCCAATGTTTGTATTCACGCAGATTACGGCAATCCTTTCAAAATACATGGTGGAAAGGAACTCCCTGTGGCTGAAGCCTTAAAAAAAATCACTGATCCCTATCTTCTTTTCCAGATAGAGCGGGTGAGCTCATTCCACGGATACCTTAGCACCGGAGCATTCATCTGAATCCAGATGCTCAACATTGCAAAAAGGGTGCTGGATGCTGATCCTGGAGAACAACTGTATGTCACATGTGAAACGTGCAACTGCCTTCCTGACCCATTCCAGATCCTGGCAGGATGCACCATAGGGAACAAATGCTTGAGATGATGAAAAGCACAAACTTCGGGGCGATCTATGTGGGACTGGGTATCGCATCTTCATACGGGAAGCACAGGAATGCGGAGCTTGCGTTTAACCTTGTAAAGGAACTCAATAACCACACCAAGTTCGTAATAGGTGCGCTTCGTGGTCACTGCAATGTCGCGGGGTTTAACCAGGTAGCTTCTTATCTTTATGGCTATCCGTTCGGGCTTGACTTTGCGCGCGGATTCCCGAGATATAATCCCGGTGAATACACGGCTGTTGATGTGTTAAGAGAAAAGGATGTAGATGCAGCATTTGTAATGTCGGCTGATCTTGTCTCCCATTTCCCTGCAACATGCAGCGAATACTTAAAGGAGATACCCCTGGCATGCCTTGATATCGCCCCGTGCCCGACAACGCTTGCTTCTGATGTCGTATTGCCCGGCGTTATCGATGCCATGGAATGCGATGGTACGTTCTACAGGCTTGATGATGTGCCTGTGTATTTCCAGCCATTCACGAAATCGCCTTTCGGGTTTACACAGAGTAATGAAGATACTATGAAGCAGTTGTTTGAGAGGATAAAGAAGTTGAAATAAACAAAGAACTGATGCGAACTCGAAACGAACTCTGATTGAAAGTTGTTAGAGAGTTGTTTTCGAGTTCGTGGCCATTTTTCCTTTATTTACCCTCCTCAATTATCTTTCTTGCCCAATCAAAAACTTTTTTTGCGATTTCAAGAGCTTCCTGATATTCCTGTTCATCTACTGGCTCAAAGTCCCCTGGATAACGGGTACTGACAGCATATGCGGTGAGTGAAATTGAATCCTTGATTTCATCAGGAACGATAATGCTATGCTCTTCGATCAATTCAATAAGATGACCTATAGAATGAGTACGGGGAAAAGAAACATCAATGGAGACAAGCAAAGCTTTCAGAGCTTTTTCAACAGCCTGTTCACAATCAAAGCAGAGGTCTTCATACAATATATCCTCGAAGACTTTCCCAGCTTTTGCTATCTGCAAATTGCTTTTTGCCCTTTTCAACCATATTCTGGCAAGTGACTCATTTCTCATAAACCACTTTCCCGAACTTTGAAATCTCTTTATATATCATAAAAGGATTATCTTTCAATTCTTCAAACTTCTCCGGAGTTTCAACGATAATATCAACAGGCGCTCCCATACCATAGAGAAACCTGTAAATTTGCTGAGCAACTTTTCTTCTATGCGAAACGCCTTTCTTAATTATGCATATATCATAATCACTTTCTTTTTTGTGATCACCTCTTGCGCGTGAGCCGAATAGAATGATTTTTTCCGGATCCACTGACCGGATTATGATTTCTATTGCTTTTTTAAGTGGGTCAGTTTTTTTCACGAACTCGGATTTCATATTACATCTCCTTACTTATTTTCATAATTTTTGTAATGTATTTTGCCCTCGAATTTCAGGGTCAGATAAGGTTATTTTGGTCATTTTCTTATTTTTCTGGTATTTAATTCCGAAGCTTTTTATTATCTTCTGGTACGAAAAATAACCACAGAGCGCACAGAGGGCACAGAGAAATTACATCTCTGTGACCTCTGTGGTTGATTATCCTTGCTCAGATCAATTATATAAGTGGATTTAAAAAATCTCAATTTTGAGTGAATTTACCTCCAACCAGAATAAATTAAAAAGTCTCTCAATTGACGAAATAATGTCATCGATTTCTGAACACATATTAGAAGAGAATATATTTCATTACTAATAAATTATCTTTTTTCTATTTACTTTTTAGATAGTTTTGGCTCCACTTTGTACAATTTTTCTTAATAAACAGATGCATCTCATCTAAATTGTTAAGATCCTTATTCCCTTTTTCCCACTCTTCAAGAACCTGTATGAAATATACATGAGGATCATCCCCAGACCAGTCCTTAAATTCTGTAGTGGCATCAATTTCAAATTTATATATACCTTTCAATATCCCCATGCAGTGCAGTTTTGATTCCTCATCCATTGAAAGCTTCTGGAATTTTCTGAGTTCCTCAAGATAAGGCTCCAAAACGTCTTCAAACATTTCGGATGCCAATTCATAAGGATCAACATACCCGTGTCTCGTCCCTCCCGATTTATCCCAGACATCCTCAACTTCGAGGTTATCCAGATCATGAAAAACACCATCTGCGACATCATCAGGATTAACTTCTCTTTGGTATTCAAATGCAAGCTCTTCTATCCGTTTCGAAATCTTCACGTCTTCATCAGCAAGTCGATTCAAGATTTCATATGCATACTTGGCGCGGATTTCATCCATGATCTTATTTTTTTCCGATATTTTGGAGGTAGATGAAATTTTATTCTTAAGGGCTTTTTTGTTCATTCTTATCCACTCATAAAACTATAACCGATATTCTATAACTTTATATAAAAACTCTTTTCATTTTAACTTCCATACAGTTATTTAATATGAAAAAGTCAACACTGGAAAGAATATATTAACTGAGGAAATACGTTTATACCTTACTGCGCTTTTAGCATGCGAATGAAAGATAACTGGCATGCAGAAAGGGCGGATAAATGGACAAGCTACTGGAAGGATGAGGCGCATGATCCATCTGCTCCATATCTTTTGACAAAATGCTTGGAAATCTCAGGAGAGGAGAGAAAAGAACTGGAACTGGACGTTGTGGAAGAAGAAAGCATAAAAATCATGCTGGATGGGCGCCACCTTGTTACCCTTCTTGCCCTTCCAAGAGAACTTCGCGAACTTGCTGCAGGATTTCTTATATGCGAGGGTGTTCTTAAGAAAATAGAAGACATTCGTTCGATAACTGTGCAAGAAGATATCGTTTTTTGCCAAAGTTCACTCGATAACAGTGAACTCGAACTGTGGACTGAGGTCAGGAGTTCAGGATGCATTGGAATAAAATCTTCATGGGAAGGAATAGAATCTATCACCTCAAAAGTCAAGATGAAAAAAGAAGTGCTGCTGAATGCTATCGAGCAGATAAAAGAGCAGGGTAAGATCTGGAGGCGGACTGGCGGCACCCACTCATCGCTTATTTGCACAAGTGAAGGGGAGATTGTGTCGTTTTGCGAGGATATAAGCAGGGCGTGCTCTGTTGACAAAGCCGCCGGAGCAGCGCTGCTTTCGGGAAGAGACCTTTCAAACTGCGCCCTTGTAACCACGGGAAGGCTTTCAGGCGGCTTTGATTTTTACCATGATCGAATATTGGTATAGCAATATTCGAGAGACACACGCTGTTAAATATTGTATCGTAGGATATTTACCTACACGAATGAAATATTATCATAGCAAGTGAGAATATATATATGAAAAGTGTTAAGTGATGAATCAATAAGAATATGAACATTCAAGGAATTTCATTATCAAGTCAGAATATTGTTGAAAATAATCTCATCACAGAACTAACAGTTGTTCTTAGGAAACAATTCAGCCAGAGCCTCTTAGCTATTGTCCTGTTCGGCTCCATCATTAAAGGCAATTTCACAAAAACTTCTGATATTGATGTTATCGTAGTGTGCGAAAATCTCATAGAGGATTGGAGAGCACGTGATAAAATGATTTTTGCTCTTACTGAAGATATTGAATTGAAATACTCCACCCCAATCCACATGAATCTTGTGAGCAAAGATGAAATTTCACATGCAATAGAATCAGCTAATCCATTGATGCTTGAAATTTATGATGCAAATAGAATTATTTATGATAAGGGCAACTTCTTCAGCAATTTAATAAAAAATTTTGAGTTCAATCTCCATAAATGGCATGCAACAAAAGTTGAAAAAGGTTTCTGGAAAATACCAGGTTTAGCGGTGATAGAAAGTGACTGAAACCAAAAAAATTTTTGAAGCTCTGATGTTAGAATCATGTTCAGATGTACGGTCCGCAAAATTACTTCTGGATGGGGCAGAGTTCAGCAGGTCAATATATCATTCACAGCAGGCGATTGAAAAAGCAATGAAAGCCAGTCTTGCTTTAACAGGTGCTATAATAACCGATGACCACTGGGTTTCAGATCGGTTTCTGCAGGCTTTTCATGAGATGCCAGGCATTAATAATTTAATTCGTGAATCTAAATATTTGGAGCGGCAGGCAATAAAATCAAGATATCCTCTGTTTACAAATCCTGATAAGCCAATATGGATCCCTTCACGTGAATATACATACCAGGATGCGAACGATGCCTACAAAAAAACGATCACTATTGTAAGAAATATAATCCGATTTTTAAAAGAAAAGCACGGCATCTCGTTTGAGGTTAATTAGGAAATACGTTTATACCTTATTGCACTTTTAGCATGCGAATGAAAGATAACTGGCACGCAGAAAGAGGCGATAAATGGACAACCTACTGGAAGGATGAGGTGCATGATCCATCTGCTCCATATCTTTGACAAAGTGTGTTGAAATCTGGGCAGATGTGCGAAAAGAACTGGAACTTGATGTTGTGGAAGAAGAAAGCATAAAAATCATGCTGGATGGGCGCCACCTTGTTACCCTTCTTGCCCTTCCAAGAGAACTTCGCGAACTTGCTGCAGGATTTCTTATATGCGAGGGTGTTCTTAAGAGAATTGGGGACATTAGCTCGATACATGTGCAAGAAGATACCGTTTTTTGCCAAAGTTCACTCGATAACAGTGAACTCGAACTGTGGACTGAGGTCAGGAGTTCAGGATGCATTGGAATAAAATCTTCATGGGAAGGAATAGAATCTATCACCTCAAAAGTCAAGATGGAAAAAGAAGTGCTGCTGAATGCTATCGAGCAGATAAAAGAGCAGGGTAAGATCTGGAGGCGGACTGGGGGCACCCACTCATCGCTTATTTGCACAAGTGAAGGGGAGATAGTGTCGTTTTGCGAGGATGTAAGCAGGGCGTGCTCTATTGACAAAGCCGCCGGAGCAGCGTTGCTTTCGGGAAGAGACCTTTCAAACTGCGCCCTTGTAACCACGGGAAGGCTTTCAGGCGGGATGGTGGCAAAGGTGGCGCGTGCCGGGATTCCTATTGTGGTAAGCAAGGCTGCGCCTCTGAGTACAGGAGTTGCGCTTTCAAAAATGGTTGGGATGACTCTTGTGGCATTTGTGAGGAAACCGAATTTGTATGTATATTCAGGCGAGGAAAGGGTCGTATAAATTCTGACTTTTTCCTTTTTTTCATATTACCGAGATGTTATTTATATTAGGCGCAACGATTTATTGCTAAATATAACACATACCTATTTCGGATCATTTGAAAACTATGGCAAAATCAGAATATTGGCTGAAAATGGCAGAAGAAGATTTGAAAGATGCATCACTGGATATTGAAAATAGCCGTTTCACAAGTTCGGTCTTTCATTCGCAGCAATGTGCTGAAATTGTAAATTTTTCAAAGTTATTAGAAAGCCAGAAGGAATCTCCGAGGTATGGATGGGAAACCGTTGATAAGATCATAATGCCATCTGAAATTTATGATGCAAATAAGGCCGGCGCCCTTTTTGACAACGCTAAGGAGGTAATGGAGCTTGGAAGAAAATTCCTTAAAGGATCTAAATGAAGAATATGCTGCCCTCCTAAAAGAATATCTTGAAAAAGTAAAGAACAGGGTAACAGGAGTGCTCCTTTTTGGCTCAGTTGCGCGCCGCGAGGAGCTGCCTTTTCCACAAAGCGATATTGACATGATCGTTGTGGCAAAGGACCTGCCTTCTGATTTTTTTCAAAGGGCTGAATTGGTAAGAAAAATCGAGAATTGCCCATCTCTTTTACAGAGCATCTGGATGACTGAGGAGGAATTCATATCACAGTTCAAAGCAGGAGCAGGGTACCTTCTGGATGCGATCCATGAAGGAAAGATAATCTATGATAGAGGGTTTTTAAGAAAAATAATTCCACAGGCAAAGCATGAGCTAGAAGTAAAGGGAATAAGACGGGTTGGAAGCGCCTGGGTCCGGCCGGTAAAAGATTGAAAGGGATTGCATGAATTCCTTCACAATATCTAATGGTCTCGTCCTTTTCGATAAGTTTATATCAAATTGCATTATGTTTGAAAAAACATAATGCAATTCAATTCATTGGATTTATATCTAAAAAATGAATTGATGGAGAAAAGGATTTGCTTGAAATCGCATTAGAGGGATATAATATAATATAGTCCAATTTTGAATTCTAGATATCATACCGGCGATAATGTGAAAACAATAACAACCCTTAACGAAGCACTTGAAAAAATAAAGCAGCTTAAAAATACATATTACTTCAGGCGCGAATCAGAAAATGTCACCCTTAGCGACTCTGTGGGAAGGGAACTCAGTGAAGATATTATTGCGAAATCCATGTCCCCATTATTCGATATTGCCGCAATGGACGGATTTGCTGTCCTAAGAGCTGATCGTTATCCACTTAAAATATCCGGGAAGATATATGCAGGAGACAGCATTGCAAAGTCAAAAAGCGGCGAAGCTATGGCAATCGCTACAGGCGCAATACTCCCGCAAGGAGCTGATGCGGTGCTCAAAATCGAGGATGCGCAGGTCAATAATGACCTTCTATACGGAAAAGAGCTAAATCTGTGGGAAAATGTGTTCCGAAAAGGCTCTGATTACTGCGCCGGGGACAGGATATTTGAGAAAAATCACCGGATAATGCCCCAGAGCGCCGCGCTATTATACAGTCTTGGCATAGAAAATGTCCGTGTATATAAAAAAATTAAAGCTGGCATAATTTCCACGGGCACAGAAATTTATAACGGAATGAAAAAAAATACAAGTGCAGTGCTGATACAGGGATTTTTGAAAGAATCGGGTCACGAATCCGAATTTATAGGCGCTGTCCCTGATGACTATGATAAAACAAAGAATATTCTGCTGCAAGCATGCGAAAACTTCGATTTAGTATTTACGACAGGTGGTGTCTCGGTAGGTGAACGGGATTTTGTTGCTGATATTATTGCTGAGGCGGGAGAAACAGTATTCCACAGGGTCGCAATCAGACCTGGAAAACCCCTTGCTATCGGTATTGTGAATGACACTCCTGTTTTTGCACTTCCGGGCAAACCAACAGGAGCTTTCACTGCTCTTGAAATAATTGCGCGAAGATATTTCACAGATATGCCAAGGGCAATGCATAAGCTTGCAATAAATGAGGATGTTGTGGTGCCGGAAAAAGGTTTTGGATATGTCCTTTTCGTGAAGATAGTAAATAACAAACAGGGATATTGGAAAAGGTGAACTGGTGAATGTATATCTTTTCAATTGAGATGAAATCTAATAAGAAATAGGTATTCATGAGCAGTATTGACTTTCTGGTTCAGGGAATTATCAGGGCATTTGAGCTGATATTCAATTTAAACCCCTATATCCTGAGCATAACAGGTGTTTCTATCAAAGTATCAGGCACTGCTACTATCCTTGCTACCCTTACCGCAATACCTCTGGCATTTGCCATATCCTTCTTGCATTTCAGGGGTAAACAGGCACTCATCACTATGGTTAATACAGGTATGGGACTTCCTCCGGTTTTCGTTGGTCTCTTTGTTTTTTTGATGATTGTGCCTGTCGGTCCTTTAGGATTCCTGAATATTGTTTACACACAGGAAGCAATGATACTTGCACAGTACATTCTTATCACACCAATAATTACAGGCATTTGCATTGCCGCAATAAAGGCAGTACCTCAATCCATAATAGAGACCGTTTATACACTTGGTGGAACACAAAATGATGCAGTAATTGAGACTTTAAAAGAGGCAAGGTTCGGGATCATTACAGCGGTACTTGCAGGATTTGGAAGGGCGCTTGCAGAAGTGGGAGCAATTCTTATTGTTGGAGGTAATATCGCCCGCACAGGAAGCGTCGGTGGAATTGGCGAAGGACTTTCGCAAACACGTACACTCACGACTGCGATTACCTCTGAAACAAGTAAAGGCGATATTTCAACTTCGATTGCCCTTGGGCTAATCCTGATCTCCCTTGTTCTTTTTGTGAATATCCTGGCCAACTATTTCCAGAGGAGGGACTGAATTTGATCCGGATAGATAATCTTTACATGGCATTCGCGGATAAAGAGGTTTTAAGAAATATTAACCTTGAAATCCATCAGGAAGAGATTTTCGCCCTGATCGGACCGAGTGGCACAGGTAAGACAACATTTCTTCGCATTTTGAATTTTCTTGAGAAACCAATTAAAGGGGACATTGAATATAATGGGATGACAAAGCCGGGAATACTTGATATCAGGCGCAGGATGTCTCTTCTTTTCCAGACACCTGCAATATTTAATAAATCTGTTTTTGAAAATGTAGCTTATGGGCTAAAAGTACGCGGTATTGAAAAAAAAATCGTAGAAACAAAAGTCAATGAAGCTTTGAATATTGTTGGTCTTGACGGAATGGAAAAACAGAAAGCTCGTACACTTTCAGGAGGAGAGGCACAGCGCATGGCTTTTGCAAGGGCTATCGTCTATGACCCGGAGATTCTTCTTCTTGATGAGCCAACTGCAAATCTTGACCCTGCCAATGTAATGAAGATAGAGGAGATCATCAAACGCATAAGGAACGAGCGTGGGACGACCATTATACTTGCAACCCATAATATCCCCCAGGTCAGGCGCATTGCTGACAGGGTGGGGATTTTATTGAATGGGGAATTGATAGAAGTGAACAGCAAAGAAGGGATTTTTTCCAGTCCGAAAGATGCAAGGTCGAAAGCTTTTATAAATGGAGAGATGATTTATTAGCCTATTAGCTTATTCTCATTCCTTAATACTCGAGCTTCCCGGTGGCAGGAACATCGCTATCCTATCCGGTGAAGCTATCATTTTTATAAGCTTTTTATCCTCGAACTTTTCATTCAGGATTCGGTAAATCTTCTTTGAAATGTCGTTCTGGTTGAATTCACCCGGCAGAACCTCCATGATGAACTGCGCTGTTTTCTTTACAGCGCCCAGCGGCCCTCCGATCAATCTTTTTTCTTCTCCAAGCTCAAGACCAAGCGCTGTACCCAGCATTATATCCTTGAAATAATTTCTTTTTCCCCTTATCACAAAAGCGCCTTTTGCCACGTACTCACCCGATTCAGGAGTTTTTGAAACCTGCTCCGGAAGCACCCAGTAGGCATCACCGCTTACCTGCCCTGATTTCCAGATGCCGGAATATGAAACAGTGAACTGCGCCGCTTCAAGGAGCGTGGTTTCAGGCACCTCTTTTCCTTCTGTCTTGATCACAACAGCAGGGGAGCCTGATACATGGGCATGGAAGAAAATATCTTTTTTCTGGAGGTATTTTTTCACGATATCCTCATTGCTCTGGGCATCCCTTCCCCCGACAACAAGGAATCCATCAGATGAGAAAAACCACCTGAATTGCTCAAACCACTTTTGTTTTGGCTTCTGGATTTTCTTGCTTATTTTGGGAACTTCTTTTTTCCCGGTCAATTTCTTTGTTTCTTCTATCGCAATAAGTGCGCCTTTTATCTTTCCCGATAATTTTTTTGACCGATCGTAATAGATCTGGGAATTCTGGGTTACAGGAAGCCTGACATCGAGTTCTACTTCTTCATTATCCACCAATACGTTGATAAGGCCTTTTCCCGGATTAATCGATTTGATCAATTTTGCCTCAGCCATATCTGATTTTTTTAATATGTTCTTGATATCATCCCATGAATACCCTTTTTCCCTGGCATTATTGATGACCTTTAATATCCCATCGCAGGTCTGGTAATGCGCATAGATCAGTTCCCCTTTATGAACAAGTTTTTGCTCATCTTCCCTGAATTTGGCAAGAGTAAGTATCTGTTTCTGGAGGCGGTATTCATATGAACTCGTCTTATCTTCTTTTGCTGCCTTTACCACTTTGATGGCTTCATTTTTCTTTTTCACTTCACTGCTGAAATATTCATCAAGCGCCTCATTGAAAGTGCTAAAAGATATTTTCTCGTTTTTTTCGTAAGTGGAAATAGGAAAAGGTAGTACATCTATCTTTATCCCGTCTTTCAGGACGATTTGAGGTTTGAGTTCCGTACTTAGCGGTTTAAAAACATCTCGCAATGCATTTTGCAATGAAGCCAGATCCTTTATGTCCCTCGCAGGGGTATTTTTTTCAATGCCGGCGCGAATGCAGACTTCTTCTGCATACTGGCCTCCCATGTTCATTTTTGTTGCCACTGTTCTAACGATGTCAGCATCAGATTGCACGAACATTTCTTTTAGTTGTTCTTCTCCAGCAGTAATGGGACTAATTTGCGCCTGCGGCAGCTCATAAGGCTCTCCTCCCCGGACTTTCCTGTCCCTGAAGCTGATGGATTTTAATGGCAGTATTATCTGCTTTTCGGAGTTCAATAAAACGATATTTCCCCTGGAAAATAGTTCTATGATGAGGATGGTCTTATCCTCGCCGCGCTGGGTATGCATCTCGATTATCCTGTCAAAATCATACTGCGAAACGTCTGTTATCCTGCCCCCTGTCAGGTGTTTTCGAAGCAACATGGGGAAAGACTGTGGGAACTTCGGGGCGATCTCGGGGTTTTTCGTAAGATGAAAGCGTTTTCCCGCTTCAATTACAAGATTTGTTCTTCCTTCTTTGAAAATATGTAACCCAATTCTTATCTCATCCGGTGAATGCTGGTATATCTTTGTGATCTTGGCATCAAGAAGACGGGGATGCAATTCCCTTACCAGCGCTGCAACGTCTACGCTTGACATTTCCTGTTTCATGTAATGGGGCTATATGAAAGGGATGTTAATTTAAGGTTTTTCATTAAGCCTTTTCACTTTTCATCGGCCAACTCACATTTTAAATAATGGTATACTGCCTTGGTGAGGGCTTCTTTGACTGAAGATTCTCGGGACTTTACTTTCAAAGCGATTACATCTTCCTTGCTGAGTACTGATTGAACATGGACATATTTCATATTATTC
Organism: Methanosarcinales archaeon; assembly: GCA_905339155.1. GTDB lineage: Archaea > Halobacteriota > Methanosarcinia > Methanosarcinales > Methanoperedenaceae > Methanoperedens. The sequence goes on from CAJPFJ010000017.1 coordinate 14,229, forward strand.
TCTGAATTGTTTCTTCCAGGGTCATTTTCTCAAAATGTATTACTTTAATATCTAAATGTTGATAGTTTTTGAGTTTTTTTGAGTTTCAATCATAAAAACAATATGTAATTTAATTTTTATACTGATTAAAAATAACAGTAAACTCACAGTAAACTTATAGCACGTTATCGTAAGTTATATTTACCTCAAGGTCTTATTGGGGTCGGTACTCCTCCAATATATAAAAGTGGATAAAACTAACTACAATCTTAAAAGATAATAAAAATAATCCAGGAGGAAAGCCGGGCTCGTGGTCTAGTTGGTTATGACGTCGCCTTGACATGGCGGAGATCCGGAGTTCGAATCTCCGCGGGCCCATATTATAACAATTTTTTTCAATTGACTTTTCAATAGTTAATTATCTTCAAACGTTCTTGTGTAAAAAAAAACAGAAAAAGGTAGCTAATCTTGAAAATCGATCTTATCCTCATCATTGTTATGAATTTTGGTTAAATCCCTGACAAAGCATATATAGTAAAATAACAATATAAATAGATAGGCATTCATATGAAGGAGGCTTTTATAATATGGTTACGGACTTAAAAGAGTTTGCAAGAACAGCAAAACCATCAGTTGCCGTCGTAGGCTTGGGTGGCGCTGGTTGTAATATTACAACATGGATAGCAGAAAAAGGTATTTCGGGCGGCAGGATAATTGCTGCAAATACTGATGTGAATCACCTTTATGTTCAAAAAGCAGATAAAGTGATCTTACTCGGGGAAAAAATATGCAAGGGGCACGGATGCGGAGGCTACCCCGAAATGGGGGCGCAGGCTACCAGGGAAACTATTGAAGAGTTAAAAACCGAACTTGAAGGCACAAATCTTGTTTTCCTGGTCGCAGGATTGGGCGGTGGAACGGGAACCGGCGCAATTTCGGTCGTTGCAGAACTTACACGATCGCTTAACGCACTTACCATCGGCTGCGTCACAATCCCGTTTACGATCGAAATGTCAAGAAGGGAGAAAGCAAGAGAAGCAATAAAACTTCTTGCAGAATCCTGTGACTCTGTGGTAATTATTGATAACTCAAAATTAAGGGAAGTTGCAGGAAACCTGCCTTTAAAAGAAGCCCTTAATGTTGCCAATGCACTCGTTGGGGCATTCGTAAAGAATCTTACTGATACAATCACCCAGCCAAGTCTTGTGAACCTTGACTATGCAGACCTTCGCGCTGTAATGGAACGTGGCGGCATCTCTTCGATCGGCATAGGTGAAGGAGACGGTGTAGAAAGAGTTATAAAAGCTGTCTCACAGGCTATCAGTACACCATTGTTGGACGTTACAAATATTTCCGATTGTTATGGTGTGCTTATCCATATCGTGGGTGGCGAAGACCTGACACTGGAAGAAGTTGCGGTCACAGGTGAATTGATAATGGATAAAGTGCCCAATACCAAGAGGATCATCTGGGGAGCAAAAGTAGATAATAGCCTGACAGGAAAAGTTCGCGTCATGGCAGTATTGACCGGTGTTGAAAGCCCGTTCATCTCAGGTTCTATGGAAAAAGTTAAAGAGCCTGAACCCGAACCACCCAAACCACCAGAACCAAAGCCTGAACCTCCAAAACCAAAACCTGCTACGCCAAGAATCGAGGTGCCAAGACCACAACCTAAGGTTGAAGAAGAAAAGGGCAGCAGTAATTATATATGGTATGCGATAATACTTTTAATAATACTGATCCTGGTCTGGTATTTCCTGCGATAAACCATTATTCCGGTCAAATACCGGGATATTTTATTTCTTGCGATAAAATCAACGGACTCGCCGCGATTCGAACGCGGGTCTGCGGGTTCGAAGCCCGCCAGGATATCCTGGCTACCCCACGAGTCCATGGAAATGACAACGGGTTTTATAGCTTAGCAGGTATTAAATGTTTCTTGTATGGTAATAACCCTGCTTTCAGATTTCGGGGATATATATCCGGCATCCATGAAAGGTGTAATTCTCGGGATTGATCCGGATGCAAACATTGTGGACATCTCCCATTCCGTACCCCGCCAGGATATACGAGCCGGAGCATTCATATTAATGACTTGTGCGAGATATTTCCCATCCGGGACTGTACATATAGCAGTAGTTGATCCTGGTGTCGGGACAAAAAGACGTGCAATTGCAGTTAAGGCTATATCCCATGACGGTGAAATCCATTATTTTTTCGGACCGGACAACGGTCTTCTTATTCCGGCCGCAAAGAGCATTGGAAATATCGAAGTATATGAGATTTCTAATGCACATCTATTTCAAGAAAAAATATCCTCCACTTTTCACGGCAGGGACATTTTTGCACCTGTGGGTGCACATATTTCCAGGGGATCAAGAATCGAGAAAGTAGGTGGACGCATATTTGATTTTAATGATATTGATTTTGGGATTGGAATAAAAATGAATGGTTCCATTCATGGCAAAGTCATATATATTGACTCATTTGGGAATATTATCACGAATATTTCCGGGGAATCATTAGATTTTCGATCCGGGGATGAATTGTTGATCGAAAAAAGAAGAGCAATATTTGGTAATTCATATGGATTTTACAAAGAAGGCGACCCTCTGGTTTTAGTGGGCAGCCATGGGTTTCTGGAGGTCGCAGTTAATATGGGAAATGCAGCAAAAATGTTTTGTAAGAAGCAGGGCGATGAAATTATAATTTCGATTTAATTTGTATGTTTTGGGCGATTTTCGGGAAAAGATCCAGGTGGTTTTTTGGGGAAGGTTATAAATACTATTAGTGATTATTATCATTATCATAAGAATCATGAGGCAATATCAGGATTTCACGTTTTATGAACCTGTAAATAATCCAAAATAAGAAGGTGGAAAAATGCTAAGAAAAAATGTCTCTATAAGTGACACACATTTGAAGATGCTTGACCCATTGCTTAAGAAACACCAGGGTAATTTATCTGCAGCAATGCGAGATATTATCGATTTCACGGGCTTTGTTACCGAAAATATGGGAAGCCTTGAAACTGCAAAAGATCTTTTTAAAGAAAAAAATCATGCAATGGAACAGACACGAAACCGTATTTACGGCATAACAATTCCCCTGACAATGTTCAGGTGGCTTTTAACTAATAGAAAAAACAGTTTACCCCCGATGAACGAAGCAATTCAACTTTTTTCACAACAAGATATCAATAGTTATGATGTCAATACCCTGAACAAGGTTATAAATGAAGAGATCTCATTCCTGAACTGGCCTATTTCCGTAAATATCGGAAGTGAAAATAGTCAGATATCAGTCCAGATAACGGGTATAGATCCTGAAATAAATAGCTTCTATGCAAAACTTATAACAATGTATCTCTCTAATAATAAGAATCCCCAGAAAATAAGTAAATTATTGAATTACCCGGCATCCATATTCATGTTATTCGGGAGTGCTTTGACTCAAGAAGAGGCATTAAAATCAATGCATGAAACCTTTGGAGAAAATGGCCGGAATAAAATACCCGGGGAAAACGAAATGTTTTTGATAGAAGCATTATCATAGCTCCTATTTTATTCGAAGGCTATTCCGGAACTTTTTTGTTGTTGTGAAATTATCTCACCTAATTTTAATGCTTGTGAAGAATATTCATACTCAACCTTATACTGGTGTGTCTTCAAAGTAAAATCAAATGATTAATAAAAAGAAGAAATCCATACTTATCGTAAACGGTGAACCGGATATAGCGGACTTGTTTGCCGAAATGCTTCTTATGGTAGATAATAAATATATTTTTACCACAACATTTACTGCAAAAGGGTGCCTGGCTGGAATTAAAAAAAATAAGCCAGATATGATTTTGACAGATATAGAACTTCCGGACATGGATGGGTGGGATCTGATAGAAAAAATAAAAAAGGATCATCTGGATATGCCGATTGTGGTCAATGCATCAAAAATACCCGATATAAGGGATATTTTTCGACTTTCCATGGTATCGGATTACCTAATAAAACCTGTAACCCTGGATTGTCTCCATATGGCTGTAAGAGATGCTATTGAAATCCCCTCATATCTTGAACAATGCATTAAAACAATTAAATATCACAAAGAAAAGGAAGAGGTATTGTATTTATTATTCTTATTATTGAAACAAAGCATCATTGACAGGAAACAATATATCCTGATGCGGCAGCTTTATCCAGGCCATAAACTTGAAAATGACCCGGAAAGTAAAAAGTTTCTTGATAATTTAAAAGAAAAGATCAATTCAGCACAAACTGAAATAAACCATTTCAAAAATAACCCGTTCTTATTAACTTGATGTCTTTTTAATTTTTATTACCCTGCCTCCATATCTCTGGTGTAGTGAGGTTCACTTGCACATTTGTGCCCTGTTTTTTCACACCATTTTCACAACACTGTTTATATGCAAGAATCATGATAATGATTATAAGATGAAAGGTTTGGCGTAATGACGCCACCTAACTCTATAAAAAAACACAATATAAACGGAGGCGTTATGAAAGCTAAAGGAACAAAATTAATAAAGAATGAAGACGCTGATGTCGGTATAGGCACGCTGATCATATTTATCGCCATGGTACTAGTCGCGGCGGTAGCAGCAGCAGTATTGATACAAACATCAGGCGTATTGCAGCAAAAAGCACAGTTAACAGGTAAAGAAGCCACAGCGGAAGTATCTTCAAACCTGAAGATAATATCGGTAGTTGCTACTGTGGCTTCCGAAAGTGCCACAAGCTTAGATCTCGGGTTGGAGATATCAGCAGGTGGAAATCCTATTGATATGACGGCCAGCAAACTCAAAGTGAAATATATAGACGCTGATTTTTCAAATTTCACGGTTTTTACCTATTCTGAAGATCGGCAGCTAGACGGTGACAGTAATGTTCTCTCATCAGGAGAGCTTGGCAAGCTTACTATTAATATTAACACATTATCTCCTGTACAACCACTGGGTGCAAGAAATACTTCTACCGTCCAGATCATACCCGAAATTGGCAACATGGTAATAAGGGAAATCACAGCCCCATCAACATATGGAGGAAATACCCGGTATCAGCTATTCCCGTGAAGGAAATATTCAAAGAAGGTGAAAATATGAATAAACAAAAAAATAATCTATTAAAAAATGATACGGCAGATGTTGGTATAGGGACATTGATAATATTTATTGCAATGGTTCTTGTTGCGGCAGTTGCAGCGGCTGTGCTAATCCAGACATCCGGTATATTGCAGCAAAAGGCCCAGCAGACAGGAAAGGAAGCCACATCAGAAGTTACATCAAATTTGAAAATAATGTCTGTCATTGGAAACTACACAGGAACTAATATGACTGAATTTGAAGTGGCTATAGAAAATGCAGCAGGTGGATCAAATATCGACTTTACACAGGTTATAATAAATTACGTAGATTCTACACAAACGGATACCCTGAATTACTCTGCTACTGCTGGTGCTGGTACGTATTTCAGTTATGTTGAACAACGCAGTGTTTCAACCGCAAACCAGGTACTATCTCCCGGTGAACTTGGCATAATTACTATATTACCAACGACGGGATTAGCCCTGAGGGGAAAAGCGACAATCCAGATTATTCCCGAAACAGGCACAATGGTGCTTAAGGACGTAGTAGCTCCCACAACATGGGGAGGAAAGACTTACATCCAGCTATTCCCCTGAAAAGGGGAATCTTTTCCTTTTTAAAGGAAGGAGTAAAATATGAAAGCAAACCAAAAATTCCTGATGGACAATGAAAGGGGTGATATCGGAGTTGGCACTTTGATCATATTCATCGCGATGGTACTTGTAGCCGCAGTAGCTGCCACAGTGCTGATATACACAACTGGGGCGCTTCAGCAAAAAGCCACAAAGACAAGCAAAGAGGCGACACAGCAGATATCATCAAATATTGTTGTGGAGCAGGTTCTTGGAGATAGAGGTGAAGCTGTCAATGGGACTATGAATCAGTCAATAAGTAATCTCTTAATAAGGCTTAAACCGGATGTAGGTACGACTTCGATAGACTTGAGGCAAGTCATTGTAACGGTTATGGATTCCTCCAAACGCTTTGATCTAAATTATTCAAGTGAAGATTTCAATGCTTCTGCTTCCGGTAATAACACTACCCAATATACTGCTATAGCAGTGCGGGATGAAGATTCATCGTTTACTAACACTACTCCGGTACTTAACAGTGGAGATTTAATAGAAATCCAGGTATCTTCCGTTGCTGTATATGGTATTAATTTAGATCCGAGAAAAACCTTCTGGCTATCTTTGAACCAGGAACTTGGGCAGGCAGTAAATCTTGAAATCGCGACCCCTAACTCGTTCGGAGTAAACAGGTACGTACGACTATATCCATAACAGCGGAGAGATCCTATGGGTTTTTCAACCTCTGCTGTTGTGGTTATATTCCTTGCGTTCCTTCTGCATATGGCGTCAACGTTCTATCCAATGGCGGATATGTCAAATAAGCAGGTTCAAGAGGCAAAAAAAAATTCAAATGAATTATGGAATGAAAAATTGAATACCAAAATAGTAATCACGAACTGGGATAACAACAGCAAAATCCTCACCGTGTTCAATAATGGTTCAATGACCCTTAATTCCAGTAAGATCAATCTAATATTAAGAGGGGAATTCAACTCATCTTATAGTATAAATCCCCAGGGGATCTGGCCGCCGAAGACATTCATTAATGTAAATATCGCAGCAGGAAGCGGCAGAGTGAAGATAATAACCGAAAACGGCGCAGCAGATTATTATTTGCTGACCTAGGAGATAAAAATGGGCGCAGGAGCATCAGCAACTCAGATGATCTTTTTCATTACATCTGTTATAGTTGCTTTAAGTGTAGTTGGGGCAATGTTCCTGAATATACAATCGATCTCCTCAGCAGCAATTGTTGGAAGTAAGACATTTGTGGAACAATTGAAAACGGATATCACAATCATAAACGACCCCGAAATGATCCCATATTCAGGCAGCAATTATACATTTTATATAAAAAACACCGGGAAAGAGGGTCTTGGTATACAATATATTACCGTTATTATAGATGGAACTATTGTTAATGACGCTAAACTTAATAAAACGATTTTGGGCGGCGATACGTTTTGGCTTTCAGGAGATGTATTGCAAATAGATACCGAAGTCTCCCTGTCGGGAGTAAGTGGAAGCAGTCATAATCTCAGGGTCATAACAGGAAATGGAATAGAAGATACTTTTTCGTTCAGGAAAGAATAATTATGGTGGCAGGATATAATTTTGTGCTTGACAGGGACGAATTGAACCAGATGCTGGGGGGCGGGTTCCCTAAAGGTTCCCTGATAATGATAGACGGCCCCAGCGGAGGTGGAAAAAGCGCATTGTGCCAGAGATTTGCTTATGGTCTTCTTGACAATAAAAATACAGTTACCTATATTTCAACTCAATTGACCACAAAAAATTTCATACGGCAGATGAAATCCATTGATTATCCGATAGGCATCAGGCTGCTAAAAGGCGAACTATTGTTTATTCCGGTTTTCCCATTGTTAAAAGAATCAAAGCCGCGGATTGATTTTCTCCAGCGTCTTATGGGTGCTGAAGGGCTTTATGAAAAAAACATAATTATTATAGATACTCTTTCGGCGCTTATCCGGTATGGGACTGATGCACAGAAAAGCCTTGAGCTAATTTCATTTTTTAAGAAAATAACAGGTTTACAGAAAACTATTATCATTACAATGGATTGCACAGAGATGCCTGCCCATGTAGTTTCCGAATTTAAAGATGCGGCTGAGATACTGATAACAATAAAAATGCGGCAGATGGGGACTGAAATGCTGCGGACTATGGTCATAAACAAATATTCCAATCCTGAAATACAGGTTGGGGCAATGATCGGATTCAAGGTAGAAGCAAGAAGCGGTGTCATGATCAATATTTCCGGAGTTTCATAAAGGAGTGGTCATAAGTGGATGATAAATTCGAAGAAGCCCTAAAAAGAAACCCGCACCTGGCAGAATATGTTGATAAAATCAAGAAAGAAAGCGGGGTAATGCCGGACTTCATGCCTAAATTATCCCGTGATATTGTAGACATTCCGGTACCTTCCATAATTTATCCTGTGGGTGATCCGATATTTATCCATCTAAAAGGCGACAAGGTCACAAAGCAAATTTTTTATATTGCGATAGAGCCATCCCTATCCCCGGATGAGTCTAAAAAATATAAAGCTATAATGGATACTATTCTTGAAAAAGCTGCAGATGAAGTAGTTCCTGAAAATGAGGAACAATTGAGAAAGTTAATGATGAAACTTTTTAATGAATCGGTTCATATTGCGGGGAAATTTGCGCCAATTGGAATACTTGATAAATTCCTTGGAGTAAAATCCGTATCTTTAACCCAGGATGAATATGATAAGATCTCCTATTTCCTTGACCGGGATGTGATCGGCCAGGGACCGATAGAGCCTGTAATAAGGGATCCTTACCTTGAAGATATTCATAGTATTGGAGTAAGCGGTATATACATAGTTCATAAGATCATGAACATGCTTACAACAAATTTGACCTTCGGCACCCAGGAAAACCTGAGTCACTGGCTGCATACCGTGGGGGAACGCATTGGCAGGCCTGTAAGCGATGCGCGCCCCATAATCGATGGTTCTCTTGGTGATGGTACAAGGATCGCCGCTATTTATAGTACTGACATCAGCCGGAAAGGTTCCAGTTTCACCATGAGAAAATTCATGGAAGTGCCGGCGAGTATTCCCCAGCTTATCAAGTGGGGAAGTGTGGACGCAAATCTTTGCGCATATCTTTGGCTTTTACTTGAGAACCAGATGAGCATTTTCTTTAGCGGTGAAACAGCAAGCGGCAAGACAACAATGCTTAACGCTGCATTGCCCTTCATCAGCAGCAAATCAAAGATGTATACAGTAGAAGATACTGCTGAAGTACTTCCTCCGCAGCCGGCATGGCAGCAATTAATCACACGGCTTGATGGTCCGATTGAATCCCAGGTAGATACATTTACTCTCTTGAAAGTAGCCTTGCGGTCAAGACCAAACTATATCATTGTGGGTGAGATCAGGGGCGCAGAGGGCGCGGTCGCATTCCAGGCAATGCAGACAGGGCATGCTGTTCTTGCAACCTTCCATGCTTCATCGGTCAGAAAACTTCTCCAGAGGTTGAGCGGTGAACCTATAAATATCCCGCCAACATTTGCGGATAACCTCAATGCAGCTTTGATTCTCCAGGCAATATACCGAAAAGGTAAATATTTGCGAAGGTGCACTTCTGTCGACGAGATAGAAGGGTATCTTGAAGAAGCGGGTGGTGTAATAACGCGTGGAGTTTTTGAGTGGGATTTTACAAATGACAGGCATCGTTTCAGGGGTATGAATAATAGTTTCCTCCTTGATAAGATAGCTACTAAACAGGGTTATGATGATAAGCGCCTGATATATGATGACCTTGCATTACGTTCCAAAATACTTACCAGGATGGTAGAAGAAAATATCATGGATTATTATAAAGTAAGGGATATAATCTGGGCATACCAGGCAAGAGGTCTTGAAGGAATTCCATTTGAGGTATGAAATATGAATACAAAGGTCATATTCCACTGCCTCGGGATCTCGCAAAAAACCTATTTCAAGAATTTTGTGATCCCGGTAACTATTTTAGCGATTTTATTTCCAATTATAATCCTGGTTCTTGTTCCTTCAGTCATGGAAGGAGTTCTGGTCGTGGGTGTACTGCTTGTCCCCATTGCACTTTTTGCAATGGTGATAATTTATCCCATATCAAGCCTTGAAGGGAAAAAAAAAGAAATAGACAATAATATACACTATTATATTACACATATGGGTGTTCTTGCGACCTCCCAGATGACAAGGGTTGATCTTTTACTCAAGCTGTCCCATACTGAAGCTTATGGTTATCTGGCAAAAGAGACAGGAAGGATATATGCTCTTGTTTTCTACTGGCATGTAAGTTTCCCTGTGGCATGCAGGTTCATAGCGCAGAGGACGCCTTCCGTTCTTTTTTCGGACTTTCTTGACAGGATGGCGCATTCTGTCCAGGCAGGGCAGGATTTCGGGGAGTTCGTGTTATCCGAGCAAACTGTGGTAATGAATGATTTCACGACCATGTACCAGGACTCTTTGAATTCTATAGATATGGTAAAAGAAATGTTCATTTCAATGTGCATGTCCCTTATTTTCATAGTAGCTTTTGCGATTATCATGCCAATAATAACGGGCATGGATTCCATAATACTGCTTGGAGGCTCAATAGCCATATTCATAGGTACGGAACTTGTGATATTGTTATATGCCAGGTCAAAAGTGCCCGCGGACAGGATATGGCATACACTTGATATCGAGACCCCGGCTGACCGCAGGATCAAATGGTCTATGCCAATTTCTTTGTTCCTCTGTATGATTGTTACGGTAATCGTACTTGTTTTCACTAAATTGCCAACAACTATAATGTTTGCCGCTTCATTGACCCCGTTGTTACTTACCGGACTGATAGCGCGGACTGAGGAAAATAAGATCAAGAGATATGATAATAATTTTGGAGCTTTCATCCGTTCTCTTGGCGGAGCTGCAGGGTCAAGAAGCGGACTTATTCTGGAATCACTAAAAGAATTGATTTCACATGATTTCGGCCCGCTTTCAGAAAATGTGAATAACCTGTATAAGAGACTTAAAACAAGGCTCAATACACCGCGTTCATGGGAGCATTTCGCTGCCGGAACGGGGAGTAATCTGATTGAACGCTTTGCAACGATGTTCGTGGAAGGAACAAATGTGGGCGGGAAACCTGCTATTATCGGAGATATTATAAGCAAAAATTTTATGAGCATACTTTCGATGAGAAAATTGAGATACAGCAGCGCTTCAAGCCTGATCGGTGTGTTATATGGCATGACCGCGGGAATTTCAGCAACGATGTTTCTTGCTTTGTCTATAATTGCAATGCTGGCTAAAATGTTTTCAAATATTTCGATCCCTGATATCGACATAGGAATTTCAATTGCTACTATCTCGGCCACTAATATTCCACTGATGACAACGATGCTTATGATAATGATGGTGTGTCATTCGCTGATGTCTGCAATGCTAATCAGAATTGTTGACGGAGGTCATCCTTTTAATACCTATACTCATTTTGTGGGACTTGTCTGGGTTTCTGCGCTGACTGCCGAATTGACAATGCAAGGGATGGGGCCGCTATTGGGGATGTAATCATGCAATATCACACCAATATCACACTTTTGTATATACTGATGTGGTTGAGAATAGATGTATACAATGAAATCAACTTTAAAACATAGAAATCAAAAAATAATATCTCGGAGGAATAATGGCTGGAAAAATATTACTGGTGGATGATGCGGCATTCATGCGAATGATGCTTAAAAAGATCATGGCGCCAACAGGACATGAATTAATAGAAGCAGTAGATGGTTCAGACGGTGTTGCAAAATATAAGGAACATAAACCGAATCTTGTATTCTGCGATATTGTCATGCCAAATGTTGATGGTATTGAATGCCTGAAGCAAATAATGGCTTTTGACAGTAATGCCAAAGTCGTCATGTGCAGTTCCATCGGACAGCAGACTGTAGTAAATGATGCGATCAAAATTGGGGCAAGGGATTTTATTGTAAAGCCGTTTGATGCTGCCAAGGTCCTGGAAGCTGTTTCTAAAAATATGTGACCGGATTTACCTATGTCCAGAATAAGGGTACTTGTTGTTGATGATTCAGCGTTCATGCGCAAGATCATAATTGATATTCTGGCATCTTCTCCTGATATAGAAATTATAGGCAAAGCAAAAAACGGACAGGAAGCAATAGAAAAGGTAACTCAGCTTCGGCCTGATGTAGTCACTATGGACGTTGAAATGCCCGTTCTTGCCGGATTACAGGCGCTTGGTTATATAATGAGTGAGTGTCCCACCCCCGTTATCATGTTGAGTGGTTCGGAATCAAAACAAGCCGATCTTACCTTGACAGCGTTCCAATATGGCGCAGTTGATTTCATCCAGAAACCTTCAGGGAACATAAGCCTTGATATGGCAAAAGTAAAAGATGAGTTGATAAAAAAAGTTAAAGCAGCTGCAAATGTGGCTGTCCATAAGCTTGGGTTTATAGAAGAACAAAAAGTAAACATACGCAAGAAAGAAAAAATCATACCAGTACAAAGAATCAGGACCAAAAAAATAATAATAATAGGCTCTTCCACAGGCGGACCAAGGGCTTTACAACAGGTCATACCTTTTTTACCTTCCAATCTTCATGCCCCAGTCCTTGTTGTACAGCACATGCCTCCCGGATTTACCAAATCCCTCGCAGACCGTTTGAATTCCCAATCCATGCTAAAAGTAAGAGAAGCATTGGAGGGAGATATTCTGGAGGTTGGAACTGTTTATATAGCTCCAGGGGATTTTCATATGATCGTAAAACAACAAAATATTAATGGTGAGCTTAAAGAAGTTATCGCACTAACGAAGACTGAAAAGGTACAGGGTGTACGGCCTTCTATTGATGTTCTTTTAAATTCTGTGGCACCGATCTTTGGACAAAATACACTTGGAGTAATACTTACTGGAATGGGTTCTGATGGAACAAATGGTATCAGGAAACTAAAATCGGCTGGCGGCAAGGTGATAGCTGAGGATGAGTCCACATGCGTGGTTTATGGTATGCCAAGGTCTGTGATCGAACAAAAACTGGCAGATTACATTTTACCAATTAACAAAATAGCCCAGAGCATAACGGAAAATACATAGAGGAAAAATTTATGGATGACATGGATGAATATAAAGAAATGTTCGCAGTTGAATCCGCAGAACATCTCCAATCAATGAATGAGGCGCTTCTCAGTCTTGAAAAAGATTCGGCGAACAGTGAAACGATAAATGTAATGTTCAGGGCAGCCCATACCCTCAAAGGCATGTCGGCAACAATGGGTTATACAAATATCAAAGAACTCACCCATAACATGGAAAACCTTATGGACAGGGTTCGAAAAAATGAAATAAGACTTGACTCTTCTGCGATAGATGTCCTTTTCGAATGTCTTGATACACTTGAAAAAATGGTGGAAACACCTGAAAAATCCTCTGAAATTGATATTTCTTCTCTCATTGAAAAATTATCAAAAAATGATCATGTGTCTGCAAAGGAAGAGCAAATAGTTTTAACTAATAATGTAGCGCATGAGACTATTTCGGAAAATATCGCAGACATTAACGCGCCTGAAAATTCCCCGGGTATGTCTGAAACCAGTAGCAATGTTTATGAAATAACTGTCACGCTTCATGAATCCTGTCTGCTTAAATCTGCCAGGTCAACAGTTGTAATGAGGAATCTATCTGAGCTTGGGGAGATCATTGAAACAGTTCCTCCGGTAAAGGATCTGGAGGATGAAAAATTCGACCGGGAATTCAAGGTCATAGTTTCGACAATACAAGATGCCAGGAAATTAGAAGATGCAGCAAGAAAAGTATCTGAGATATCAAAAGTGGAAGTTAAACCCCATACGGGCTCTAAATCCAGGGCAAAAACCGAAGAAAAAGCGGGTGTCACCGAAGGGAGTAAGACCTCTATAAAAAGCGTACAGAGTGTACGGGTAAGCATAGAACGCCTGGATTCGCTGATGAACCTTGTGGGGGAACTGATCATAAACAAGATCCGATTAATGCAGCTTGCCAGTGTGCACAAACTGGATGATCTTGTGGAGACGCTTGCCAGCCTTAACCGTCTTACAAACGACCTTCAGGAAGAGATCATGGCAGCGAGGATGGTGCCCATTGAGCAGATATTTAACAGGTTCCCGAGAATGATCAGGGATCTTGCGAAAAATCAGGGGAAAGAAATCGATTTGATCTTAGAAGGCGGGGATATTGAACTTGATCGAACAGTACTTGATGAAATCGGAGACCCGCTTGTACATATCCTGAGGAATTGCGTTGACCATGGTATTGAATCTCCAGAGGTAAGAAAACAGAATGGCAAGAACCCGAAAGGTACGATCAAATTGACTGCGATGCGGGAAAAAAATCATGTTGTTATTGAAGCAGTCGATGATGGTAAAGGGATGGACCCGCAAAAGATGAGAGAAACGGCTGTAAAGAAAGGATTGATGACACAGGAAGAAGCAGCAAAGCTTTCCGATACTGACGCGATAAACCTGTCTTTTATGGCAGGATTCAGTACTGCAGATAAAGTCACAGAAATCTCTGGAAGAGGGGTAGGAATGGACGTGGTGCGGACAAAGATCGGAGGAATGGGCGGGTCAATTAAACTTGAATCTGTCCTTGGTAAGGGAACAACATTGAAACTCAAGCTTCCTTTGACTGTTGCGATCATTCATTCATTGATGGTTAAAGTAGGTTCGGACATCTATGCCATACCTATTGCCAATGTTATTAGAGACCTGTCAATTAAGAAAGAAGAAATAAAGACGATCAAGGGTGAAGAAGTAGTTTTGATACGAGGTGAAGTCCTGCCTTTAATTCGATTGCATAAACTCTTCGATATTAAAAGCAATGGTTCTGAAGAACTTCTTGTGGTTGTAGTTGAACGTATGGGCAGCAATGTCGGACTGGTAGTAGACCAGGTTATTGGCCAGCAGGAAGTAATAATCAAGAACCTTGACAATAACATTTTAAAAGGAGTCAAAGGATTTGCGGGAGCCACGATCCTTGGCGATGGCAATGTTGCTTTGATCCTTGATGTGGGGTCATTGCTATGATGAATTTACAACCAGTCACCATAAGTGAGGATGAAAAGGAATTTTCAGAATTGAAGTCTATCATTAAAAGAAAAATCGGATTTAACTGTGAAGACTATAAACAGCCTCACCTGAAGAGAAGGCTTGCTGTAAGGCTTCGTGCGACCGCGTCAAAATCTTATAAGGATTATACACAGGTGCTGTTAAAAAATGAGGAAGAGGTAAAACAGCTCAAAGAAACATTAACAGTAAACGTAACGGAATTATTCAGGAACCCGGAAACATTTGACTCTGTCAGGAACAATGTTCTTCCGGAATTGATCAAACGAAAGGGAATTAATAAAGTCATCAAAATATGGAGCGCAGGATGCTCAAATGGTGAAGAACCCTATTCAATCGCAATCATGTTGAATGAATTCCTTGGAAGTTCAGCCAAAAGATATAATATTTCGATCCAGGCTACGGATATCGATGATGACTCCATTGCGAAAGCAGAAATGGCAATGTTCCAAGCAAAACAACTTGAAAAAATAGGCCAGGAAAGGATCAATCGTTTTTTCTTAAAGAAAGATAATAATTACCAGGTCATTGATGAATTAAAAAAGCTTGTGAAGGTGAAACGCCATGATCTGATTTCAGGGCCGAAATTTTCAGGTTTTGATATTATATTTTGCAGGAATGTTACAATCTATTTTGAACAAAAATTGCAGGAGGTATTGTATCTGAATTTTTATAATGCGCTCAATGATGGGGGGTTTTTTGTCATGGGAAAGACTGAGACACTGGTCGGGCCTGCAATCCAACTGTTTAAACGTTTTGATTTGAAAGAAAGAATATATCAAAAGAAGGAAAAAATATGAATGATGTAAGAACTCTCACGGATTTCCAGAGCGATGCACTAAAGGAGGTTGGAAACATTGGTATCGGGCATGCGACTACTTCCCTTTCCCAGATGGTAAATAAACAGGTGGGGATATCTCTTCCGGAACTTAAATTGATACCTTTGGTCCTGGTGCCAACGCTTGTGCAGAATGAAGAAACTGTTGTAGGGATAATACTTGAACTCAAAGGGGATGCAAAAGGCTTTTTGCTCCTTTTATTATCAAAGCCAACGGCAAAATTTTTGATAAGACTTGTAATTGGTGAAGCAGATGAAACAAAAGAATTCGATGAGATGGAAATATCAGTTTTGAAGGAATTGGGCAATATTATGGGGGGTACATATATTTCTGCTCTTTCAAATTTCCTGTCAATATCGATAGGTTTGTCCCCACCCTCAGAGATATACGATATGTCAGATGCAATAATCAACCAGGTTGTATGCCTGTTGAGCCCGGATGTTGAAGATGTTTTATTCCTCAAGACTCAATTTGATATTAATTCTGAAAAAATCGACGGGAAAATATTGATATTTACTGATTCCAACTCTCTTACAAAGATGCTGGATGCTATCAACAAGCTGGTTGGGAAATAAGGATTTTTTCACCAGTATTGATATTTATGGGTTAACAGTGTTTGTATCATCATGATAATCTTAATTGTCATAATGATAAGCATTATTATGATGCTTACATATATCCGAATCCAGAAGAATAATATGAATTATGGATTCAAAACCGGAAAAGATAATTATTGGAATTGCAGAACTTGTCGTTGTTCATAATCCAGCGGTACTTGTTACCATCGGTCTTGGGTCTTGCGTGGCTATCTCAATTCGCGACCCGATAGCCCGATACGGAGGACTTTCCCATATACTTCTTCCAAGTATATCCGAGTCAAATAATAAGAGTAATCCCATGAAATTTGCAGATTCAGCTCTGGAAATGGTAGTGGATCTGCTGCTCAAGAAAGGCTGTGCGAAAAACAGGTTGGAAGCAAAGATAGCTGGGGGAGCCAGCATGTTCAATATCGGTGGTAATACCATCAATATCGGGGAAAGAAATGTCGACGCAGTTAAGAAAAAGCTAAAGGAATTGAATATTCCGCTTCTTGCCAGTGATACAGGTGAGAATTACGGACGAACTATAGAATTCAATATTGCTTCAGGCATTATGTATGTGAAAAGTGCTTTTCATGGCATTAAGGAAATTTAGATCAATTTAATGCCCTGTTTGGTGTCCTAACTCTGCCGGAACACATTCGGCGCATTCGAATTGAAGCGTGGTATGGAGTATCTGGAATCTTTGCTTTACTTTGCGGTTTATTTCACTTATTAATATCTCAGTTTGCTGTACATGGATCCTGTCCACAAGCACATGTGCGCTCATGGCATGGATATTAGAACAAATGCTCCAGATGTGGATATCATGTATCCCTTTGACGCCTTCTATTTCCATCATCATCTTTGAAAGAGTATCCGCATCTACGTGCTCCGGTGCAAATTCAAGAAGGATATGAATAGAACCAAAAATGAGTTTGATCGCCCCATAAAGGAGCATCAGACTTATTACAATACTTAAGATCGGGTCAACAACATTATTCCCGGTGAAAATAATAACTACTGCGCCTGCTATTACGGCTATGGATGCAAGAGCATCACCTATGACATGGAGATACGCACCTTTGATATTGAGGTCATGATGCCCATGCAGTCTTAAAGCCACCCAGGTATTGACCAGAAGCCCAACCGTTGCGATAACGAGTACTTCAAAGCCCTTTACAGGAGGGGGATCTAAAATCCTTTCATAGGCCTCATAAAAGATGAAAACCGAGATCCCGATTATTGTCAATCCATTGATGAGGGCTGCAAATATCTCAAACCTGTGATAACCGAAGGTTACATTACTGTTGGCCGGGCGCGCTGAGATCCTGATCGCCCCATAGGTAAGTAATAAGGCGACGACATCCATGAAAACATGAGCGGCATCAGAGAGCAGGGCAAGACTGTTTGAGAGTATCCCGCCTGCAAATTCAAGGAAAAAGATGAATGCGGTCAGGATAATTGCGATTTTCAGGTTTTTATTGATGTCTTCCATTTGTATTCTTTATTGGGGTTGTTAGAGTAAATAATATTTTGTTTGTCTTGCTGATATCAGATAAACTTATTTCAAGAAAAATGACAATTTATTTAAATGATGTGATATATTCTAATGGACGAATGGGTCCGGAAACAGACGATATACAACTGATTAATGAAAACCAAACAAGGAAAAAGTTAATCGACCCTGATTTGAAAAAAATGGGTTGGCTTTTAAAATACATTAAAGAAGAAGTAAATTCGATTAAATCAGATTTTAAGAATAAGAATTTCGTACTGTTTGATGGGAATATTGAGAAAAACATTGATAGGTTTATTGATTATGTTCTTCTGGATGAAGATTATTCAGTTCTGGCAATTATCGAGTCAAAGCGGTTCTCTTTGAACGAAGATAAAGGAAGAATCCAGGCAAGAACTTATTCAAAAGATATTGAAGCTCAACACAATCGGAAAATTCCGATTTTTTTAACGAATGGAAGAATATGGCGTTTTATTGATGAGAATGGAATAGAAAGAAAAGTCAGCGGGCCATTTTCCCAGGAAGATCTCAAAAGAAGAAGCGATTTGTACGGTCAAAGAAGAGATCCAAGGACAGTCAAAACAAATCCACGAATAATTGACCGTTCTAGAAACTTTCAAATCGTGCGACAATTAAGTGAACATTTTTCACATGGTCATAGAAAAGCACTGCTCCAGATGGCTACAGGCACTGGAAAAACAAGAGTGGCGATGGCAATAATAGATTTATTAATAAATGCAAATATGATTCGAAATGTTTTGTTTATCGCTGACCGAATCCCTCTTGTTAATCAGGCAAAAAATAATGGATTTCAGGAATTCTTTAAGGAGCCGGTTGCTGATTTACGGGAAGGTTTTTCCTCAAGCGGACGACTTTATGTTTCTACAATCCAGACATTGATGAACGGATATCCAAAAAAGCTGTTTGAGAGATTTAGTCCGGGATTTTTTGATTTGATAGTTTTTGATGAAGCTCATAGATCGATTTATGATAAAAATAATCTGATCAATGAATATTTTGATGCTATTAAAATAGGTCTTACTGCTACACCACGAGAACGTGAAACAAAAAATACTTATGTTCTATTTGAATGTGAACACGATATACCAACTGTTGAATATTCCTACGATGAGGCTGTTCAGGATGGGGTTTTGGTAACATATAATGCGGAAATTATTGACACAAAAATATTATCGTTAGGTATTAAAGGAGGGGAATTAACCAAAGAATTGAAAGATCAACTCAGGAGGCAGGAAGAAAATCCAGATACTTCTGAATATCCTGGTTCTCAATTTGATAAGGTATTCATGGATGATAAAACAAATGAACTTATTATCCGGGAATTTATGAGCCTGTGTTATAAATCAGATGAGGGTAAACCTTGTAAGTCCATATTCTTTTGTGCAAGCCAGCGCCATGCAGAATATATGAAGACTATTTTTGGAAAATTATTTCCAAATCTTAGTAATGATGTTCAGGTCATTACATCCAATAAGGATAGAGCTGAAGATGAAGTAAAGAGATTTCAATTGCAGTCTGAGCCCAGAATTGCCCTGTCTGTTGGAATGCTTGATACTGGTGTTGATATTCCCGAAGTATGTAATCTTGTTTTTGTAAAGCCGGTTTTTTCATATATCCGTTTCTGGCAAATGGTTGGAAGAGGAACACGAAACCTGGGTGCATGTAAACATCCGGATTGGCTGCCATTAAGGGATAAAAAAGATTTCAAGATATTTGATTTTAAGATCGGTGGGCATTCAAATATAAAATATCATGAGTTTAAGGTTTCAAAAGAACGTGCGCCGCAAAAAGATGTGATCATAAAGATATTTGAAAATCGAGTGGAACTATTGAAGAAAAAGCTTGATGAGAACCAAAGGGAATTAATTTCTGGTAAAATTATGGAACCTATTGAATCCCTTGATAAGGATTCTTTTATTGTGCGTGAAAAATTGCCGATAATATACGAAATCCAAACTAATTCTTTTAATCTTGAAAGATATGTGGATGCATTAAAGAAAGAAATTTCTCCAATGATGATCCTTAATGAGGGGACGAATGCGAATGTTTCTTCTTTCATTCTGAATACGGAGAAATTATTCAGTCATGTACTTGATAAAGATTTTGCCAAGATTGAGAAAATTAAGCGATATGTCTGGGAAATGGCGAGGAACATCATCCGAAAAGAAAATTTGAGTGAGATCAAAAATAACAAGGAAAAAATCATGAAAGTCCTCCAGGATGATTTCTGGAATGGTCTGACTTTTGATGATGTTGAATTCATAATCCGCGAATTGGCGCCATTGATGAAATATTATGAGCCCAATCCAAGAAAAATTATTCAAATTGATGCGCCAGATTTGGTTTTGAGCAGGGAAAAGTTTGTAAAAGAAATCAAAGAAGACTTAAAGCTCAAGGAGTTCTTAGAGAAAAACCCGTATATTATGAAGATAAAGAGCGGTGAAGGTATTACTTCATCAGAATTAAAACAGTTGGAGGCGCAATTAACTGAATTGAGACCTGAAATGACTATTGAAAACATCCAGAAATACCAGAAAAAAGACTTTGTGGTTTTCCTGGGTGAGATCATCGGATTAACCAATGATAATAATCCAAGACAATTAATCGAATTAAAATTTGATGAATTCATAATCAAAAACAATAACTATAACTCAAAACAACTGGAATTTTTAGAAGTTTTGAAGAAGGTCTTTGCTGATAGAAAATATATTGAACTCTCTGACATGGCAGAACTGCCGCTTTCTGCAGAACGTCCACTGGATTATTTCCAGATGGCTGATTTGAAATCGATAGTTGCAAAATGTGATGCGATTAAAGTTTGTTAATTATACTTTTTGGTAGACTAAGGTAGACAAAAAAGTATAAATATAAACCATTCTTCTTAGGTTCTATGGAATTCAAGGTTGTTTCAGCCAAAATGCCAATGAATGAAATTACCTTATTCAAAGCATTCTGTGAGAAGAAGGGTGTTTCTCCTGCATCCCTGATAAGAGAGCTGATTTTGCGGGAACTTGAGGTGCCTGTGCCCCATACTGTTGCGGGGAAGAATAAGATCGCTTATGATAAGGAAAAAGACGGGTTCACATGGTCGGTCGTGCTGGATAATGGCGAGGATGTTGAGGTTTTGAGGAATGTTTCTCCGGCTTTTCTGGAGGAGCTGAAGGATACGATTTGCAAAGGGCTGGAGAGGAGGGCGTCGTTCATCGGCAGGATGAAGAAGGATTCTGTGCCTGTGCCTGGTGAGATTTTGAGGAGGGGGAGATGAGTTTACTGATTTTTCCTTCTTGGGGACTTGATAAATTAGAATCCGCTGATCAATATCAAGCTCATAGTTGTCTGGGTTTATTGGAAAACAAACCGCAGATAAACGCAGATGAACGCAGATTAATTGAGTCGGATGAAGAAACCTTTTTCCTAAACAGCAATTCAATCCTCATTCCTCATATTTTTACCATGACTTACTCATCATATAATCATTGTCTATAGTTATAAAAAAGGTTTTGAAAAAGATGGAACCAAACGCAAATGAAATCAAATTGAATGAATTGTCAGAGAGAATCATAGGGGCAGCATTCGAAGTCAGTAATATTCTTGGGGTGGGTTTCCTGGAAAAAGTCTATGAAAATGCTTTAAATGTAGAACTGGAATTAAGAGGTTTACAAGCACAACAACAGGCGCCTTTGAAAGTTTATTATAAGGATGAGTTGGTCGGGGATTATTTTGCAGATATTCTGGTTGAGAATGAAATTATTATCGAGTTAAAAACAATAAAAGAATTCGATGATATCCATATTGCTCAGTGCCTGAATTATCTCAAAATCACAGGTTTAAAGCTCTGCCTTCTTATTAATTTCAGCAAACCAAGGGTAGAAATAAAAAGGATAGTGAGAGGAATTGGAAATAGATAACCAACATCAAATAAAACCTAGCAACCACAAATTATTCAGACAAATATCTGCGTTTATCTGCGTTCATCTGCGGTTAATTTCCGTTTCATTGAGCGACAGAAGCCGGGACATTCAATTTGAACTATTCCCCATAATTAGGGAAACTGATTTTGTGCCTGTACTGAGTGGAATTTTGAGTGGGGATAGATGAGTTTACTGATTCTTCATTCTTGGGGACTTGATAAATTTGAATCCACTGATCAATATCAAGCCCATGCTTGTCCGGGTTTATTGAAAAACAAACCGCAGATAAGCGTACTATTAACACTTTCGCTCAATATTAGCATTAACGCGCTGGGGTTGTGACCCCAGACCCCAATGGAGGCGCCGCCGCTGGCGGGGTTTACCATGAAATCACAGGTTGCATATTATCACAGCACCATACTCGCACGG
>CAJPFJ010000018.1 GCA_905339155.1 Methanosarcinales archaeon
TATTTATCTTTCAGGAAGCTAACTACCTTATTTTTAATATCTTGCTTGATGTTGGTTGCTTTATCATATTCCTTATTGAGTTTGATCCTTGTCTTGTTCCAGTTCTTGCTATGGAGTTCCTGCTTGCTGAGTTTTCGTGCAAGTTTCCTGAGCTTCGGACTGACTGGAATAGCGTATTGGATCGCAATCCCGGTTCTTGAAAGCATCAGTTGTCTGCTAAGACCGAAATCTATTCCAACCGATTTTTCGACCACAGCTATTTGTTTTGTCTTTTTCTGATATGTTGTTATCAATAGGTAGTAGTTACCGTTTTTGTGGATCAGAGTACCATTTGCGATATCTGCACCTTCTGGTATTTGCTTTAATCCAATTACTTTTAGTTTTTGTTTTAGACCCTGTATCGTTATATACCGTTTATCCAGAATCTTAAAAGTATTGCCAAATTGCTTCAAAGGGATGGACCGGACTTCGCTTTTGTACTTCAATTTTCCTATCTTATGACCCTTCTTTTTGCGTTCTGATAGACCTTTAATATTTTCCTGTGTTCTGCTGATCAGTCCTTGCCTCATCTGAGAAGAAAGGCAGTGCAGATCACGAATTTCAAATATATCTTTGACCTTTACAGGAACTTCATGAACTTTATCATCCATTCCAAAAATTTTATGTTGAGATAGAATATAATTATAGAACCATTTTGCTTCAAGGAATAATCAGTACAGGTGTTCCTGTGTTGCATGGTTAAGATGAGATAAGTCTATTTTGGTTTCATAAACTCTGCACATTTGAGTCTTACGCTTTGCTTTTGTAGCTTTCAGAGTGGCTTTAATAGCTTCGCTTTTAATGCTCATACTCCCTTTTGCCTCTCAATATATTTTTTAACAACATCAAGAGTTACAGAACCAACCGATGATATGAATTTTGAATGAGTCCATAACGTGGGAAGTCTGCTTTTCAACGTGGGAAACTCATTTCTAAGTTGGTGAGAAGTATATCCTTTAATCATGTTCACTGTGGTTACCACACCCCTTTTTGGGTCTATATCTAATAACAGATGCACATGATCCGGCCTAACTTCCATGTCTAAAACGGTGTATCCATAATCTTCTTGTTTTTCTAAAATGAGTTGTTTAAGCCTGATATCGATATCCCCTTCAAGAACAGCCCTTCGATATTTAGGACAAAATATAACGTGATATTGACAGCTATATATCATCCTACCATCTGAATGATATCTCTTTGAACTGTTCTTAATCTCCATATACTCGTATATACATCAGATTGATATATAATATTTTAGGTAATTATCGCCTTGATCCAAGGGGGTACGATTCATCCTAATCCTAAAGGCGTGAGGCTTTCTCTACCCCTTGACTCCACACCGTAAATAAATTGCCCATCGTTTTTCTTCATTTGATTTTTATATTATTTTTTGAAACTGGTAACAGCACATGGACAGTCGTTCCCTTTCCTGCCTCGCTTTCAATCCATATTTTACCTTTAAAGGCATCGATTATATTTTTTGTAATGTAAAGCCCAAGACCTGTTCCACCAAACTTCCTGGCAGTTGAAGCATCAACCTGATAAAATCGCGTAAACAGTTTTGGCAATATCTCGGGTGAAATCCCTATCCCGTTATCTGATACTATAATATGGACAAAATCTTCTTCACATTGCGCTTTTATCGAGATATTTCCTTTATCGGGAGTAAATTTTATCGCATTCTCAAGGAGATTGGTTATTACTTCTATAAATCTATCCTTATCTCCCAGGATATGTGGTATTTCCGGAATATCAATTTCAAGTTGAATCTGTTTTTTATCCATGATCCGTTTGAAATCGTCCACACACATTTTCAGGATCTCTTTCATATTCAGAGATTCGAATTTGAATTCGATTTTTCCTGCCTGCAATTTACTAATGAACAATATCGAATTTATCAAACGAGTTAATCGATCAGCATTCCTGATAATGGCTTCAAGGCTCTTCTTTTGCTCTTCCGAAAGTCCACCCTGTTTTTCATCATATAATAATTCCCCATATCCTTTTATAGAAATAAGGGGCGTTTTCAATTCATGTGAAACGTTTGCTATCAAATCATCTTTCATTTTATCCAGTGTTTGCAATTCCTGGTATGCTTTCTGCAATTTTTGCAGGTTTTCCCTGGATTCTTTGTATAACTTCGCATTTTCTGCCGCAATACCTATGACATTCCCGATTGAGAGTAATAAATCAAGGTCCTCTTTCGTGAATATTCTTTTTTTACCCGTTCCCAGACCCATTGCACCAACTACCTTCCCCTTTGACATTAGTGGGGTTCCAATAAATGAAACAAGCCCCTCCTTTTCCACATAAGGAAGCAAATGAGGACTTGGAAACTGGGAAATATCTATAGTTATTGGTTTTTCTAATTGTGCTGCAATTCCAGGTATACCTTCACCCATTTTACGGAAAAGTGCATTTTCCTTGAACTCAGTGGAAAGCCCTGAAAAAGCCTCAAGGCGCAAGATGTCTCCATCGAGTGAATACAATGTGCCAGCCTCTGTCTCTGTCACTTCAAGTGCTTTTGATAGTGCCACATTGAATATCTCTTCAAGGTCAAGTGACCTGCTTACCACACTTTCAATTGCATACAGAGTATCAAGCATTTTATTGTGTCGTTCTAATTCGCTGAATAAACGGGAATTTTCGATTGCAACCCCCAGTTCGCTTGCAATTGAGCCAAAAAGGTCAAGTTCTTCCTGAGAGAAAGAATATGGCCTGCGATAGATGATGTTTATGGCGCCAAGTATCTTCTCTTTGTATAAAATAGGCGCGCTGGCAAGCGATTTTACCATTTCTTCCTGCAGCAATGGGACAAGATAAGAAGTTGGATACCTGGATATTTCCATTGATACCGGTTTTTTCAATTTCGCGGCTTCCCCGGAAATGCCTGTTCCGAATTCAATTTTTTTCACAACTTCAATAAACTTAGGGGAAAGACCAACGTGTACCTTCAAGTTCAAGTATCTTCCATCTTCTTCCACAAGATATATCCCTCCGCCTTGCGCCCCCATTATCTGCAATACGGTCTTTAACGTATCTCTTAGTATTTTATCCAGATCAAGGGAACGACTTACGGTTTTTGCGACTGTATAGAGAGCAGTTAGTTCCTGGGTTTTTTTCTTCATTTCTGAGGACTTATTCTGCAATTCATAAGCCATATTATTAAAAGAGTTTGCCAATTCCCCCATTTCATCCTTTGATGCGATGTTTATCCTGCAATCAAGACATCCCTCCCCAATAGCTTTTGCACCGGCTGTAACGATCCTTAAAGGTCTTACGATCAAGTAAATCCCGGCGCCCACGAATATCAGAGTCATAGTGATAATCAGGACCAGGATGTATGGAATTCTGTTAAATATCCTCTGAACACTCTCATCGATATTGGCTGTAAGTATCCTGGTAGTAACTTTCAGTTCATCGGAGAGATTATCGCTTTCATTCTTTATTAGATCCCCAAGCACTGCGGAGGATTGATAAAATACCGGCCACTCACTTGAAGCGAATAGAAACCCGTATCCTCGTTTCAGGTTCACCGCCCTGTCACCGTATTCACGCCCGTAGGTTATGGGAACCCATACAGTAACTTTTGTCTTCCCTTCTAGCACCTGTTCGCTAAAAAAACCATCTTCGCCGGTAATATAGAGCGAATTCATGATTCGTTTCATGTACTCATCCCCACTCTTTCCCCACAGTATTTTCGAACCTGGAATGTGCATGGGAGACAGCCCACTCCTGTTATAATCCTCAAAATTATCTTCGCTTATCGGTGGGACAAGCTCTCCTTTCTTATCATACCCTTTGCTGAAATACTGTTTCGGATGCAGCAGCCAACCTTCATCATCAAGCAGTGCCAGATAATCTCCGGAAAGCAGGTCAGTCAGGGGAAGTCTTTCGTAATCCAGCGGCCTTATATGCTGCATATACTCCAGGATGTGTATAGAATCAAGCCCTACCATGAGAATTCCAATTTTCTCTCCATTGCGATAAACTGGTGTGACGAATCGCTGGACTCCGTGAGCATATTTTCCTGTTGGGTTTTTATTCCCCGCATGGGCTTCTGTTATGTTTAATATCCTCCCCTCGATGTGGCTTTCGTATATCTCACCTTCTTTGAGCTTCATCCCCTCCTTAAAATAGTTTATCACGGGGCCGTCTGGTGTTGCCCGTGCTTTGAACTCCAGGTTCCTGTCATTACTCAAGTCTACATAGTCATTTCTGATGGAGCCGTTTCTTATCTTGATTCTTTCCACCCCGTCAGTTCCCATGAATGATACTTCTGAATATACCGGAAGCATATCATAGGTATCCTTGTTAAACCAGACGGCCTTCTTTTTAGTATTTACAAAAGTGAGATATATTTGCGTATCCTGATTTTGTCTTGCCAGCAGCAGTGTATCTTCCTGGGCACTCCTTAAGAATTCTGAAATCTGTTTTGAGATTTCAAGCAGCCTGATTCTTATTATATTCTCTGACTGGGCATCAAGGGTGTCTTTACTGTTTTTTATGGCAATATCTCCAACATTCTGGAAATGGCTATCACTTTCTTTTGATAGAGATTGACTGGCATTTTCTATTCTATCTTTGAGAACTGGCAGATCGGACACTATGAGAAAAGATATTATTGCCAGAGGCATAAGGGTTATAATTAACAGTAATATAGATATTTTATATATAATAGAAATATTCTTCATATCTCACTTCTGGTTAAGTAATTCATCTTTTAGCCACAACCAGTATTTGAATGATACAAGAATAACAATAACATTACTCAAAAGAAGAAATGAAAAATAAAGTCCCTGTATATCAATAGCCGGCAAATGCGGTGTTTCATATCTCTGGTGTAAATATAGATCAATTGGTATGGTTAATAAAGTAATGATACATGCAACATAATACCAGAGATAAAATGATGCAAGCCTCAGACCCTTTCCCATCAGCGCACTGAGTTTTGCAAGAACAATATAGAAAATAACAATACCAAATATACCAACCGATTGCAATACAAAGTCAAGGTCCAGTATGATCTCAATCGCCTCCTGTCATTACTATGTAAAGCCTGATGCTGGCAGCAGCAAGTAGAATTCCTCCTATTGCAAAAAATCCGCTTCCGATATCACTGAATATATTCTGAGAAAAAATAAAAAAAGATATAATATATAAGAATCCAGATATTATGAAAAAATAAGGGAATGCTTTTTTTTTAAAAACTTTCTGATAAAAAAAAGCTATGCTAAAAGGCAAACTCATGAGAAACGCATAACTAACTCCTGAAACAAGAATCAATATCAAATAGATAGTTTTATTGATAATCAATGTTTTCACCAAATGTTTCTTTGAAATCAGCCCGAATTTTACGATCAGTCCCACTCAACATGCTTTCATAAGACAAAATATCATTCATTCGATCAGCTCCGCCACGAAAATGCATTGATTCCCCCCTTCCATGATACATTCCGAACCCTTTTTACAATAATATCTTGCGTCTATATGTTTTTTGGCCAATCCCCCAAAGAACCCCCTTAATATATCGCAATATTTGCATTGATTACCTTTTAATGGGAGTCCGGCGATATGAAAAATAATTTTCTTTTCAGATACTTCTTCAGTGATGCTGATACCGCTTTTTTCAAATTCCTGATTAATATCATCTATCTTACCAGTCCTGATCTCAAAGGCTGCCTGTTCTCCTGCCTCGAACATCAGCACTGAGTTTGCAGCCTCAGTTATAATATTATTGCATACCTGGATATATGATTCTAAAAATCTCTGGAACAATCATTCACACTCTTTATTATATAAATATTCTCTTTATGTCCATAAGGCTTTCTTTAGTCACGTATCCAGGACTGAACTGATGTCAAACCTGCACTGTTTGCCGGTTGTTTTTACTACTTCTTTCGAAGTCGTGAACAACAATTGATGACCGTTTGCATATGTATTTTTTTAGACCGATTAACTATATATTCATTCATATCTTTCATAATCCTGTTGATATTGTTCACCTACTATGGCGCACATGGTCGAAACGACTTAAACGTAACATCCTATTCCTGTCTTTCGTAAAGCCGAACTGGATAAGGGATGTGACATAGTACGGCGGGTATCGCCGGAATTCAAGCTTGTCTGAGAATCC
>CAJPFJ010000019.1 GCA_905339155.1 Methanosarcinales archaeon
GTAATGTGAAGGATGAGAGGGTAACAGGTTCTCTGATGGAAACGAATCCCAAGCACGGTGGTTGTTATCCCTCTCGACCTACTTTTATGTAGGGCGCAAGGACATTTTATTTGTTCCTGCAAAATTAGTGTATATACGAGCACGGAGGACACAGAGTAATTAATTTAATTCTGCGTGTAATTCCATCCTTAAGAAGCGTTACATTGAAATCTATATCCCAAATCAATTTTCATTCCATCATATATGACAGGAAGTCCAACCTGAGGCTCCAATGATCTTTTCAGATATTTCATTCAATTCCATTTTCTCTGTGTTCTCTGTGGACTCTGTGGTTTGAAATTATTTAATGGGGGGCTTTATACTTTGAGAGAGGGCGGGCTGAAAATAATATAATTTTGGATGGGTTTATATACTTTCAACAACGAAAATGTATACCATGGCAATGTCTAAAAAGATTTTGGAAAGAAAAGAACGTGATCGGAAGGAAAAAATAACAGAACTTGAAAAAATGGCATCAGCTGGAAGCGGTGACGCCAAAAAGAAGCTTGCCAAAGAAAAAAGAAAATTGAAATAATCCTATTGTAAAATTTCCGGTGGAGCTCCACACAATTTCACCAGCGCCTCAGCCTCGATAAAGTGGAGGCTGGCGGGAATTATGAGTGTGTGCAGAGGTCCTCCGAAATCATATTCTTTTATATTTTCAAGATAATCCGAATGGACAGTGGGTGTCGGAGAGCCAGCGCGTGCAATACCAATAGCAAGAGCATTTAAAAGAACTCCTTCACCTCTTCTTTCTTCCATTTCAAGAAGCAAAGATACGGCTTTCCTTATATCCATAAAACCTTTTTCCTGGTCAATATCAAGAAAAACGATAGTATGCAGGTCATTTTTCTTGTTCATTTTTATTGTATCATATGGAGCTTCGGATATGATCGTCTTTTCTTTCCTGGTAAAAGGGAACGGGATTGTGGTGGATTTCCCGAACCTGTAATTTTGAAGGCCGCTCAATCCCGAAACAGCCGAATAGATAGATGGAGCATGGATTATATAAGTTTTAATGCCAAGATCTTTTGCGCGTAAGCGAAGATCAACATGCGTAGTCGCAACCATAGCATCGCCGCCGCTTAAGAATACCACATTTTCCTTAATTGCCCGCGATAACAAAACCGGTTCCAGCTCAACTTCTTCCCGTGAAAGTACGATCAACTTCTTTCCATAAAATTTTTCAATTTTTTCAATGGAAGTTCCAATAAGATGTGACGTATAGAATTCAGCATAGACTGCATCAGCATTTTTTACTGCTTCCAATCCTTTTACGGTTATATCTTTTTCATCATATAGCCCAAGTCCGATAAATGTAAGCATAATTCCTTTATAGGGAATCTATTACTTGTAAGTCTTGTTATCGAAAACTATAAAAATTAAGTGAGCTTTATCAAAGCGATGGAAACAGGTCAAGATCTAAACGGAATAGGTGTCACAATAGGAAGCATCCTGGGATATATTGCTATCCTTGCAGGAATCATAATGACCATTTTGCTGCTTCAAACAGTTCTTGGTATAGAACTAATTTAAACGATATTCCATGTGAAACCGGAAATGACAGAATCCCTGTGTATAAGGGTACCAAGAACCGAAGGTGAATTGATAAGGAAGAGGTTGATAGAACTTCGTCTACTTGACAATAACTTAAAAATAAAACCGGATGGCCTGGATTTATTAATTCCAGTTTTAAAGCAGATCGAAGGATCGGGGATACTGGAAAAAGATGTATTTGAAATTAGAGAACGTAAAAATCCCTTGACTCAAGTTCCCGGAGCTTATGAGCTGATAGGGGATATTGCTATTATTGACCAGCATGAAGAAAATGCTCCGGAAATTGCAAAAGTCCTTTTGCAGCATAAGAATATCAAAACAATTTTCCAGGCAACAAGCGCCGTTTGCGGAGAATACAGGACGCGAGAGCTTTTATTTATCGCAGGTTTAAAAAAGACCGGGACAATATACAGGGAAAACGGATGCAGATACCTTCTTGATGTTACACAGGTATATTTTACGCCGCGATTGTCAACTGAAAGGGTAAGGGTCGCAGACCAGGTAAAAAATGGCGATAAAGTTGTTGATATGTTCGCAGGCATCGGGCCATTTAGCATCCTTATTGCTAAAAGATTTCCCGAAGCCCATGTGATCGCTGTTGATAAGAATCCTGTGGCAATAAAATACCTCAGGGAAAATGCCCGGCTTAATAAAGTTAAGAATATCGAGATAAGGGAAGGCGATGCAAAGGAGCAAGTCAAAGGGATCCTGGATGCAGACCACGTTATTATGAACCTTCCACACAGCGGATTAGAGTTCATTGATAGCGCTTTTGGGATAATTAAAAAAGGCGGGATAATACATTTTTATGCCATCTCGCATGAAGATGATCTATTCGAAGGATTGATCAGGGAGATCGAAGCGCATGCAAGTAAATCAGGTCAAAGGGTGTGTCCCATTGACCGCAGGATCGTAAGACCATATGCGCCATACCAGTATAATATTTGCATCGAACTTGCGGTCTTATCAAAAGTTATTTAATATACTACCCCCATAAAGAGTTGCCTTCGCTTATATAGAATTTGAAAATCAATTGGAAATAATAATTATTGGAGAAAATTAAATGGCAAGAATGCACACACGCAAAAAAGGTCAGGCAGGGTCCACGAAACCGATCAGGACGGAGCCCCCAAAGTGGTCGAACACGAACAAGGATGAGATCGAGAATACGATTCAGCAGCTTGGATCGAATGGAACATCCTCAAGCAAGATCGGTATGATCTTAAGAGACCGTTATGGAGTCCCGGATGTCACACTTGTGACCGGAAAGAAGATCGTAACCATAATGAAGGAAAAGAATATTATTCAAAAAGTCCCGGAAGACATTCATAATATTATAATCAGTGTACTCGAACTCAATAAACACATTATCAAGAATCCTAAAGATGTGCATAATAAGCGCTCGCTCAATAATAAGATATCCAAAATAAGGAGACTTGAAAAATATTATCGCCGTGAGGGCGTACTTCCAGCAGACTGGAAATTCTCTATCCAGAGAGCAGAAATGCTCATTTCAAGATAAGTCCCGATGACCGATGGACAGGAAAGCCTCACTGAACTTGAGGCTTTAAGCAGACAAGTAGCAAAAGCCATATTGGAACATGACATCGTCAGACTTATTTCGCATAACGATGCTGACGGCTTATCTGCTGCCGGGATCATGTGTAATGCCCTGCACAGGAAGGGCATACTTTTTCATGTTACGATAGTCAGCCAGTTTGACCAATCAACTTTAGAATTAATTGAAAAAACATCCATTGGACCTGTTATCCTTTGCGACATGGGAAGCGGCCAGGTTGAATTGACTTCTAGGATAAAAGAAGCCATAATAATAGACCATCATAAGCCCACAGGAAAACTCGAACATGTCCATTTCAACCCGCATCTTGTGGGTATTGACGGTTCAATTGAATTATGTGCTTCCTGCGGCGCCTACATGGTGGCTCGCCAGATGGGTGAAAATACCGACCTTGCAGGGCTTGCTATTGCAGGGGCGACAGGGGATAAACAGCTAATGAAAGGCGCTAATAAATTTATCCTTGATGAAGCCATTAATAATAAAACAGTAACTTCCAGCAAAGGGCTTCGAATGGGGGATGGGCCCCTTGAGGAAATTTTTGAAAATAGTGTAGACCCTTATCTTGATATAACCGGCGATAAGGATAAGATCAAGACTTTTCTTGATAATCTTGGAATAAAAGGTGAATTACGGGATCTTTCAGAAGAACAATTGACGAAACTTTCTTCCGTTATCACATTAAAACTTGTGAAACAGGGAAGCTTTCCGGCTATTAAATCACTTATAGGTGACAACTATCACCTGGACAGGGAAGTTGTACAAAATATTTACGATTTTGTAAATATCCTGAACGCTTGCGGTAAAGATGAAAAGGCAGGAATTGCACTTTCGCTTTGTATGCGGGATGCATCGTTTATTGATGAAGCAAAGGCCATAGCGCGAGAGAACCAGCGCGCTTTGATCAGCGTAATTAAAAAGGCGCAAGCCCGGATCAAGTTAGCCCGCAGTTTCAGGTATGTGCTTCTTGAGGATTCAAGCGGCACGGGAATAATTGCAGGGACGATGACGCGATACTTATATCCTGATAAGCCTTTCCTCACCTTGAACGAGGTTGAGGGAAAGATCAGGGTATCAGGCCGCGGGACAAGGGAATTAGTGGGAGCAGGACTTGATCTTGCAGCGGCTATGAGGGAAGCATCAGCAATCGTGGGAGGAATGGGGGGAGGGCATGATGTTGCATCGGGCGCCACGATACCGGTGGGGACGGCAATGAAATTCATAGATCTGCTCGATTCGATCATCGAAAAACAGTTAAAACCAAAATCATGAAAATAGAAGGGAAATTGACATTCAAAGGCGAAGGCAAACTGGTTAATATTATTGCCCGGTCCCTGGCGCCGGATAATGTTCCCGGGATGAAGACTATTTTTGGGGATGATTCCGCGACGGTTTTATTTGAAGGAGAAAAGGTGGGTACGATCCTTGCTTCGGTTGATGATTACCTGATGAATGCTACAGTAGTTGAAAAGCTAACTTCAAAACAAAAACTTTATTATAATACATGTTCATGATCATGAATCATGGGATTGGTTAAAAAAATAGGCGGTATCCGGATAAACATAACGCCTCTCATATCTAAGCACAATGGTGTGCTTTCCCTAGGGGTGGTGGACAATGAATGGTGGTTTTCGCGTAAGACCTGATGGTCAGTTTGTAGCAAATTCGTTAAACTCATCGACAACGCAAAAAGGAATCCAGGAAGCAGGTAAAACCAAAGAGGCATCAGGTAGAGTAGCACAAACCAATCAAAGTGCAGGGGTCACCTCCCTTCCCTCCATATCTCTTCCAAAAGGTGGAGGCGCGATACGGGGCATGGGCGAAAAGTTCGCTGCAAATCCAGTGACAGGCACCGGATCACTCAGCATCCCGATATTTTCTTCGTCCGGCCGCTCTGGCTTCGGCCCGCAACTTTCACTTTCATACGACTCTGGTTCCGGGAACGGACCATTTGGTTTCGGCTGGAACCTCTCGCTGCCATCCATCACCCGCAAGACCGATAAAGGTCTGCCAAGATATCAAGATACCAATGAATCAGATGTCTTCATTCTCTCCGGGGCAGAGGACCTTGTGCCCATTTTCAAGAAAGACAACGATGGAAACTGGATACATGACGCAAAAGGAAATATGGTCTTTGATGAAGAACCGCACGATGGCTATATGGTACGCCGCTACCGACCGCGTATCGAGGGTCTATTTACCAGGATTGAACGCTGGACGCATATAATTGATGGGGATATCCATTGGCGGTCAATCTCAAAGGACAATATTCTCACCGTATACGGCAGGGATAAGCAATCCAGAATTGTTGATCCAGCCGATGGAAGCCGAATTTTTAGCTGGCTAATCTGCCAGAGCTATGATGACAAAGGAAACGCCATTATCTACGAGTATATAGCTGAGGATGATAAAGGGATTGACATCTCCCGGGCCAATGAAGCCAATCGGTCGCGCATGGCGAATCGTTACCTCAAGCGTATCTGGTACGGTAACCGCCAGCCGCTTTTGCTGGATGTAAACAAATCCAGCTTCCGCAAGCCACATACGGAACAAACGGATTTTTCCACTGCGGACTGGATGTTCGAAGTGGTCTTCGACTATGGCGAGGGTCATTACGGGATGCTCCCACTTGATATTTCCAGGCCAGAGTCCAATCAGCATCGGTACGCCCATGCGTCTGCATCAGCAGATGGCGATTGGCCAGTTCGACCTGATCCGTTCTCTACTTATCGGGCAGGATTTGAGATTCGTACCTATCGCCGCTGCCAGAGAGTGATAATGTTCCACCTCTTCCCGGAACTTGGAAACGAACCATATCTTGTACGCTCAACGGAATTTGATTATTCTGATATGGATTACTCGCAACCTCTATCAATAGAAACAGAGCTTCTGCACAACGGCAGCACGCGCTTTGCATCGTTCATTCGAGCTGTTACCCAGTCGGGTTACGTGCGCGATAAAGAACTCAACTACCTTAAAAAATCAATGCCGTCGATTGAGTTTGAGTACAGTAAAGCAGTCATTCAGAAGGAGATAAAGGTGATCGATGCCCTGAGCCTGGAGAATCTGCCATATGGTCTGGACGGCGGCGGTTATCAATGGGTGGATCTTGATGGAGAGGGTCTTTCAGGGATTCTTACGGAACAGGCGCGGGCGTGGTTCTACAAGCCAAACCTTGGAGATGGAAAATTCGGCCCTATGGAGAGGGTAGCATCAAAACCGTCCCTTGCCGCATTGAACAGCGGCAATACACAGCTTCTGGATCTGGCTGGTGACGGACAGCTCGATGTGGTGGAACTTGGAGGTACCGTTCCGGGATTTTATGAGCGTACAGAAGATCAGAAATGGGAAAATTTCATTCCGTTCACTACGCTGCCAAATTTTTCATGGAAAGACCCGAATCTGCGATTTGTGGATCTCACAGGGGATGGACACGCTGATGTCATGATCACCGGGAATGAGGTGATAAGCTGGTATCCTTCGCTTGCAGAGGATGGGTTCGGCCCTGGTGAAAAGGTATATCAATCCTTCGACGAGGAAAAGGGGCCTCGTCTTATATTTGCAGACAGCGCCCAGTCTATCTACCTGTCCGATATGTCAGGTGATGGTCTCTCTGATCTGGTGCGCATAAATAATGGAGAGGTCTGCTACTGGCCCAATCTGGGCTACGGACGTTTCGGCGCCAAAGTGACGATGGACAACTCCCCATGGTTCGATTCCACCGATCAATTCGACCAAAAGCGCATCCGACTTGCAGATATTGATGGATCGGGTACCACCGATATCTTCTACTTGAGCGGCAATGGCGTTCAGATTTACCTCAATCAATCAGGCAACAGCCTGAGCGGTGCAAAAACTCTCTCCAGCTTTCCCCATATCGATAATCTGTCATCCATCCAGGTTGCAGACCTGTTCGGGAACGGCACTGCCTGCCTTGTGTGGTCATCGCCTCTGCCAGGCGACTCGCAAAGACCAATGCAATATATAGACCTGATGGGCGGGCAAAAACCGCATCTGTTGGTTAGCTCAAAGAACAACCTGGGCGCTGAGACAAAGGTTAAATACACAGCTTCAACCAGGTTCTACCTCGATGATAAAGCTAAAGGAAAACCCTGGATTACCCGGATACCTTTCCCTGTGCATGTGGTTGAAAGAGTAGAAACATATGACCGTATAAGCCGCAACCGCTTTGTCACACATTATGCCTACCACCATGGCTATTTTGACGGTTTCGAGCGGGAGTTCCGGGGTTTCGGGATGGTTGAGCAGTGGGACACCGAAGAATTTGCAGCGTTCAGTGCCAGCGATACATTCCCTTCTGCCACCAACTTCGATGAAAAATCCCACATCCCGCCGGTTTTGACCAAGACATGGTTCCACACAGGAGCATACTTCGAGGGTGAGACAATTTCCAGGCAGTTTGAAGATGAATATTACAGCGAGGGTGACCCGAGTATGGGCGAAACAGGTCTTAGTAAAGAGCAGCTAAATGCCATTTTTCTTGATGACACGGCGCTACCAGAAGACCTCCAGGCCGAAACAGTGCGTGAAGCCTGCCGATCCTTGAAAGGCGCAATCCTGCGCCAGGAGATATACGCACTGGACGGAACCGAGGAAAAGGACCGCCCTTATAGCGTTTCTGAGCGAAACTACAATATCAAACACCTGCAGCCGCGTGGCATCAATAAACATGCCATCTTCTTCACCCATGCGCGCGAGACGATTGATTTTCGGTACGAGCGTAAGCTATTCAAAGTAGTGGGCAACATGCTGGCTGACCAGAATTCGCCACCACTGGATGCGAAGAACGCCGCGGACCCGCGCGTGACACATGCTCTCATACTGGCGGTGGACGACTACGGCAATGTGCTCAAGTCTGTTGCTATTGGCTACGGACGGCGGTTCAAAGATCCTTCGCTAACCAAAGAGGATCAGGACAAACAAGGAAAGACACAGATCACCCTTGCAGAAAACTGCTACACTGATGCCGTTATCGATGATGACGCTTACCGTGCGCCTCTGCCCTGCGAGGGGCGATCTTTCGAAGTCTTGATGGTACCGTCACCTTCTGTACCGGTTGGCGTTACTGCCCTTTTTCAATTTGATAAACTGCAAGAGCTGATAAGTGGGGATGATTTCTCCCATGGCAACTGGGACATTCCTTATGAAGATATACAGCATACACAGGCGACAAACAATCATCCATACCGCCGTCTCGTCGAGCATGTTCGCACGCTCTACCGCAGGAATGACATGGTTGGAGCACTTTCCTTGAGCAAGCTTCAATCTCTTGCACTTCCTTACGAGAGTTATAAGCTTGCGTTCACATCGGGCCTGGCTAAGAAAACCTATGTCGACAGCGGCAAGCTTATAGCAGCCGAACTCGAAACGGTCATGCAGAATGAGGGGGGATATGTCCACAGCGAAAGCGATGCTAACTTATGGATCCCATCAGGGCAGGTCTTCTACTCGTCAAATGGTGGCGACGTGCCTGCACAGGAACTGGCTTTTGCACAGCAGCACTTTTTCTTGCCAGGGCGCTTTTGCGATCCCTTCGGAAATGTCACCACCGCAGGCTATGATGTTTACAACCTCTTTCTGACTGAGATCCAGGATCCGCTTGGCAATACAGTCCATTCAGAAAACGACTATCGAGTGCTTGCCCCGCGACTTGTGACCGATCAGAACGGCAACCGATCCGAAGTTGCATTCGATGCTTTGGGCATGGTAGTCGGCACTGCTGTAATGGGCAAAATAAGCGAGAACAAAGGCGACTCACTGACAGATTTTGAGCCGGACTTAGATGTCGCCACAATCCAGGAGCACGTCGGGAATCCTCTGGCGAATCCTCACGATATCCTGAAGAATGCTACAACACGTCTTGTCTATGACCTGTTTGCTTACCAGCGTACCCAGCACGATCCGCAGCCTGTAGTGGTATACACGTTTGTGCGTGAAACCCATAACGCTGATCTGGCCGCAATGCAGCAGACCAAAATCCAGCACAGCTTCTCCTACTCAGACGGCTTTGGGCGCGAGATCCAAAAGAAGATCCAGGCTGAACCCGGGCCGCTAAGTGAAGGCGGGCAGATCGTTTATCCGCGCTGGGTGGGTAGCGGCTGGACGATTTTCAACAACAAGGGCAAGCCTGTCAGGCAGTATGAGCCTTTCTTCAGCGTTACTCATCGCTTCGAGTTTGCACAGATCGTCGGGGTTAGCCCCATTCTGTTTTACGATCCCGTTGAGCGGGTGGTTGCCACTGTGCTTCCGAATAATACTTATGAAAAAGTGGTCTTTGATCCGTGGCACCAGAAGACCTACGACGTGAACGACACTGTAACTGGCGACCCGCGAACAGACACTGATATCTCGGGCTATGTTGGGAAATACTTCAGGCAGGTGCAATCCAATGACTGGAAAACATGGCTTCAGGAGCGAGGCGTGGACCCGCTTGCTCCACCACATGATACTCCTGGATTAGATCCCGATAAGAAAGCGGCAATCCGAACTCTCCCTCACGCAAATACGCCAACAATCGCCTTCTTCGATTCGCTCGGACGCCCCTTCCTGACAATAGCACACAACAAGTTTGAGCGGCGCTCGAACGGTGTAATCACCATCATAGAAGAGAAGCACCGCACCCGACTCGTGCTGGATATCGAGGGCAACCAGCGGAAGGTCAAAGATGAAAGAAAGAACAATCAGGGCAACCAGGAAGAGCGCGTTGTGATACTCTATGACTATGACATCCTTGGTAACCGCATACATCAAGAGAGTATGGAAGCGGGGGAGCGGTGGATGTTTAACGATGTCGCAGGAAAGACCATCCGCACCTGGGATAGCCGTAACTTCAAGCGGCGCATGACATATGATGCTCTGCAGCGCCCTGTTGAACTGTTTGTCAGGAGGGGCGTCAGTGCGGAATTTCTTGTTGAAAAAATCGAGTACGGTGAATCCAGACAAGACCCTGAGACTACTAATCATCGATCAAAAACATGGAAAGTACATGACGGAGCAGGAATTCAGGTCAGCGAAAGTTACGACTTCAAGGGCAATCTTAAGCAGGGTACGCGACAGCTTTTATCGGATTACAAAGCCCAGGTTGACTGGTCGCAGAACCCACAACTGGAGAATGAAACCTTCAGCAGCAGCACCCTCTACGACGCACTCAATCATCCGATCCAGATTATAGCTCCGCACAGAGTCGGGACAAAGCTCAATGTTATCCAGCTTGTTTACAATGAGGCGAACCTGCTTGAGCGCGAGGAGGTCTGGCTTGAGCAAGACGATGAGCCCGCCTGGCTCCTTGACCCGAACACAGCCACACAACATGCGGTCAGGAACATAGACTACAACGCGAAGGGGCAGCGAGAGCTGATCGAATACGGAAACGGAGTCCTCACTACCTACAAGTACGATATGCTTACATTCCGACTGACACATCTGCAAACACTGCGAGGTGTTGAAAAATTACAGGATCTATTCTACAACTACGATCCTGCTGGCAACATCATCGTCATTCGTGATGATGCCCATCAGAATATCTATTTCAACGGGCAGGTCGTAAATCCAAAGACTGAATACAGGTACGATGCCATCTACCGCCTAATCGAGGCATCAGGCAGGGAACACATAGGGCAGGGGTCATTGCCCACCTGGAACGATGAGTTCATGACCAGCCTGTCACATCCCAATAACGGGCAGTCGATGCGCAATTACTTTGAGTTCTACGATTATGATGAGGTGGGGAACATCCTGCACTTTGACCATAAGGCACAGAACGGGAACTGGGTTCGTGCATATGAATATAATGAGCCGAGCCTGATCGAACCGGACAAGAATAACAATCGTTTAAGCCGTACGATTGTTCACCCCGATGGTCAGCAGCCCGTATCAGAACAATATACTCACGACCCTCACGGCAACATGATCTCTATGCCGCATCTCCAAAATATGGAGTGGGACTTTGAAAACCGCATGCAACAGATAGAAAAAGGCCATGAAAAGGCTTACTATTCATATGATGCTGCAGATCAGCGCATTCGCAAAGTAGTGGAAAAGAATAACGGCACTTTAATCGAAGACCGGATCTATCTAGGAGGGGTCGAGGTTTACCGCAGGCGCAGCGGCGCAGCCATCCTTGAGCGCGAGACGCTGCACATCATGGATGACAAGCAGAGGATAGCGCTGGTGGAAACGCGCACCATTGACTCAGAAAATATCGATCAGGCACCGCGTCAATTAGTGCGCTACCAGTTCGGCAACCACCTGGGCTCAGCCAGCCTTGAGCTGGACGATAAGGGGCAGATCATTTCCTACGAGGAGTACACGCCATACGGAAGCACTTCGTATCAGGCTGTGCGAAGCAAGACCGAGACCCCAAAGCGCTACCGGCACACCGGGAAGGAGAGGGATGAGGAAAATGGGTTCTACTACTACGGTATGCGATATTATGCACCATGGTTGGGAAGATGGGTAAGTGCTGATCCAATTGGGATTGATGATGGGGTGGACGTATATGAGTATGTTGGAAATAACCCAATAAGATTCATAGATTTTTTTGGTACTTCCAAAGGAGATAAACTACCAGAACATAAAGGAAATACAGGAAGATTTACTGAAAAGGAATTAAATGATGCAATAAAGACTGTTTATGGAGAACTTACCGCCGCACCACATTTAAAAACAGAGCAAGAGGCAAAAGCAATTGCTTCAACAGTCTTTAATCGCTTGTTCAAAATCGAGTCTGCGCGCGAAAAATTTTTGGGAGCAGAAAATAGCAAGCAGACAGCGCTAACAAATTTAAAAAAAGAGGAATCTGACCTTGCAGTAGCTAATGCTGAATTTGAAAAGTTAACAAAAAAAGAAACAGAGACAAAAAAGGAAATAGCCAAGGGAATTACTGAAAAAGATCCAAAGAAAAGACAAAAAGCCATAAATGATGAGTTTAAGAAAATGGTGAAAGAAGCTAAAGACAAAATATCTAAGGAAAAGAAAGAAGTTAGAGATGCTGCCAAAATTGTAAAAGAAAAACAAACAGAATGGGAAAAAGCCAGAGATGAAAAAATTAATGCGGAATCCTTCATCGCAGAAAGCAAAAGAGGTAATAAAGCTATTACTCTGACGGATATTATTGAACTGCATAGCCAATACGCCGGCACAAGAAAGGGCGCCGCTGACTTTGTTGATTTTCCAAATATGAATGATAAAGACCAGGAGAAGCACAAAAAACGTTATGAAGCAGCGGTCAAGGCTGTAGAGGAATTAGCTAAAGACCCAACAAAGGCAGACAAATATATGGAGTTCAAGGGCGGTAATCTTCGACCAAAAGGAGCGCTGCCAGGCGAGACTAAAATCGGAGGCAACTATTTCAAATAATGTTGCAGGGCGAAGGTGCCTTGGAGATTAAACGTAGCTAAAATATGAATGGGAGAGGATTATGAAACCGAATGTTAGAAATCTATCAATAGGCTTGAAAGGTGAAGATATCAGGCTTCTCCATGAAGGATTGGAGAAATTGGGATATATTATCTCTTCAGATGAGAAGAAAAAAAAGTTTTTCGGTCCCACGACAAGGAATGCCATCATCAAGCTGCAAATAAAACACAAACTACAAGGAACAGGTATTGTAGATGAAGCAACAATCGACAAATTCTATGAGTTGGCACAAAGAGAGGGGCTGTTAAATGTGAGCAGGAAATTTCTTACAGGTACCAGAGTTGCAGACCCGAAGGTAAAGAAGGCATCGGTCATGCCAAAGCCGAAACTTGAATTCACTTTTGATTCTATAAAAAATTTTAATTTTCCCCAGGAAAATCCCGGTAAAAAAGATATTGCCAGCCTTCATGCTGCATTAAAAAAACTAAAGCTTGATATCGCTCCTGAGGAAATAAACAGAAATGAAATGGGCAGAACTACCAGGGCTGCCATCCAGAAAATCCAAAAGCAGGTGGGATTGAAAACTGACGGAAAGCTCTCACCGGAGACCATTGAAAAGTTCAAGGTGGAGCTTGAGCATGGTTTTTATAAAGACAACAAGACACGTACAGAAAAAATCCATGGTATGCTCGAACACCTCGGTCAAAAAATCGATCCTGATGATATAAAAAGCCGTACTTTTGGAAAAAGTACAGAAAAAGCCATCAAGCAATTCCAGAAGAAAGTGGGTTTCCCCATTGATGGCCGATTAAATGAAAATCTAGTCAATAAACTCAACGAAGAAGCGCTTAAGGTGCGTTTTTCTACCAAAACACAGGTAGGCCAGCTTCAGCGCACTCTCTTGCGTGCTGCACAGATAGCCAGGCTTGAACTCAATATTGACCCAAAGGAATTGAAAGAGAAAGAACTGGGAGCAACCAGCACTGCAGTTATACGCGCTTTCCAGAAAAAATATGCTCTCGATGAGACTGGAGAGTTAAATCCGGCAACGTACGAACGAATGAAGTCAGTTGCGGCAAGCCGTCCCATCCCTATTAAAACACTGAAAGTCAAATCTGCAGATAAGCTCTCTCCGATCAGCCGTGCCCTGCGTCTGAACATGACAGGCAAACATGTAGGAGAGTTGCAGCAGTCTCTGGCTTTCCTGAATTATGAAATTGATGAAAAAGAGTTCAAAACCAGAACGTTTGGAAAAACGACCAGAGAAGCAGTGATAGAATATCAACGCAAAAACAGCCTGCCTGTTAGCGGGCATGCAGAAGGTATCACTCTGAAAATGCTTAATAAGGATATCCAGCAAGTCAATCCTCAGACTTCGGATGTCGCATATCCTTTCCGGGTGAGAGGCTCAGTAAGAGACGAACTGTGGCGTGGTAAGGCTGGAGTAAAGGTTCAGGTTTGGGAAAAACCTTTACGTGGAGAGGGTACGTTGCTGGCAGAACGCAAGACCCTGTCAGATGGGTTTTTCGATGTACCGTACGACCCGCCGCGCAATCCTTCGGATCGTCAGATCAAATCTACATTCCATCTGCAAATCAAAATTCTTGACCAGAACAATATTGTACTCCAAAAGAAAGTCCTATTTAATCCTACACTGATCGCCTGGGTCAATTTCACCGAAGGTGATGAGCCATACCGCGGCACTTCTGAATATGAGGAGAAGATGAAAGCCGTTACTAAAGCGCTCAATAACATTTCAATTGCGGAAATTGAACAGACAGATCAACAGCAGGAAATTACGCATATAGCGCTCAATTCAGGGCTTTCCCCGGAGGATGTAATGCGTCTGGCGCTGTCTCACCGGGCTGCCCGAAAGCTCAACGATCCCACAATAGAGCCGGAAATCTTTTATGCTTTCATCCGACAAAACCTGCCACCCAATCTTCCAAGCGATTTACTTGGGAGTACAGAAGAATGGACACGGATCGATAAACTGGTAGATCAGACAATCAATGGTTTGGTCTTCATGGAAGGTGACCTGCAAACACAGGCTTTAAATAACGCCATAAAGGAAAATTTTATCCCTATTGCGCAGGGCAGGCAAAAGGAAAAAATAATAACCAGTCTATCTTCACTAAGGAAAGATTTCACTCTGAATAAGCCAATCCTCATTGGAAATGGGAGTTTGATATCACTTCTTGACGCTTCTAAAGTAGATCAGAAACATTATAACGAAATCGCAAGCGTCTTCCTGAAGCACAGGGGTTTGGGTTCGGGTTTCTGGGAGGATGTAAAATCTCGTGCCAATGAGTTTGGCGGCGAAGCATCCATTAAAGATTTCGAAACTACTGTCAATCTGGGACAGATTACCAAGAACCACGTTTCAACTTTGTCTTTTCTGAAAGCAAAGATCAACAATCCCGACACATCCGGACCGCGGATAAATAAGATCCAGGACCTGGCAAAATTAACACATACCAGTTGGGTGGATCTTATCAAGGAAAATGGAGGAATAGTCCCGGATAGCACTGACGATACCACACCGGAGGAAAAGATAAATGTTTACGCCAATATTTTAGCCAGTCAGAGTGAACAATTGTTCCCAGCTATTGCCTTTGCCGCAGAAGCAGGGCGGAGTAACCAGCATCAATTAACCAAAATAACAGAAATCCAGCAACTTTTGGATACCCAGGCAGACCTGGATCTGCGCGCTGATAATCTGGATAAGTACGTTAAGGAAAAACAACTCGTTGTTGCAGAAGATGTGCTTACGCAGGCCAGAGTCATGCAACGAGTTCATCGCATTGCACCCACGGCTGCTGTTGGAAGGGCGCTTCTGGATGAAAAAATCCACCATTCTGCAGGGATTATTTCCCTGGGAAAAGAAAAATTTGTAGGTCTCCTTGAAGGCAAAGGTATTGGTCAGCGGATCGCCCTGACGGTATATGGGCATGCTGAATTCCAATATGCTCAGATT
Source organism: Methanosarcinales archaeon (assembly GCA_905339155.1). Lineage (GTDB taxonomy): Archaea > Halobacteriota > Methanosarcinia > Methanosarcinales > Methanoperedenaceae > Methanoperedens. The sequence goes on from CAJPFJ010000019.1 coordinate 15,528, forward strand.
TTGACAAGAATTGCAGACTATCGGTTTGAACTGCATCGTGCAGATCCTCGTGCGATTGTAAAATATACCTACACTGCGGAAGAACAGCAGGAGTTCCTCAAAGGTATTCCTAACCTAAAAACTTTATTTGGTTCGCTAGATTTTTGCGATTGCCAGCATTGCCAGTCCGTATATGGTCCTTGTGCTTATCTTGCTGATGTGTTGCGTTTTCTGGAGAACCATAATTCCAAAAAGGCCGGAAAGACAGTAAAAGACAATCTTTTCGAACGCCGCCCGGATATAGGAAACATCAAATTGAACTGTGACAACACCAATACTCCTATACCCTATATAGACATGGTTTGTGAAATTCTTGAGAACGCGGTTCCTGCACCGAACACCAATGAGAATTTCAGCTTCCAGACTACCAGGACAAAGGATGAGTTAAGGGCCTTCCCAGAGAACGTACGCAAGGATGCATATGAAGCTTTAAAAACGGCCAATTATCCCATGAACACATCCTTTAATCTGTGGCAGGAAGAATCCAGGATTTTTCTCCAGCACCTCGGAATCAGCCGTCACGAGTTGATGGAATCATTCCAGGCCAGACCTGCAGGAGGCGTTTATTCACCGTTGGATATTGGTATCGCTGGTGAATTTTGGAATATGTCTTCGCATGAAACCAATATTACCGTTACCCGTGCAAATACTACCCCGCAACAGGATGAATTCTGGGGTTTAGACTCGACACGGAACAAGATAATTGTTTCCGATTTTATTCAACACGCAAAAATTGAGTATACTGAGCTTCTGGAGATGCTTTATGTTAAATGTCTGAATCCTTCTGAAGCAACCGACAAACTGATCCTCGAAAGGCCTGTTGACAGTTGCAATACAGAAACACAACACCTTGTCAATCTTTCCGTTGATAAATTTGATCAGATCCATCGCTTCCTCAGGTTATGGCGCCATACGGACTGGAAAATGTGGGAATTGGACCTGCTTATCCGCTCTGCGAAAGTTGGAAATAGTAAGATCGATGCAGATACTCTGGTTCGGTTGAAACAATTCAGGCAAGTACAGGAAAAAATCGGACTTGCATTTGAACCAGCTTTGAGCTTTTATCACCAGATCAATACGGAAGTCCGGGTAATACCAGAGCAGCCGCAGAAAGAGATTCAACCTCTGTATATCAACCTGTTCAGGAACCCTGCCAACCCAGGTGATGAGAAGTTTGCACTGCCATTGTCAGGAGGGGAAAACCTGTCAGATCATAAACCAACTCTGCTGGCAGCTTTTGCCATTACTGAAGTAGATTTGGCTTTAATATTGGGTAAAACAGATGGCAAACTTAATTTGTTCAATCTCACGTATATCTTCAACTATGTTAACCTGGCAAAAGGATTGAAAATAACCATAAAAGACCTGATTATCCTGCAGAATCTTTCAGGGGTACCAGATGTGTTTGCCTCGCCAAAGCAGACGCTTGATTTCATAGAATTACATGAATGGCTGAAAAGCTCTGGATTCGAGATACAGGAATTGGATTACCTTTTGAATTATCAACCCGACTCCCCCTATGGGTTGAGGGAAGAGGTCGTAACCCAGTATATCCAATCTTTGCGGGAAAGCCTCCGAAGTAATTCGGCTGCTACAAAACAGGGACAGATCATTTCCCAGATTGCCAACTCATATTCCATAACCGATGAGCAGTCCCGGTTACTTCTGGAAAAACTTGACCTGCTGGACCCGATAATGCAACAAGTCGATAAACTGACAGAAAAGAATAGTAACGACAAATACATATGGGATATTACACCTGGAAATTTTCAGAGTATTTATGATTCCTATCGCTTGCTGCATAAAGCGTCCATGTTAGTGAAAAGACATAACATCGAGCACAAGGAGGATCTGGAATGGCTTTTGACGAAATACGATATATTCAAATCACTGAATTTCAGCGCGCTGCCGATAAATAGCAATCCGGCACAGCCACTTTTCCAGGCATGGTTGACCCTGTGCAAATGGCTTTATTTCAAGTCGCAATATCCTCAACCGGAAGGTGTCTCTTTAAACAGTATTTTTGACCTGGCGGGAAATCCTACCACAAGTAAAGCTGACGTATTGAAAGCTATCAGCAAATTAACTACATGGAAAGTAGAAGATCTGGAGTCATTAGATTCAGGCTGGCAACTTCGACAAGGTGCGATTTCGGATTATACCGATATAGACATTTATATCCGTTTATGGAGGTGTTTTGAGCAAATCAAACGAATTGGAGTAGAATCCGGTATGCTGTTGAACTGGGCTAAACGGGATGAAGATACCAACGAGATGCAGTTTGTCACTGCGCAACAAATCCAGCAAGCTGCAAAGTCAAAATACGATTATAGCGTATGGTTGTCAAAAGTGACGCCCATGCAGGATGAATTGCGTGAGAAAAAGCGAGATGCATTAACTAAGTATCTGATCGAGCGTTCACTGCGAACAGAGCAAAAGGAAATAACATTCAGTGGCAAAAAGTTTATGAATCCCGGGTACTGGAAGGATTCCAACGACCTGCTAAGCTATTTCCTGATAGATGTGGAAATGAGTGCATGCCAGCCGACTTCCCGGATAAAGCAGGCAATAAGTTCGATACAGATGTTTGTGCAGCGCTGCTTCCTCAATCTTGAACAGCCCAACGTTGAGGTGTCCAGGGAAGAAAAGGAAGACGCGGTTTCCCTGAACAGCTGGAAGCAGTGGAAATGGATGAAAAACTACAGGATATGGGAGGCGAACCGAAAAGTATTCCTCTACCCTGAGAATTGGATTGAGCCTGAGCTTCGGGATGATAAATCACCGTTCTTTAAGGAATTGGAAAATGAACTTTCGCAGAACGAAATTACCACTGAAAATGCCGAATCGGCTTTCCTGAATTATCTTCAAAAAGTACACGAGATTTCAAGACTTGACATTGCTGGTGTCTATCATGAACTGGACGATGACGATCCTCACGATAACTTGCCACCCAATATTGATATTCTCCATGTAATAGGCAGGACAAAATCTCAGCCTGCTATTTATTATTATCGTCAGTTCGATTTAAACTACAACACATGGACGGCATGGGAAAAAATTGAGCTTGATGTTACGGGAGATCATGTTATTCCTGTCGTCTATAACCGCAAGCTGTATCTGTTCTGGTTAGTCTTCATGGAAAAACCGCAGAAAGTCAAGAAAATGCCTCCAGCCAGAACTTCAGAAACGCCAACCGACTCACCAGAGCCATCAAAAACACTGGAAATCCAGCTTGCCTGGAGCGTTCGGAAAGACAAGGGCTGGACATCCAAAAAAGTATCCCATCAGAAACTTATCCATCCCTGGGAACGCCCTCAATACACTTATAATTTGAAACCACGTTATAAAAACAGGGAAAATCTCCTCTGGCTGGATATTTACATCTCCACATCCTTAGAATTTAATAACACAAGATTTTATGATCCTTACAGATCAACAGATAATCTTCAATATGTTACTGCCGTCAGGTATGCGGAAACAGTGCGCCCCTGGCATTCTTCTTCCTTTATATTTGACGGGGAAGTCATAGATTTGAAGCTGAAAGGTCTTGCAGGGCAATACCATATTCTGGATAGCAAAGGTATAGCTTCTGAAAATCTTGTTCCGACCACGTCATATCAGTATATACACGACAATTTTGGAGTAGAAGCCAGGGCAATAGAGAAGCTAAATGGAAGATATGAGATAGCTCCCCGCTTGACGCTGCCGGACGGAATGCATTATCGCTATACTCATCTTGCAAATAATAAAACAACACTCAATGCAAACCAATTGAATATTCTGGAGTCCGGTGGTACAAAAACATTACTGATGGGAGCTAAATCTCCATTCGAACTGATATTCTCTCAGCATCAGATAAGATTTGATACCGTGACCTGGGGAAAAGTCCCTTTTTTTTATCAGGACAATTTCAGGCCATTTTTTATAAAACCTGAATGGGAGGAGTTGATAGTTGGTTCTAATCAGACACTAGAGCGACTCAAGTATCTCTTTTATCCATTTTATCATCCCTATACTGCACTCTTCATCAGGGAATTGAACAGGACGGGATTGGAGGGATTGCTGAACCGCAGGATTCAACTTTATCCTGAAAGTTATTATCCAGGCAATAATTTCAACTTCGATGATTACAAACCAAACTCACCCAATGCCCCGGATACAACTGCGAAGAAGGATATTGTTGATTTTGGCCTATATGGAGCATACTCCATATATAATTGGGAACTCTTTTTCCACGCTCCATTAATGATAGCCTGCAAACTTAGCCAGAACCAACGTTTCGAAGAAGCGATGCGCTGGTTCCATTATATCTTTGATCCTACCAATGTGGAAGCGCTGGGTGTGCCGCAACGTTACTGGGTTACAAAACCATTTTTCATAGAAAACAGCGACGATTACCGCAAGCAACGTATTGAGAAACTCCTGGAGAGTATAGATGACAACCTTGATCAGTTAAGGGCATGGAAAAATAATCCATTTAAGCCGCATCTGATTGCACGCTATCGTCCTGTCGCATACCAGAAGGCTGTTGTGATGAAATACATCGACAACCTGATCGCGTGGGGCGACCAGCTGTTCAGGCGCGATACTATGGAGTCGATGAACGAGGCTACGATGTTGTATGTGCTGGCCTATGAACTGCTGGGACCTCGCCCTATCAAAGTGCCAAATATAGGACACAAAGACTATTCATATAATGAATTGGTTGCTGATGGTAACCTGGATCCATTCGGTAATAAAAAGGTGGATGTTTTAATGGAAAATTTCACAGGTACACCTGTACGTGTGGTTCGAACCCTCGAAGGAAGTGAACCTATGCCCCGATTGGACATTTTCTATTTCTGTCTCCCCAACAATGATAAGCTGCTGGAATATTGGGGAAAGGTGGAAGACAGGCTGTTCAAGATCCGACATTGTATGAACATCCAGGGAGTGGTGCGCCAGTTGCCCCTGTTTGAACCGCCGATTGATCCAGCGCTCCTGGTAAAGGCTGCTGCGGCAGGCGTTGATCTGAGCAGTGTGTTGAGTGATGTGGCTGCTCCCCCCGGTCAATACCGTTTCAGACTTCTTGCACAAAAAGCTGTGGAGTTCTGCGGCGAAATAAGAGCGCTTGGTGACAAATTACTTTCCATTCTTGAAAAGAATGATGCGGAAGGATTAGCGCTTTTGCGTTCTGTAAATGAAATAAAGCTTCTGGAAGCAGTGAAGGAGATCCGAAAGCAGCAGATCAAAGAGGGAAAGGAAACCTGGGCGGGTCTGGAAAAGGCTAAAGAGTCAGCCGAAGAAAAGAAAAATTTTTACGAAAGCAGAGAGTTCATGAATTTATTCGAAGGCGCAGCGATGACTTTCGGGGGAGTTTCTGCCTTAGCTGAGACTGCAATAGCTGCAGGCTATATAATGGCTGGTGGTCTTGCATTTATTCCCAAGTTCGTTGCAGGAGCGTCAGGTTTTGGAGGGTCGCCAGAGGTGAACGCTTCTCCAGTTGATGGTTTGAGGTTCTCGAAAGCTGCCGAGGCCGCCGTGCAAACTTTAAGCGCAATAGCTCGAGCCAGTGATAAATGGGGTTCATTAGCTTCTTCCATGGGCATATATTGGCGAAGAAAAGAAGAATGGGATTTCCAGGGTCGGCTAGCTAATATTGAGATCAAGCAATTAGAAAGACAAATCGAAGCTGCCAGAATTAGATATATTATTGCTGAAAAAGAGCTGGAGAACCAGGAGCTGCAAATAGAGCAGACAAAGTCGGTTGATGAATACATGCGTAGTAAATATACCAACCAGCAACTTTATGACTGGATGCTAAGGCAGCTGGCCACGATATATTTCCAGAGTTATCAGCTTGCCTTTGATATGGCCAAACGGGCAGAAAAATGTTACCAGTTCGAACTGGGCAAAGCCGATGCCTCTTTCATTCAGTTCGGATACTGGGACAGTCTGAAGAAGGGCCTCCTTGCGGGTGAAAAGCTTGCCAACGACATCCGGAGGATGGAAACCGCCTACATTGATCAGAACAAGCGGGAACTGGAGATCACGAAGCATATTTCGCTGGTTCAGTTCTTCCCGTTTAGCTTGTTGACCCTGAAAGAAACAGGGTCCTGTGTGGCGGTCCTGCCAGAATGGCTGTTTGATATGGATTATCCAGGACACTTCAGGCGCAGGATTAAATCTGTTTCCATCACCATACCCTGTGTAACAGGTCCATATACCAATGTAAACTGCATGCTATCGCTAACAAACAATGGTGTCCGCGTAAATGATGATGTCTCAGGCGGATACGGAGATCCCCTGACTGCAAATGACACCAGATTTGCGCGGAATCCTGTACCTGTTCAGTCTATTGCTACAAGCCACGGCCAGAATGATGCGGGTGTGTTTGAACTGAATTTTAACGATGAACGATACCTGCCTTTTGAAGGGGCAGGCGCTGTGAGCGAGTGGCAAATCAAATTGCCCGGGGAAAGCAACCAGTTTGACTTTGCTACTGTTTCGGATGTCATTTTGCACATTCGTTATACGGCAATTGCAGGAAGTATTGATCTGGCCAATAGTGCAAACAATCATCTCAATGAAATATTGCCTACCGGAGGTTTGAAGCTTCTTGATCTGAAACACGAGTTTAGCACTGAATGGCATCGGTTCCTTCATCCTGATACCAACATTGACCAGGAATTGGCATTTACCTTGAAACTGGAGCATCTGCCATTTTATGCGCGTATCAGGTCTGTCAACAAGAACATCCGTCTTTCCAGACTGGACCTGATACTTGAAAGCGCTTATGACGGGAGCTTTAATGCCAGTCTACAGCTTCCCGGAGCTAATGCTCCTTCCAATGAGTTAATGAGCAAGGATCCAAATTTCGGTGATATGCCTCATTTGGAAAAGAGCAATATTTTGCCGCTGACAAACGCGTTAGGTGATTGGAATATCAAGCTGAAGAAGAATACTGACACAACATTTAAGTTGCTCAAACCGGAAGACATCCGCAATGCCTACCTGATAATAAGGTTTAACATCCAATGAAATTAGAGAAGGCGCTGAGTTCTATAACAGAGGGCATTGTGAAAGTAATAAAACCTGTTTTTATTGATACCTGTTCTTCAATCTATTTTATGGGTAGAAGCAAGTGTGGAAGGTAATTATTGATGGTAATTTATATAATCCAAGCGAATCATGACGCTATGGGAAAAACATGATAATAAGAACCGGCTGTGGGACAGAATTAACCGGAGTACAAGTTCATGAGATTATGCCAGATCCCTGTGCAATTCAATGCGGTATCAATCCTATCATCCCTTTTTTGTCCCACCGCCCATCCAAACATTCTTTTATCTGCTGAAAATCCTG
>CAJPFJ010000020.1 GCA_905339155.1 Methanosarcinales archaeon
GTATGATCCTGTTGTTGGCATCAATTCCAACTCAAGACCGGCAGGATCAGTGGGAACTGATGCATTTATTATGCAACCAGGAATAAGTTATTGGGTCTGGGCAACTAAAGATACATCATTGCCTGCATTAGGTCCATAAAAGAGATATGAAAATGCAAAATTGGAATAAACACTGGGAAGTCAGGGTTTATTCCTGGATTTTTTCTTATAAGAGGTGATATAATTTGTCAATTAAAAATATATTAAAATTATTAATTCTTTGTATAGTCCTTGCTTCCTCTATTGGCATTGCAAGTGCTGAGGCTCCTCCAACTTTACCCATGGGACTTTATGGTGATGTAAAAATAGGTGGAAGTCCAGCTCCAAAAGATACAAAAATCGAAGGAAAAATAGGAAGTACCGTGGTGGCGACTACTTATGTTATAAATTCCGGAAAATATGGGGACAATAGTAATTACTTAGGGATTTCCGCTCCTAATGAGGGAGATGATGTCGATTTATATGTAAATGGTGTTTTCGTAACCACAGTTAAATATAATGGAAAATCTACAGGTGTAGATCTTAATGCTCCTGAAAAAGCTACTTCTGCCGGAACATCTGGTTCATCTGGAGGAAGTGGTTCATCTGAAGGAAGTGTCGGAGGATCTGGAGACGTAATAAAACCAACAACAACTGCGCCGCAGTCTGCAGTTAACTCCATACAATCCGAACCGGGAGTAACAGCAACAAAGGAAAACACGGTTGCTGCAACTAAAGCCACTTCAACGTCTGAACCAGCATTCAACTTCTACACGATTTTGGGTGTTTTTGCAGTAATAGCAGTGATAGGTATCCTACTAAAGAAATCGGGTAAAATCTAGGATATAAAAATGAAAATAAAATGTTGACCAAATTTTTTTAATATTTACATTTTTTTTCTCCTATCACTCAATTTTTTTTATCTTAAAAACCCGCACATCCCCATATTCAAACACCTTTTCAAACACCTCATGATGTTCCTCAAAAAGCCCTGGATTGCTAAATCGTTTTACTTCGGTCTCACCAAAATACACATAAGAAACATTATACTTACTCAAAAGCACTCTTACTTCGCTAATATCATTCGATGTGTATATTTTACCAACATCAGACCAGCGCATGTCTATCTCGCCGCTTTTTGGGAATCTCCAGTTAAGTTCATGCCCGGCCCATCCTATTACCGTTGGAAGTCCTGTAAAGGTTGTGATGACAGTATTCCATTTATATAATTCACCCGGCGCCTCCAGGATAACTGGCTGCCCGGTGATATTCCTGAACCACAATATAGCCTGGTAGTCCTGAGGATGCTCTTTTTTTACATACGACATGCCGTCAAGTTCAGGAACACCCCTGAAACTTCCGGATTTTCCGATAGTTGCAAAAACAGGGTATATGGAAACCAACAGGATGAGGGTCACAGCTGCGATCCCCCATGCTTTTTTTGAAGTAAAATAATCACGTACCAGGAAAACGATATAACCAGCGCAAATGCCCCAAAATACCCAGTTCTGGAGATACAATTTAAAAATAGTGTTCAAACGAATATAAATCGCATTTCCGCTTCCCAGAGCATCCTGGATATAAAAAAATTCACAAAACAGGGAAGTGAATATGCCAGCAAGAATCAATATTAAAATAAAAACATTATTCTTATCCTTCTCTTTTAAAATGGAAAGGAGCGATAAAACAAGAAGCGGTATCAGTAAGATCAAAAGTTCGAATTCACTGGTTTTTGGATTTGTCGAAGCATTAAAGATAAATTGCCAAACCTCAAATAGCGTTATCAATGAAGCTATTCCCACCAAGATCAATGATAACCTGGATATATTCTTATAAAAATTCCAGGTATTTCTCAGGACAAAAGTGTAAATAAAGAACAGGAATAATCCATAAACAGCCATATAAAAAATCAAAGATGTTCTTTCTGAAGGGACTAATGAAATAGTCTTATCTATCTTGTATGAAAGATGATATGGTAAATACAATAGATAAGTTGCAGCGGCCATTGCTGCTATTGAACCAAAAGAGTTCAGGTAAATTTTGATTTTTGTCTGATGATTTTTTGAATGATGGATTGAATTATTAGATGAATTATTGATTTGATGAAGAAATATTTGATTATAACCGATTACTAGAATCGCCAGAACCAGATACACCGGATAATCCCATGTATTCAGTGGATACAAAAAACCTACAGAAAGCCCTATAATCAGGATTGAACGCCAATCATTAGAATTAGATTTCATTATATTCAGCAAAAGAAGAATAACAAGAAGCTGAAAGGTAATTGATATCATATGTGGATGTAAATCACCGTGAAGGAAGCTGAAATATGGGAATTCGTTAATAGTATCGGGGATAACACGCGAACTTGCCCAGTAATTAAACGAAAACATGTTGCTGATCGCATTTTCTTCTCCAAAAATATATATCATCTGGAAAAAACCCACAAGATTTCCCGCAATCGTAACAAAAAATGCGGTAAGAATCCCATACTTTATCCTTTCAGTAATATTGAATCCAATACCGAATGCTGTCGTGAAAGATAAAGCAAAAAAAGAAGCCGTTGCAAGATTAAAAGCTATCGATGGCAATATTCCTGTAATATTTATCAAATTCGAAACCACAAGATAGCCGAAATAATAATAATTTGTCACAGTACCTGACATCCACGGGTCAAGAGGAGGAAATCCAGTAGTTCGAAGCATGCTGTTGATAAATGTCATATCCATGAATTTCTCACCGCCTGTCCAGTAAATATCGGGACTGTAAGCACGGATCAATGCAAATATCAAAAAAGCAAATAAAAATATTACTTCAAATTTAATAATATATTTATTATCAAAATGAGCAAATCCTTTTTTGATATATATCAAGAACGAAAATACGGCTATAACAAGCAATGATACCAGTATGGAAATATAAGAATAACCGACAACAATAGAAATGATCCAGCTAATATATGTAACTAGCAATAATCCAAGTGGCTTTGAAACACAATAGCCAAAATCTTTTAAATTCCGGCAAAAATAACACGAAATCGGAACGGTCAAAAATCCTATGACCTCTAAAACGAGCCACCAGATAACAATATCAAAAAGGTTCAATCCCATAAAAACTCATACCATAACCTGAATATCTGAGATCCCATCCCGAAGACATCCTTTACGAGATTGACTTTGGTTGTGCCGCCGTGCTTCCAGACAATCGGAAATTCCTTTACCTTAAATCCTTTTCGCTGCGCCCTTACTAACAATTCGGTGTCCCAGAACCAGTGGGTATCTTTGATATCATCAATTAGCGAAAACAGGGCTTCGCGCCTGAAGGATTTAAAACCGCACTGGTGGTCATAGAGTTTCGAACCCAGAACCAGGCGCGCCAGAGAATTGAAACCTTTGCTTGCGAATCCTCTTTTAAAAGACCGCTTGACATTACTTTCCGGAAGCATCCGCGACCCTGTGGCAAAATCATATCCATCACGGATGGATTGGATCAATTCTTTCAGATGATTCATATCAGTTGCAAGATCCACATCTATGTATCCGAGGATTTCCCCTCTTGATGCTTTGAATGCCCGGTTCAGGGCTCTTCCCCTTCCCTGGCGTTTCTCAGAATGCAGATGCATCACAAAATTATATTTCCTTGCAAGCGATTCACATATCTTATCTGTGCCATCAATACTGCCATCCTCAGCTATTATTATTTCAAAAGTTGAGGCGATTTCATGAAGAGCTGTTGCCGTTCTTTCAACAGTTCTTTCAATTCGATTCGCTTCATTATAGGCTGGAAGGACGATTGAAACCTCTACTATATGAATACCTCCCTTTTAAATAAAAAAAAGTTCGCATTAAAAAATGAATTTATTTTATTTAGTTTCCCGATTTAATATGGGTCGATATGAATTGACCTTATTTCATACCATAGACATTTTTTTTCCTTCTCTCAATCGTATCATTTAACCTGTCCCTGTCTGTGGATGGCGGTTTTACCTCAATGAGTTTTTTCTCTTCCCTTACAGGAGGCTTACGCTTTCGGGTTTCCCATACATTATCATATACATCCGACATTCTTCATTCACCTTTTTGCTGGTTATTTAATACTTTTATTGATTTACTTCTTAATAAAGCGAGAGGATACAATTGACAAATTTATTTTTCAATATCCAATATTCTATTATCGTATTTGATCTCCATCACTTACCACACTGTTTTTCAATACTCCTATGCCCTCAATTTCAATTTCAACCTCATCCCCGGCAGATAATTTGTCAACACCTGGAGGCGTGCCCGTAGCTATAATATCCCCGGCCTCAAGAGTCATGATGCTGGAAATGAACTCTATTAATTCAGGTACACTGAAAATGAGATTGGAAGTTGTGGAATCCTGTCGTAATTTACCATTTACCCTTGTCTTTATAGAAAGGTCGCAAATATCCAGTCCCTGATCTGTTATAAAAGGCCCTACCGGAGAAAAAGTATCAAAACTTTTTGATCTTGTCCATTGTCCATCTTCCTTCTGGAGGTCTCTGGCAGTTACATCATTAAAACATGTGTATCCCAAGATCACACTACACGCATCTCTTGATGGAACATTTTTACAGCGCTTCCCCACTATAACAGCAAGTTCAGCTTCATAATCAACTCGTTTTGCCGTGCCAGGATAAACAATTTTCCCATGATGTCCTATTACTGAAGATGGGGGTTTAAGAAAAATCAAAGGTTTTTTGGGTATCGGCATATCCAGTTCCAGGGCATGGTCAATATAGTTTAATCCCACGCAGATGATTTTGCTCGGGTTTGTGGGCGGCAATATCTCCAGTTCTGATAGAATAAAAGTATCGCAATAAAGCCCTCTTTCAACTATAACTCGATCTCCCCTGACAACCCCCTCGAACACTTCATTGTCGTATTTAAATCTTCCAATCATTCAAAATACCCTCTGCTTTCTTAATTTTAAAGGTGAATACCTCACTTTACTTATTAAGTTTTTGATATGCTCATTACATCTAAAATTGTCCATCGAAAGCTTTATACATCATTAGTATTATGATAATGAGTATAACATAATTATTATCATAAGGAGGAATTAACAAAATGAAATATGTTCACGTTCAATCAGTACTTCCACAAGAGGATGTGATTGCACTGAAAGCAAAAACAGGAGAATCCTCAGTAAAGGAAGCGATTTCAAAAGCTGTTTATTTTTATTTAAAATATGCAAAGGAAGAGTAAATATGAAAGAAGTTCCAAAATATATCACATCTATCCAGATCCAGGCCAATGAAACGAGAAATATCAATGTTTCACTGGTTTTTGAAAAAAATGGGGCAATGATGTTAAATTTCCAGGATACCGCCGAACTGGAACAAGACTCCTCATACATAAATGAAGCTGCTTATCCGAATAGCGCAATTATGGTTTTTGGAAAGTATGCAATGTGGCTATCTATGTTTACGAGGCACGTCAAACCTTATAATGATGATCAATTAGAGTGAGATGCCATAAAGTGGGCGGGTTTGGTCAAATCCCCTCACCTCTCCAAATGCTTTTTTTCTCAAAAGGATTTTAAGGATTAATCAACCATTAATGGCTATGGTTACTATTGCTATACTGATAGGATCGGAATCAGACCGGCAGATTGCCGACAGAACAATAAAAGTGCTGGATAATGCAGGGATCGATTATGATATTCAGGTTCTTTCGGCTCACAGGAATCCGATAGAACTTGAGGAGTATATGCAAAAAAGTGACGCAACGGTGTTCATTGCAATTGCAGGATTATCGGCGGCTCTTCCCGGGGTGGTCGCCTCACGGACAAAGAAACCTGTAATAGGGGTTCCGGTAAGTTCAAAACTTGGCGGCATTGATGCGCTTTTATCAATAGTCCAGATGCCAAAAGGAGTACCTGTCGCTTGCGTGGGAATAGATAATGGCGAAAACGCTGCATACCTTGCATTGAGGATACTCGGAAAGATGTTGTGAACTGAACACATAAATTGATAGTATAAACCCATAAGTTGAAAGCGTGAACCCAAAAGTTGAAAGTGAATTTCGAATATTACTACCATTTTGACCGCATTGACTGCTTCTAAAGTAGGAAGATAAAATTTGGTCTCATCTGATATTATTGGGTTTTTATCTATCTATTTCCCCTCCTTTCCTGTAACTCCTGCGGTGGTGTATATGTTGCATCGAAGTTCGCTTCAGCCAGCCATTTCTTAAACGCCGGATTATCACTGAACTGTTTGTATAATTCATTGTGATCATATAGCAATTCAAGGATTACTCGCCTAAGTGCACTATCGTGCTCAATTCGCGCGTTCTGCTTGTCGGAATTCTTCATAGCGTTCTGGTATGTCTTATCCAGGGAGACCTTTTTAGGGATATCCTCGGAGATGACTTTGCGGATCTTGTCGCCATCCTTCCAGTCGATATTCCCAAATTGCTCGTTAAATGAACGCAGGATGTTGCTCAACCTATCCAGCTCAGGTTCCGGCATGTGAGCTCCTCCGATCATGGGCACTGGTTCTATCTGTGCATTTTGGTCGGCAAGAGCAATTTTAATAGCTGAACGCACTTCCAACCTGTAGCTATCCATGTCAATAGACTCCAAAATACCCCTGGATAAGTCCTCTTCCTTGGGTGCAGGCAGTTTTGGGATCAGGAAATTCAGGAAGATCGACAGTTTCTCCCAATTAGTGTTATTAAAGGGCAGGATAGATGCCAGAAAACCGTATGTTCGAACAAATGTCTTGGCCTTGCCCTTGAAATCAACTTGTCCATCTTCATCCAGTTCGTCCACGTAGATCGTGGCGCAAGCATCAAGAATTGGATCGAGCTGGTTGCGCTCAGCCTCACCCAAATAACGTTCGACGAAGAGGTCAACATTGCCCTTATTGTATACTTGATAACCGTCAAGATCTGATTTGAGGTCATGCAGCTTGTCCGGGTCGGTCTGTGCACTCAGGATCGTGGTGCGGTAATAGTCTTCAAAGGCCATTTGAATAGTGTCAGCATCATTCTGGAAATCGAGTACAAATGTGTCATGCTTCTTCGGATGTGCTCGATTGAGACGGGAGAGCGTTTGCACTGCCTTGATTCCCGATAGTGGCTTGTCCACATACATAGTATGGAGCTCGTCATATCCGGTCTGGAACTTCTCGGCGCATATAAGGAAGCGATACGGATCTTCGCGGATGCGGTCAGGTATCTGGTTGCTGGGGAATCCATTAAGGGAGGCTTCGGTCACTTTTTGTCCGTTATACTCAGGTTCGCCTGAGAATGCCACGATGGCCTTATATGGACTCTTGAGTTCTTTCAGATAATCACAGAAAGCGAAATAGTATTGAATAGCCCGATTGATGCTGCTGGTCACGACCATCGACCGCGCCTGGCCGCCGATCTTATTTTTGGCTATCACCTGTTCCAGGAAGTGGTCTATCATGACCTCTGCTTGTTGTTCAATTGCGTACTTGTGGGATTCGACGTAACGACGGAGTTTCTTCTGTGCTTTCTTGGTGTCAAACTCCGGGTCGTCTTCAATCTTCTTCATCAGCCTGTAGTAGCTTTCAACTGGTGTGTAGTTCTGGAGCACATCGAGAATGAAGCCCTCCTGGATCGCCTGTTTCATGGTGTAGCTATGGAAAGGGCGATGCTTGATGACGTCTCCTTCTTGATACGGTTCCCCGAATATCTCAAGCGTCTTGTTCTTTGGTGTTGCAGTGAAGGCAAAGTAGCTGGCATTGGGCCTCATCAATGATAATTGCAAATTTGCGACCTCGATGTTCATCGCCGATCTCCTTCAGGACAAATGGGAACTTTTGGACTGTCGTAATTATGATCTTCTTACCGCTTTCGAGGAATTCTCTGAGCTGCCATGATCCTTCTGTGACAGCGCCGACAATTGATGAGACCTGGGTAAAATCCTTGATGGTGTCGCGGATCTGTTTGTCAAGATTCCTGCGATCAGTTACAACAATAACTGAATCGAAGATCGGGGCACCATTCCTCTCTAATCCGACGAGCTGATAGGACAGCCAGGCAATAGAGTTACTTTTTCCGCTGCCTGCGGAGTGCTGGATCAAATATCGATAGCTTGCGCCGCGGGTATGAACATCAGCAAGGAGTTTATGCACTACATCAAGCTGGTGATAGCGGGGAAAAATCTGTTCTTTCTTCTTCCGGCCTGTTCGTTCGTCCGGTTTATTCACGATCTGCGCGTAGTTCTCGATGATGTCTGTAAGCTCCCTTCGGATGAGGATGGAGCGCCACATATAATCAGACTTGATACCGTCAGGATTTGGCGGATTGCCTGCGCCATCGTTGAAACCCTTGTTAAATGGCAGGAACCATGAATCATTACCCTTGAGGTTGGTGCAGAAGCGCACTTCCTGGTCGTCCACTGCAAAGTGCACGAGGCAGCGGCCGAACTGGAATAGCAGCTCGCGTGGATCGCGGTCGCGCATATACTGCTCCACAGCGTCCTGCACGGTCTGTTTGGTGAGGCGGTTCTTAAGTTCGAAGGTGATAATTGGCAGGCCGTTTATGAAAATGGCAAGATCGATGGAAAGCTGGCTCTCATCCCTGCTGTAGCGCAGTTGCCGTGTGACGCTGAAGAGGTTTGCTTCGAAACGCTGTGCAGCTTTGGGATTGCCCGGAGACGGTGCGCCATAGAAGAGATCCACTGAGGAGGCGCCGTGTTGTATTCCTTTTCGCAGCACATCCACCACGCCCCGTTTTGCGATCTCGCCCTGGAGCCGTGCCAGAAACTTGAGTCTTGCAGGACCATCGGCTGCAATGCCAAGTTGGGAATATACTTTTGGCTGGGTGGTTTCCAGGAAGGCGATCAGTTTGTCAATATCCACAGCATGATCGCGGTCATGTCCTTTGGATCGCCAGCAAGATAGCGAACTGATCCAGTCTCGCGCACACCTTCAGCGCCGGAAGCGGCGCCGCTGCCGTAGCCTGTCAGGGAATTGAAGATCAGGCTCTCCAATCCTTTTTCACTGGTATCACTCGTCGGCATTGGCCACCTCCTCGCTTTCGATCATGTCTTCCGCTTCAGTGTCTTCGTCGATGTTTATATCTTCAATAGTCTCAGCCTCGTCTATTGCGGGAAGTTCCACGCCTCGCACATCAAGCTTGCCGGTGACCACATCTGAAATCAGGCGGGTGCGGTATTCGCGGAGGAGGTCGATTTCACGGCGACCAGAAAAAATGGTCTGGTCGATCCTCCGCGTCTCCATGTCTATGAAAGAAACGATTTGATCCTGCTCCCGTTGGTCAGGCACAGGTAGATAAAGATTTTTGAAGTCTTCCCAGTATAGACGATTGCGATCCGAAACAATACCACGTGAACTGCAGTTGATCTCACCTTTGCAAGCATCCGTCCGAAAAATGAAAGTGAAAAACCGTGAGTTCATTTGCGGGAAGGGTTTAGCGACTATATAAGCCGGACTAACCAAGCCATCGACCGGAACGACTCCCTACTGCCCCTTGCCACATTCGCATCATGTTATAAGCCACATCACCTTTTATTGCCAATTTGTAGGTGCTGCGATCCTCAATCAGGCGGCGAGGACGTCCACCTTCATCCTCTTCATTTCCTACCGTCACACCGGTATTAAGTGAAACAACCAATATCGGCAGACCATTACTGCCGCATTGATTCCTTTCTTTGAAAATTAATCCAACTCTCCTTAAACACCAATGCTCCGGCACATCGCCGAGCCATTCGATTCCTGAAGGCTTGAGGCGGACGTTTGAGTCAAGGCCACAGGGTGACGGCGCGGTGGATGATAGCCTGCTTCTGCTCATTCAGCAGTTCGATGAGCCGCCGCTTGATACGGATTAGACGGTTGATGCGGCGGTCTTGTGTATCGAGGAATCGGACAATCATGGATTGTTCGGGGATGGAGGGAAAAGACACAATCAACTTTGGAATGTCATCCATGCTGATATTTTTCTGTGTGTTCAAAGTGCACAATGTTTCTATTTGCGCCTGTGCAGCCTCGTCTTTGAGACTATATTCAAGAAATCCAGAAGTTACCTGTGAACGGTCTGGCCTGATGAGTGCTAGAGGAGACCAAATGCTGAACTCAAAGTCGACCTTAACGCGGGCGATCTTTCCTGTCGAAGCAGCTTTGCCGAAGAGGATATCATCACGACGTGGTGCGGTCTTCTTGCGGAATTCGTTGCGGTCTTCTTGCGGAATTCGTTGTGGTCTTCCTGAGAGATATATCTGCATTTCTTGAATACAAGCTCGCCGTTTTGAATGCTATCCACCGACAGAAACGGAATACCACCAGCGATGAACACTGGCGTTACATGTGGTCCGTCGGTTATGCGAGCAGATATAAGTGACTTCAGCCGCCGCGCTTCCCAATGATTTGGAATCTTCCCTATCCACCCCAGACTCCTTATATTCCGCATACGGTTTTAGCGCATCTATCATGTCTGCCCCCCCCAGTCAATAAATCTGCGCGAATCTGTGAAATCTGCGGATTGTCTCTGAGATTTCATCCACAGATTGCGCAGATTTTCGCAGATAGGAAGTTTGTGTCCAACTCAATTCGGAACGCAGTGCGTTCCAATTTGTAAAAGTTATGTAGAACGCTCGCATGTGCCGGAGATTGCGCTCATCAAAACCTTTGCCAAACTCGGCTGTAAGGCTTTCAGCAAGGTCAGCGAGCAAGCGCTTGCCATAGGCGGCGCGTGCGGCTCCGCCTTGCTCAAACTCCACGATGTGTTGTCCGACAGTCCAGCAGGTTTGAACTTGAACCACATCCACAGCGTGCAGGGCTTGCTGGCGGGCGGTCTTGATCACTTCGCGAAGACTGGAAAGGAGACCGCCGATGTCGTGAATATCAGTCGGAGCGAGATTGTTTGGTTGCTGCACGGGAGTTATTGCATCGCTGACTTGCGGACTGGAAAGAGTTTTATTTTTCTTCTTCATGTCTAATACTGCCTTTTTCGTTGGCTCCAGTACAGCGTCAAGGCGGCGGATAACGACCATAGGCAGAATAACGTCCCGGTATTTGCCTCTGACATAGATGTCCCGAAGAACGTCGTCGGCAATGCCCCAGATGAAGTTCGCAATCCAGTTCAGGTCACTGTTGCTCATAAATTGGCTTCTCCTATTTTTTTGAACGCATCAAAATAGTTATGCATCTTATTAACCACTTCGATTATGTATTCATGAATATTATTTATTCAATGGGATTAATTCCCATTACCTTTTCGAGCATGAGTTTTTACTGCTGCAGTCACTGACCTCGGTTTGAAAACCGAGGCATCAATGGTAGGGTGCATGAGGGCTTAAAAGTTCTTTTTTGTTCTGGCCATAAATAAAATAAAAGTGCACAGAACGGATGTGATGTTGGTTCTTAACAAGTGCCCCGATCAAAATTTGTCGTATAATCAACTTTGCTTGAAAAATCCTATTAGTTTTTGTGGGATTGGTATATCTGATACATGGATGAACTGTTCTGTGAATATACATATTTAAATAATTCATTTGCACAAAAAAGTTAGTTAGCAACCATTTGGATATTATGTCCGATTCTAATAAATAAAGTTTGTATATGTTGAATTTGAAGAAAATGAATTTTGAATATTGAATATCTGGAAAGAGTTTATGAATCTGAACAGAGGATATTAATAATGAAGAATCTATCGGGTTATGGATAAGAATGATTGAAGAAATTTTTTTATTAGGTCTGGGTACGATTTTGAATGTTGCCCGTGATGGAATTATAGGAAATACAGCTTATGCTCTTAGTGATAAAGCAAAAATTTATCTTAAAGAATGTCTAAAAGATAAAAAAATTATTAATGATGACTTACAGAAATCAGTCTGTAAATCATTCCTTGTAGGATTAAAGAATATTTGTGATGATTGTTTAAACGATATTGAGCGTAATAGAGTGGATAGAGATGGATTTCACGATCCTGAGGCAATCAGATGGTTAAATCAAAAGAAGGAAAATCTTAATAAAAACCTACAAAATTTAAAGACAAAGGAATATTTCCTTCAAGAGAATGAAGTAAAGTTTCTTATAGGTGATTCTTCTTCAGATGAATTCGAAGAAGTCAAGAGAAAACTCGTAAAAGCAGCAATTGGAAATGACAATCCGCCAGAGTGTTACAAAAAAGAAATAGATAAAACCTTCTTTCTTAGGATGTGTTTTTTCTTTGCTAATGATATTAAACATGATCAAGTTATAAGTAACATCATCGATGCGAAATTATTGACTGAAATTGCAGATTCTTTACAAAGAATGACCGAAAAGGCTGTACCAGATTTATCTATAAAAATGGATTCGTTTTATAAAAAGATGGGGGAAGTTGATTCTACGTTGAAAGAAGTCAAGATAATCGCATCGGAAATTAATGGAAATGTTAAGACGCTATTGAATAAAAAGGAAAATGAAGGGATTCCCAAGACAACATATAGAGGCATGCGAACCTTATTTCAAGAGTTATGTGAAGAGTACGAATCCCATAAAAAAGTGAAAAATATATTAATTGTTGGAGATGTTATGTTGGATCATAAAATGGAGGGTCGTGAGGCGGAATATGAAGAAGTCCAGTTCCATGATTTAAAGCGGGTGTATAAGCTTAGTGATAAAAGTTATGAATCTAAAACATTAGGTGGTGCGGCAAATGTAGCTTGGGCTTTCTCTAAAGTTTCCAGGGTAACTCTAATAGGTGTTATTGGTTCGGATTGTGAAGGGGAGACGTTAGTAAACTTATGCAAAGAACCAGAAATTAATTTTTTACCCATTAGAATACCTCAGGTAATGACGACAACGAAAATTTATTTTTATAGCGAATCTCCAAGACAAGGTGAAGAAAAATCATCTACCAGATTCGATAGAGAAGATAGTGATTTAATGGAGAGTGCCTGTAATGATTGTCATGACTATATAATTACAAAAATTAATGAAGCTGGGGACTCTCATAACTCCCCTATAGATTGTATTGTTTTAAAAGACCATGAAAAAGGGATGATCTCAGAAAAACTTTTTAAAGAAGTCTCAAAAATTGCCCATGAAAGAAAAATACCCTTATTTGTGGATCCAAAATATAAATGGAGGATATTTAATAATAAAGGTGTGAAAATTGAAGCCATCTTACCGAATATAAAAGAAGCATCTTCTGGAATATACCCTAAGGGAAATATACAAATTAGGATAAATGCTAGGGAGTCCACACTTCTCCCTCAGAACTATAAAACGTTGGTTGATACATATCCTAATTGCGGTAACTTTATAATTAAAGCTGATAAAAATGGCGCAGTTATATTGTCTATGAATGCAAATGGTATGGATAAAGAAGAAATCAAGCCTCTGCCTTTGAATAAAGATGAATTCGTGACAGGAGTGGGGTGTGGTGATGTTTTTGATGCTTTTGCGATAATTGGCATATTGCATAAACATTCCCTGGAAGAATCTGTATTATTTGCAAATTTCGTGGCAGGGCTAAGAACTAAAAAACCATTGGGGGTAGTCATGTCTCCTGGGGAAATTAAACAAGAGTTGGAAACGGAATCATTTACAAAGTATATCATAGATAATGAACGAGTGGTAAATAAAATACTGGAACTAAAGAAATGATTTTAAAATTTAATAAAGATTGTACCCAAAATAAGATAGAAACTGTAATATCAAAATTGATAAAGGAGAATATTGAGCATTATCTAATCAACTTCAAAGATAGAAAAATAATTGTCTGTAACACTGATGTCTTAAATCTTCCAGCTTATGTTGAATCAAATGTTATTGACACACCTTACAAACTTGCAAGCAAAGAATTCCAGAATGAAAAGACAGTCGTTAATATCGATGGCATTAAATTTGGTGGAAAAAAGATCATAATATTGGCTGGTCCCTGTGCCGTTGAAAATAAAGAAGATTTAATAAAAACTGCCCGTTTTATAAAATCGGCAGGGGGACATATTTTACGTGGAGGGGCATTCAAACCAAGAACCTCTCCATATTCGTTTAGGGGATTGAAAGAGGAGGGATTGAAAATATTAGCCGAGGCAAGAGATGAAACCGGATTAAAGATTGTTACAGAAGTTATGACCCCTAATGATGTTGAACTTGTGGGGGAATATGCTGATATACTTCAGATTGGTGCACGAAACATGCAAAATTATCAGTTGTTGGATGAAGTCGGTAAATATGGCAAACCTGTATTATTAAAACGTGGCATGTCTTCCACAGTTACAGAGTGGCTTCTATCCGCTGAATATATTTTGAGTCAAGGTAATCCAGATATTATTCTATGTGAGAGGGGAATCCGTACCTTTGAAACTAGTCTTAGGAACACATTAGACCTGAGTGTCATTCCATTGCTTAATGAGTTGACACATTTGCCAGTGATAGTTGATCCAAGTCATGCAACAGGTAAGAGAACTTTAATAATTCCTATGTCAAAGGCGAGCATTGCAGCGGGTGCCGATGGCTTAATGGTGGAGGTTCATCCAAGTCCTGAAAATGCACTATCGGATGGGGCACAGTCCTTAACATTCCCTTTATTTGGCAACTTGATGAAAGAATTAAAACTTGTTGCAGAAGCTGTTGGGAAGGAAGTTTGAAAGTTCTACAAGAGTGGTGACCCACAAATCCCCGCAACCTTAGCTAGCCAATAAGTTGAGTCGAGGTCGTAGTTGTATGCTTTTTTTGTAAACTCAAAAAATAAATTCGTTCAGATTAAAGGGTATTAGAATTTATGTAACTTTATTCCTTTTGAACGGCCTAATTTATAGTCCTGTTCATTGCGATTTTAATAGTGCCCAGGTTTAGGGCCGCAATGATAATTCAGTTTCAAGACATTCTAATAGATGCACGCACCATCTATCGTCTTCAGTCACAAACCCCGGACTTAAGTACGAGGCCTGTAGCTAGCGTTTTTAGCATGGTGTACATCTTGGGTTTCAATGTATCTACTTACGACATCCCATCCATTCCCAACAGAACCATGGAAACAGCTTGGCGCCCACATATGTTCGCCGCACCATTCTTTAAGGTGGGGAAATTCTTTCCTGAGTATTCTGCTTGTCCTTCTTTTCAATCTCTTCGCGATGAAACTTAGGGAATACTTTGGAGGGTATTTAAAGAAAATATGTACATGATCAGGATTCACTGCAATCTTTATTATTTCTATACCAAGTTCTTTGCAGGTCTTGCAGATAATGCTTTCCGTAATCATCATCACATCTCCTGTCAATATCTTTCCTATATATTTGGGAGCGAACACCATATGGTCGGATAGTAGTGATACTGTATGTCTATCATGGTCGGAGTTCCATTTTTTTATCGCTCATCTATTGATCCATCGTTTGAAAGGGTAATAACCATTTGGCAAGAGCGGGACGAAAGTATTTAAATCTTAATGGTCGGTGCATCGCGACTATAAGGGTGCGCTGCAAGCCTTACCCACATGGTACGCCATTTCCTGGAAACGAAAACCAGCTGGCGTTTTAAGGATGGTAAAATAAAAGAAAAAATAGAATTTCGAACATACTCTTTTACTACTCACTAATAAATCAGTTTTGGCAATTAACCAAGTTCACTGGTGAATCAATAAAAGTTCACCAGTTTCAACTTATGCGTACAAAATCTTCACTCAGTTTCAACTTATGGGGTATCCAGTTTCATCTTATGGGTATACTGCAGAAGAATATGAAATTATGACAAAAGTAACTGAAAGATAGCAACCAATAATACAAAACCACGATGCTTAGAGCATTTTTATGTTATAAGCTTGAAGAAGTCCCGCGTGATTTCATTGAAATTTCCAGTTTCAAGTTATGGGTTCAGTTCACAAGTGAACTCATAAATTGAGACTATTTTTGAAAATACCATTTTAGTTTTCTTTTAGCTGAAACCATATGTTGAAAGGTTATGACCAATAACCTGAGATATGTGGGCTATGTTTACAGAAATAAGCCTAACCAGCTCGATTCATGGTGTCTAGTTGTAGCATATATATGTGCCACAAAATTACTTTGAGAATTGTTGAGGAAATCAATAGAAAATAGATCACGGAAGGATAATCAACCACAGAGTACTCAGAGATCACAGAGTTAATGTTTCTCTGTGTCCTCTGGGCTCGTATATACACTAATTTTGCAGGAACAAATAAAATGTCCTTGCGCCCTACATAAAAGTAGGTCGAGAGGGATAACAACCACCGTGCTTGGGATTCGTTTCCATCAGAGAACCTGTTACCCTCTCATCCTTCACATTAC
>CAJPFJ010000021.1 GCA_905339155.1 Methanosarcinales archaeon
TGTCATTGCACTTTCAGGGGAGACAGTGCCGACAGCCATATCACTGCTTGTCCAGGTTATGTTGATCCCTTCCACCGGAGTATTATTTTCATCCACTGCCGTTGCAGTGAATACAGGGGTATCTCCAATTGATAACGCCGCAGTTGACGGTGAAACTGTTATTGTCAAAGTTGGAACAATTACTCCTTCCGATACTGTAACATCTGCACTTCCAGAGACAGAGTCGTTTGATGCAGTTACTGTTGCGGTTCCATTTGCAATTGCCACGAATGTGGTCGTTGCAGTACCATCCACACCTGTCGTTACACTTTCAGGGGAGACAGTGCCGACAGCCATATCACTGCTTGTCCAGGTTATGTTGATTCCTTCCATCGGAGTACCATTGTCATCCAGTGCCGTTGCAGTGAATTCCTGGATATCTCCAATTGATAACGCTGCGGTTGGAGGTGAAACCATTATTGTTGTCAAAACGGGTGCTGGGGTTCCTTCTGTGGCTGTCACTGTTGTTGTTCCACTCTCATATCCCGTACGGGTTGCATTTGCAATAATTGTGCCCGCCGAATTTGCATTTACGTTTATGTCAACAGTTCCGGCTGGCAATGTTGTCGTTCCACTACCTGTAGCTACACCGCTCAGATCGACTGTTGCACCATCTACAGCCTGCACACTATTCTTTCTAGTCACTGTGAAGGTCACACTGGCAGGTGTGCCTACTGTTACCGTGGTTGGGTCTGCCACAACTGTCAATGTAAACGGATTTGAATGACATGCTGTACATAAAGGGGCAGTCCCCCCTACGTTATGACATCCAGTGCATACTTCTGGTGTTGGATTAGAAGTCGTATGATCTTCTAACCAACCAGGTATGTCATATGCTGATGCTCCTGACACTGATACAAGAGCCACTACTAAAAGCAATAGCCCAAAATTCAATTTTCTACTCATATATTTCCTCCCATTTTATATTCATAACATCGTAGGAATATTACTTACGAATAGGTAGAATAACATGATGGCAACACCATGGGAAACTTCCTATTCTTCTATTTTAAATATATCATAATCCCACTCGTTATTGAGTAATGATTCTTATTAATCTAACTTAAACCTTGCGGTTCTTAAACTAAAATAAACTCATATAAGTTTATTGCATTCCGCTCCTGCATTTTTGATAAATTTAAATTATATAGATGATATCATATACAAAAATTGAAACGTAGATAAAAGGCAATAGAACAGAATAATGAATAAAACCGGCCCAAAAGCTGTTGTCAATCACCTATGATCATTAATTTCGTATACATTATTATTCAACAACAATTCCCGCATATCCCACAACAGCAGCGAAATCCCCCGTTGTATCGCCGCTCGTACTGTACTTGAGCAATGTTGTTTTTTTTGCACCAAGTTCCTTTGAGGCCGTAAGCATTGCAGCAATTGGGCCATATCCGCAAACTGAGGCATTGCGTTCGTACAATTTCCGATAAAAACCAGTAATATCCATTTCAAGAATTGAACTTATGAAATAAGCGTCATCTTCGCGCGCCACCTTATCCGGTTTATAATGGGAAAAATCACTTGATGCTATTATCACGATTTTTTTATTCACCTTGCGCACAGCTTCGGCAAGTTCCATCCCTACATCAAGAGCTGTTTCTTCATCCTGCATCCCCATACAGATAGGAACTATTTTGAAATCGCTGAACCTGTGCTGCAAAAAAGGAAGCTGTACTTCTATTGAATGCTCGTACTTATGAGCAGTTTCGTCAGTATCAATGATCCTTTTGGGCAATGCCTTTATGAACTCTATGTCTGAGTCAACTTCACCCATGGGTGTGCTCCACTTTTCACTTGATACAGATACAGGGGAGCCATATCCTGTATGATTTGGCCCTAACAGAATAAAAGTGTCAGCCTCTGGCAGCATTGAATATACGTAAGCTGCCGTTTTTCCTGAATAAATATAACCCGCGTGAGGAACAACGGCTCCCAGAACATGTTTCTCACCAGCAGGTACACCTTCAAAGCATCTGCTGATCTCCAGGTCCAGGTCGTCAATATTTCGCGGGTAAAATTGCCCCGAAACCGCCGGAGCCCTCATATTTTCATTCTCTTTCTTTTAAAGTTCTGCTTCGAAATCCGCTACTGTGTGGGTTATAGTGTCTCCTCTTGCCTCAAGGGTCTTTTTTGCAAGGAGCCAGTAGATCAAAGCCAGCGCTTTCCTCCCTTTATTGTTTGTTGGAATTACAAGGTCAACATTACCTAATGAATTGTTGGTATCACACAGTCCAATGACCGGTATACCGATATTGACCGCTTCGTTCACTGCCTGCATATCTCCTGATGGATCTGTTACCACAAGAATATCAGGTTCTATGAACTTATGTAATTTTGGGTTTGTCATCGTACCCGGGATAAACCTTCCAATCTCTGCTCTTGCGCCTATTACCTTTGCGAACATTTCCGAGGGATAATAACCATATTGTCTTGCAGATACGACCAGGATCTTTTGCGGGTCATATTTTGCAAGTAATTTTGCGGCAAGTCTTATTCTTTGGTCGGTTGCCTGTATATCCAGTACATATAAGCCGTCAGTCCTGACGCGGTATACAAAGCGCATCATTTCTTTTGTTTTTTGCTGGGTACCAATATGTATCCCTGCAGTCAGATATTCATCCTGCGGAATGATCGATTCATAACCAGTATCCTGTTTTACATCCTGTTTTATATCAATGATATCTTCCATTTAAATCACACCTTATGAAGCTTTTTTTAATTCTTTTACTGTTCTTTTCACTGTTATCGGGATTACTCCCTGTTCTAATTCTGCCATAGCTAAATCTATGGGCTCACCTTTGTCAATATCTATCAAAACCGGTGCCCCGAGGGAGATCTGAAGCGCCCTTGCACCGATAAGTCTTGCACGCTCATATCGCGTCAGCTTTATTTCACTCACTAAATCACCTCAAAAATAACCTTAGTACCTTAACCTTAAAGTTCAATGAATTCAATTGTTATACATATTTTTTCCCAGAGTCCCTCTGGGAGTGGTTCATGTTCTTTTCCGTTTTTTCAATAGCCGTGTCCTGAGAAATGGGGTTGCTGAGATTTGAACTCAGGTCACAGCGTCCCGAACGCTATAGGATGGACCAGGCTACCCTACAACCCCTCCTTACTGGTACGGTGCCAGGAGGTCCACTAACTCTACATGGGTCAGCAGCATTCGCCTGCAGCAGTATCGTTCAATTCCCAGATCGGTGAGGACTTTACCTGCGTCCTCGGTCTGGGATCGTTTCTTGTATTCATCCCAAACGCTTGAGACGACTTTACCGCATGAAAAACATCGTACCGGTATCATGTTTTGTTTCACCTGTATGATTTCTGTCTTCTCTTTCTGGCTCCGCGACCGCCGAATTTCTTGGGCAGTTTGTAACGGGTGTCGTTCACAAGTAGACTCCTGTCATACGTTGCCAGCGCATCTCTGAGTGCTGTGTCATTTGTCCATTCCACAAGACCTCTTGCGATAGCTGTACGAACAGCGCCTGCCTGGCCAAATATGCCGCCGCCATGGACATTTACATCAATATCGACGGTAGGGATGATATTACTTGCAAAATCAAGAGGCTCTGACATCTTGAAACGGATCAATGCTGGTTCTAGTATTTCTATAGGTTGCTTGTTTACTCTTACGCGCCCCTTTCCTTCCCTTATGGTTGCCCGGGCGATTGCGGTTTTCCTTTTTCCTGATGAATTAACGATTTTCATATATAACACCTAAAATTTTGATCCTAATCTCTTGCTCAAGTCACCAAGCACAGTATAATTACTGGTGGATAGACGTGTAATACTTGCGTCATCTATGGTGATCGCTTGTTCTTTACTAAGTTCAGCCGGAACGCCGACATAAACCTTTAATAAGTTATAAGCATCTCTTCCTGAGGTTTTTGTATGCGGGATCATACCCCTGATCGTTCTTGCCACTATCTGGTCTGGCCTTCTTGGAAAACGAGGGCCGAATTCCCGTGAACCACGAGCTACATAAGCATGGTATCGATCGAATGTAGCATCTTTCCTGCCTGAGATGATCGCTTTTTCAGCGTTTATGATATTGATCTGTTCCCCATTTAATATTCGCTGTGCTACTGTACTTGCCATTCTTCCCAGAATAAGATTATTTGCATCTATTACTGTCATGTTATCACCCGATTATTCTTACCCTGGAGCCTTCCGGGTTTTTGTTCATCAGTTCTTCTATTGATAGGCATGAACCACCGGCTTCGATAATTTTGTTCCTTGCGCCTTCGCTGAAACTTACAGCTGCAACAGTTAACTGATGATTCAATTCACCAGCGCCCAGGACTTTGCCAGGTACGAGTATCAGGTCTTTTTCTTTTGTGTACCTGTTTATCCTGCTGAGATTGACTTCAGTAGCTTCTCTTGTGGGGCGCTCAAGTCTTATCGCAATATCACGCCATAGTGGAACCTGCTTGTTCCTGGATTGTTCTTTAAGACCTGAAATAAGGTCTAGCAATCTTCCATTTGTCTTGTAATTATTTTTCATTCTTTTCCTCCGTAAGATCATTTAAGATCCGACTCATGCAAACCATTTAAGGCTTTACTGCATTCGAATTGTTTCAATTCATACGCCGCAGGCCAAAACCTGCTACGGTTAATGTTGAACCAATAGTATTTGGTTCAGGTTGCCTTAATTCCTTTTTAAATACATAAACCTACCTATCCCAAGACTTAATATAATCAAAACCAATAATGCGAGTGAAGGTGACTGAATGGACGAATTTCTGGAGAAGCTAAAACAAACCAGGACTGGATTTCTTAGCAGGATGCGGATACTTTCTATCCTGGATCTGATTGCTATATTCAGCATTCTCTATGCAATTTTTATTATTATAAATCTTGAATATTTTCTAAACAAATTCTTGCCTGTCGCATCTATTCCGATCAAATTCATCCCTCCTGTTCTGGCAATTTTCATTGCTGTCCTCTTATCAATTTTATTGCATAGAAGAGATAGTAAATTAAATGTTATTAGAATTATTGAAAATAAGTATCCTGACCTGAATGAAAAACTCAGGACAGCCTACGATAACCGTAATGAGAGCAATGTCATAGTAGATTCATTAAAAACTATAGTTTCAGAATCCATGAAGGTTGTTTCACCTTCAAATCTTCTGGCTAAAAGCAGAATTATCTCAAAAGTCATTATAACGATTATTTTTATTGCAGGCATGGTTTTTATTTCAAATAACCCGGGAGAATATCAGATACCGGAAAGTACACTTTCAAATATTACAAAAACATTTCCAGGACAAGAAAATAATACCGGCATGATCGACATCACCGGACGCCCTGAGAATAGCGAAGCCATTGGGTCAAACGGGTCAGGGGACATTTTCGGAAAGCCAAGGATCGCATCCATTGAAGGAAAAAATATTGACCTGACATTATATTCCGGAGTGGATACAGGTTTTGATGTGAGAGATACAAGCCAGACAGGTAACCAGTTCATCAAATCAGCGGCATTCCCTGTGGATATCGTTGGTTCCAATGTTTCTGATGGCGGTTACAGTATGCTTATGAAAAAAACAGAAACTGAAAAGATGCTTATTAATAAATATGCAGTCGAAAGGAGTAAAATATGAACGAGGTTAAACATGAGTAATGAGACGTACACAAGCTCGACACGGATTTTCAAGGAGCTTCTTGATGAAATAGGAAAAGTTGTCGTTGGCCAGCATGAGGCTGTTGAACATATGATGATAGCGATACTGTGCAACAGCCATGCGCTTGTGGAGAGCAACCCGGGCCTGGCTAAAACACTTACGATCAGCACAATTTCAAAAGCTCTTGACCTGAAGTTCAACAGGATACAGTGCACGCCTGACCTTATGCCGTCAGATATCACAGGCACATATATTATCGAGGATATTGGAGGGAAGAAACAGTACAGGTTCGAACCCGGACCAGTGTTTGCTAATATCGTTCTTGCTGATGAGATAAACAGGGCATCGCCAAAGACCCAGAGCGCCCTGCTTGAAGCAATGCAGGAAAAACAGGTAACAGTAGGTAACAAGACATACATGCTTGATAAGCCATTCTTTATACTTGCCACCCAGAACCCCATCGAGATGGAAGGTACATATCCACTCCCTGAGGCGCAGCTTGACCGATTCCTCCTTAAGATCTTAATGGACTATCCTACATTTGAAGATGAGAACGAGATCGTTAACAGGTACACTAAAAATATTGTTCCCTCTGTAAATAGCGTGGTCTCAAAAACCGAAGTCCTTGAACTCCAGAAGCTCACCCGGGATGTTCCCATCGCAGAAGATATAAAGGTCAGGGCTATCAAGATCGTTGGCGCTACGAGGGGAAAGAGCGAGCATATTGAATACGGCGCATCGCCAAGGGCTTCTATCGGTATAATACTTGCAGCAAAAGCGCGGGCGCTTATGAAAGGCAGGAATTATGTAAGCAAGGAAGATATCGATGTCATGGCATATCCGGTGCTTCGCCACCGCATAATCCTGACATTTGAGTCCGAGCGAAAAGGCATGACGACAGACCAGGTGATATCAGATCTCATTAAAAACGTGAAATAGATGAGTGCCTGCTTGAAAGAGGTTGATTATTGATGGTGGATATAAAGGGAGAACTTCACTTTTCTCCAAACCATACTTTTAGAGAAATTGAGATTGCTTTAAAGAACAATGAAAAACTCGCCTTGATAGAGGCATTCAAAGATAGAATTTATGGATTTTACTTAAATCCAGCCAATGAATTAAGTAAAAAAGATTTTAATGCGTTTGCTATGGGAGTATTATGCGTATCAACAATTGATTGTCTTGCATGTATTAATATAACTTGCAAACCTAGAACCGTTGGAAAGAGATTTGAAGGATGGATTAGAAAAAATATAACTGAATTCAATAAACCGAATCCTGAAAAAAAAGATAAAACACTTGCACATCGTTTTTATGATGAATTCCGTTGCGGGCTTGTTCATGAGGGACGTATTAAAAATAGCGGACAATTTTCATGTCAACCAAAAGAATTAGTTTGTATGTTGAAAGGCGCAATGGTAGTTAATCCTAAGATAATGTTAAATAAAATTAATGATTCATTTGAAATATATATTAGTAAGGTTAAGACGGACGACATTGAATTTGAAAAGCTTAAGGATTATTTGAAAAACTTTGATAAGGAAATTGAATATGCGAATAGCTGTTAAGGCTAAAAAATACAATAAATCGCAGATGAACGCAGATAAACGCAGATTTAATGCTATGGTTTTTGAAAAATAATAATACCAAAACCATATTCTCCCACGCGCCGAATCGTTCCCGAAGCATACACATATGAGAAACGTAAAAATAGGAAGAACGCTAAATCCCACGAACCGATAAGATGCACTGGATTTGATGCTACAAATCTGCGTTCATCTGCGTTTATCTGCGGTTTGTTTTCTTTAGACCCCATAGCAATCAACAGAATCTTTTACCAGAGCTGCCAATGTATTTTCTTCAGGAACCATAAATCTTCATTTTTCAGAAGTTTGGTGGAATACTATAGATCAATTTATCTCGATTATTTGCTGCTAATTGACAATTGACAAGACACTAGAGAACCCTGCGCTCTTCGAGGACTAAGATAAATCTACCCCTTGCAATGTAATATCTATCGGAGAACAAACCCTTATAATTTCTGAATCATTTGTATTCACCCGAACAGACCTTTTATCTTTAACCAAAGAACGAACAGGAGCATCACAGACACATATTTTTATATCGTTACTTTTTTCATAAATTATCCCTGAAGCCCCATCAACCAGATCACCAGACACATAACCATTTGAACGCTTTCTTAAAATCCTCATTACAAAAGATATATGCCGAGAAGAAGACCATAACCGATAACCGTTTATCCAGAATAGATATTAAAATCCACAATTTATTTTTATATATTATAAGCTTCATTCTTATTGTTTCCTTTATCCAGTTTCATCATTTGAATTTTATAAACCAACATTAAATGAACTTCTTTTTGTGTTGGTAGTTATCCAATCTGTAACACTTATTTACTGTTCATTGGTTCGGTGGAAAATAGTTGAGGAGGCAAACTTATTTTAGTATAATAAATATACTGTAATTGAATGAATAAAATGAATGGGAACAAGATATTAAAAGAGGCATACGAAGATATTAAGTCTATAGTTTTATCATACTATATGAATAAAGTTAAACTATTTTTTATTCTTAAGCGCTTCAAGGATATTCAAGTGGATTTAACAAATATGTCAAAAGCTACAATAAGTGCTGATTTTGTAAATGAGAAGGATAATATTGATTTGAGAAGGGCATGGAAGATAGACAAAAATGATGATATATTTACACTTAAATTCGACGAAAAAACCGGGAATTATTTTGAAAAACAAACATTTAGTGACCTTTATATAATGACTGGAATATCTTGTTTTGAGAAATATTGTAAAGATTGGTTCATCTTAGGATTGAAATATTGTCCAAATAGATTGAATTTTTTTAGCAAGAAACAAATATCAGTATATGAACTAATAAAATCGAAAGACATCAAAGAAAATCTTATAAACAAAATTGTGGACGATATTAATTTTCAAAATACTGAAATTTGTAGTAATAAGTTTAAAGACGTATTTGGTTTCGAAATATTTGAAACTATAGATGAAAAATATAAATTTGAAAAATATGTGAATCATAGGCACATAATTTCTCATAATTTAGGATATATTGACAAGTCTTACATAGAAAAAACCAAGCTAGATGATTTATTGTCCGGACAATTAATACTAGATGATTTATTGTCTGGACAATTAATATTCCTGCGAGAAGACGAACTTCAAGATTTTGAAGGGAGACTTGATAATATTATTGAAAGAATCGCAACCAATATTGGAGAAATAATTCACTTAGAGCTCAAGAAATATTAGATAATCTCAAAAAAGCGTGGAATACATACAGACATGCTTTTGATAAGATGGGCTTTCAGTATTTCCTTTTGTTTGAGCCTCACGAAAGCGGAATACCTCACATACACATGATGCTTTTTGGTGATATGAAGGAAGATAATATAAAGCGGTTGAGGGATTTGTGGATTAATAAGTATGAAATGGGTAATGAACATGCTTTTGATTTTTCAGTAAATAAAAAAGAAGTTGAGAATTTGGTAAATTATTTAATGAAATATATCTAAAACTGTATTAACTGATTTTCAGGCTAATGAAGGGTTAATAAGATTCCATAGTTTATTCTGGATAAATCAAAAAAACTGCAACTTATATTTTACTTGAAAACAAGCATCTGAAAAATAAGTTACACTTTCATAAATTTATATACCATAATCACCATACAAGGACTGAAGAATTATGGTATATGATGTAGTAATAATCGGTGGCGGGCCTGCGGGCCTCACTGCGGGAATTTATGTTAAGCGCGCTATGCTGAATGCTGTCCTCTTTGAAAGAATGGGGATCGGCGGACAGATAATTATCACTGATTTGATCGAGAACTTCCCGGGTTTCCTTGAGATATCAGGCGCTGCCCTTGCGGCGAAATTCGAAGAACAGGCCCACAAATTCGGGCTTGAAATGAAAGGAATGGTAGATGTTGATTCAATCGAGGATAAAGGAAATATAAAGATCGTAAAAACAACAGAAGGCGACATCGAAACAAAGTCAGTCATAATATCTTCAGGCACAACGCCAAAAAAGCTGGGAGCAAAAGGGGAGATTGAATTAACAGGCAGGGGGGTTTCATATTGCGCCACATGTGACGGCTTTTTCTTCAGGGATAAAGTTGTTGTTGTGATAGGCGGAGGAGATTCCGCGATCACTGAGGCCATTTATCTTACAAAAATGGCAAAAAAAGTAATTGTCGTACACCGACGAGATGAGCTCAGGGCTGAAAAGATAAATCAGGAGCATGCTTTTTCTAATCCCAGGATAAGTTTTATCTGGGATTCGGTACTTGAAGAAATTGTGGGGAAAAACATAGTTGAGAAAGTCATTTTAAGGAATCTGAAAACGAAAGCGACATCTGAGGTAAAAACAGACGGGGTATTCATATATGTGGGTTTGATCCCCAATACTAAATTTGCAGATGTAAATAAGGATGAATGGGGATTTATTATAGCAAATGCTAAAATGGAAACTTCGGTCAAAGGGATTTTTGTTGCAGGAGATTGCAGGGTCACACCTCTTCGCCAGATAGCAACAGCAGTAGGTGACGGCGCGATCGCTGCGGTCTCTGCGGAAAGGTATCTTGAAACTATATGAACCAATATGATTTCCAAAAGCTGGATGATTACATATCCAAGGGAGAAAGGGAGCATTTACTCAACGGGTTACACAGATATCTTATATGGGTGGGAGAAAAAGTACCCGATGAAGTAGAGGTGAATGGGGAAATTATTAAACTCCATGATTTAATATGGCGTTGCATACATAAAAAGGAGCTTACGGAACAGGAAAAGGATCGTTTCCTGGAACTTGTGACCCTACTTGAGAATAAAGTGAAGAATGATGAAGAGATCCTTATTAGAGATGATCTCACGCGAGAAGAGGCAAAAAGATTATACACTGAGATCGCAAGTTTCATGCGAGCAATTATGGGTTTAAAGGAATGCGAATCAGGTCAAGTAAAGTTGATAGAACCACGTGATGAGATCAAACAAAAAGTCGATGATGCAAGAAGATGGATAGGATTTTTGAAAAACGTGGGTAAGAAAAGCCCCCTCTAATTACTATAACTTAAGCTTCATCAAACAGGCATCATGGGCGTCATTATAGTATTTTTCAGCTATCCCGAACTGGAAAAACCCATGCCTCTCATAGAATCTTTTTGCCTTAATATTATCCATCCTGACCTCAAGAATTATTTCAAGAGCCCCCTTCTTGCGGAAAATGTTTTTGATTTCATTTAACAGGTTGCTACCAACACTCCTGTTTTGATATTTAGGGTATACCGCAAGTGAAAATATACGCCCGACACCAACGCGCGCCAGGAATCCGGCAACATAGCCTATAACAAAACCGTTAATCTGCGCCACAATAAAAGTATCGGGATATATCTCATAGAATTGCATGTAAAGATAAGGGTCATGCTCATTAAAAACTTTCCTTTCAATGTCAATGACCCACTGGAAATCAGAAGGCTGGAATCTTCGTATAATCAATTTTTCTCCAAAAATATGACCTGGATGTATTTGTCTGCCAGTTAAACAATGACCTATAAAAGTATTACTGTGAAGTATGTAAATAACTTGAAATCTTGATAGAGAGGGATAGGGTAAAGTTAAGGAAAAATTCTTTTAAACCCAACAATCAATTGGGTATATAATTCTAGGAGAAAAACGAATTGAATAAATATAGAAGTGGAATAATAAGATTTTTTAATTTTGAAAACT
Organism: Methanosarcinales archaeon; assembly: GCA_905339155.1. Classification (GTDB taxonomy): domain Archaea; phylum Halobacteriota; class Methanosarcinia; order Methanosarcinales; family Methanoperedenaceae; genus Methanoperedens. The sequence continues at coordinate 11,458 of CAJPFJ010000021.1, forward strand.
TGATATTTATAAGTATTGGATTCGCAGCGCTTGCCTGGGTTTTGGATTCACTTCTGGATTCTCTCATATTCCATGAAGGTACTGTTATTGACCAAATAATTAATCCAACGAATCATGAGATCGGAATTCGCTTGTTATTTGGATCAGTTTTCATTGTATTGGGTATTTACATCCAATCTGGCATAGCAAGGTTCAAAAAAGCAGAAGATGCGCTAAAAGTTGCTGTCATAAAAGCTGAGGATGAAAAAAACAAAACAAACGCGATTATTGAATCTATTGGTGATGGTATCATCATTCAGGATACTGATTACAAAATTTTATATCAAAATCAGATCCAGAATGAGATATACGGGAACCGCGCTGGTGAATACTGTTACAAAGCGTATGAAGGCAGGGACGCCATCTGCGAAGATTGCCCTATTGAACTATCATTCAAAGATGGGAAGATTCATAAAACCGAGAGGAGTGTTCCCACAGACAAAGGCATATTGTATGTCGAACTCACAGGATCTCCTTTAAAAGATTCTGCAGGGAAAATCATAGCAGGAATTAAGGTTGTCAGAGATATCACAGGACTTAAGAGAGTTGAGGAAACGCTGCGGGAGTCCGAAGAAAAGTATCGTGTCTTGTTTGAAGCCACTCCAGTGGGGATTGGAATCGCAGACCTTGAAGGTAAAATACTGGATTGCAACGCAAATATGCAGGAGATGACTGGCTTCACTCTTGAAGAATTAAAATCTATGGATGTTAGTGTTACTTACGTTAATTCGGATGAGCGCAAGATGTTACTTAAAACTTTACAGGAAATCGGCAGAGTGCGTGATTGGGAGATAAGACTGAAACGCAAGGACGGAACAATTTATTATGCGCTTCTGAACGCGGACTTGCTGGAACTCAAGGGGCATAAAGTAATTCTTACCACAGCACGCGACATAACCGAGAGCAAACGAGCTGAGAGAGAAAAGGATAGGTTCCTTAAAGCCTTTGCCAGCAGTACCGAGGGGATCACCATAGCCGATGAAAAAGACCGGTTCATCTATGTAAATGAAGCATATGCAGGGATTTTCGGCTACCATCAAGAGGAGCTTATTGGAAACACCTGGCATCAAATCACGCCTCCTGAGATGATAGCTCCAACTGAAAAGGGCTTATCCAATACCCTGCATAACAAGGATGTAGGTACATTCTATGGAGAAGTCCCGGGTTTGAGAAAGGATGGCATGATAGTTCCTACAGAGGTCAGGGGAAAGGGTATTTGGGATGATAACGGTAACTATCAGGGACATATTTGCAATGTAAGGGATATTACAGAACGCAAGCGATCTGAGGAGGCGATGAAGAAATACGCAAGAGAGCTTGAAGAAGCAAATCAACTCAAAGATTTATTCACGGACATAATTCGCCATGATTTGCTAAATCCCGTGACAGTAATAAAAGGTTTTTCAGAAATTCTCTCAGAAAATGAATCGCTGCCTGAAAACAGGAAAAGCGTAGAGATGATTATAAAGAATGTCAGAAAGCTCGAAGAGATGATTCAGAGCGCAGCAACCCTTGCCAAAGTCGAAGCAATGGATAAACTGGATTTCGAGGAGCGTAATCTATGTCAAATACTAAGGAAAGTGATATCAGACTTTACACCTATGTATAGAAGTAAGGGGATGAGTGTTGAGTTCTTTGGTGAAGAGAAATGTTTTGCGCAAGTTAATCCCCACATCGAGGAAATATTTTCCAATTTGTTATCCAATGCAGTGAAATATAGTCCTGAAAATACCCGGATAACCGTGGGAATCAAGGCTGATGGTGAGGATTGGATGGTATCTGTGAAAGATCGTGGAAACAGAATCTCGGATGAATACAAAGAAATTATTTTCGAAAGGTTCAAGAGGATAGAAAAACACGGAGTAAAAGGCACTGGATTGGGGCTTTCGATTGTGAAGCGTATAGTAGACATACACAAAGGTAAAGTCCGGGTCGAGGATAATCCAGAGGGCGGAAATATATTCTTAGTGAAGATACCCGCAAAACGATCTGGATAGAAACTCAAATATAGTTGAAGATATCTCAGTATAATGGGGGAATATGATTATTGCCTTTAATCAATGTTGTTGACGATGATGAAAGTATAAGGTTTATGCTCAAATTAATCTTAGAAAGAGCAGGATACGATGTGGTCGAAGCTGAAAGTGGGGAGGAGTGTCTTGAAAAGTTTGACTCAATACGACCTGATTTAATACTTCTTGATATAAAAATGACAGGTATTGATGGTTGGGATGTATGCAAACAGATTAAGGAAAGAATACCAGCAATTCTTATACCTATATCAATGTTATCAGGGATGAAGACCGAGGGGGACTTAAGGAGGAGCTTTGAATACGCACATGCTGACGCTCACATAAAAAAACCTTTCGATAGGAGAGAGCTATTAGACACGGTCAAAATATTATTAGAAAAGTCTTCGCGTTCATAAAAAAGAGGTACACCATTATAAAATAATAATTATTCATATATTTTTAAATTTCATATTTAAACCTGATCTATTTTGTTAAGAATGTTTCTTAACTGGTTGTCCAGATTTTGGGGTGCAATCCAAAATTATGATGATGAGTATTTTGATAACAAATCTTTTATAGTATAATTAATAGTAATCAGTTCTAGATTGAATCAAGCAGGTCATAAAATCAAATAGAAGTGGTATAATGGTAAATACTAAAAACAGTAGAGTGAATGCTCTTTTAACCAGAATCGTATTAACGATGATCGCTATCCTGTTCATTGCAGGAAGTGGGTATGCAGAAACTACATTATGGAATGAAAGTCAGGGAAGTCCTGTGCCTTTCACATGGAATGTAACGAACGGAGAAAATCTGACCGGTACAGACTTCGGTAATAATTTGCCTCTGACCCCGCAAACGAATGTTACTATTGCTGTACGTATAATCGGGAAAGAATCTCTACGCTTCGGAGAATCAACCAATATTACTGTTGATATCAGCAGCAATATGAGCCAGGCATTGTCCTTTCATGAAATCATACCTGCGGGATGGAATCTGACAAGGATCTCTGATGACGCAGACGCTTTCAAGAATAGCACCAGAGAGTCAATATGGTTCAATGTAAGTCCGGGAATTAACAAAACAGTTATCTATAGACTGACTGCACCGGATAATGCCTCTATTGGAACATATCACATTAACGGAGCTATAAGCAGCGCAAGTGGAGTGATAGCGGTTGTACAGGGTGACAACACCATTACACTTAATCTCATTCCACCGCAGCCATCCGTGGTAAATGCTACACGCCAGATCGAGAAGGAGTCCCTGCGCCAGGGTGAATCAACCAACATAACCATCAGGATAAGTAGCAATATGAACAAGGCTCTAGCTCTTCAGGAACTCATCCCCCGGGGATGGAATTTAACAAGAATTTCAGGCGATGCAGATGCTTTCAATAGCAGGACAAGCGAGTGGATATGGTTCAATGTAAGTCCAGGAATTAACAAAACAGTTATCTATAGACTAACTGCGCAAGATAATGCCTCTATTGGAACATATCACATTAACGGAACCATAAGCAGCAAAAGTGGAGTGATAGCAGTTGTACAGGGTGACAACAGCATTACATTTGATATTACAGCATTTTATAGAAGACTTGGCAGTGATACCAATAGAATAGAGACCACGGACGTTTTAACCGCCACCGATGACTGGAGAAACAAAATAGCACCTGCGGGATTTGAACGCGCGATAACAACACAGGAGTTGCTTGCACTGATTGATGAATGGATTTCGAGCTAGGCATAAACAATCAGGATAAGCTCCACAATTTTTTAGCACCATCAAAAATTAGGGGTCTTAAAACCCCTGCTTTTTCCCCTTTTTCAATCCCTCGATCACAGTATCATACCTCTGACATATCCTTTTAAGAACATCCATTTGCGCATTCTTATGAGTGGGTATCAGGATATCAGCTCCGCCGCCGATCTCCTTGCCTTCGCTCGATCTTCCGTAATCCGGAGCTATCTTTACGCCATCCCCTGATATCCCCAGCCCCATTTCGTTGATCATACGCGATACCAAATCTGTCTGGGGCATGACTTTTGCAGTAATAAAATTAGCTTTTTGGCTATAATCATCCTTTAATTCCGAAATGTATTGGATGCTCTCCTTTACTTTTCTCTTGCTACCATATTCGGCAAGGATATTGATGGAGTTGATAAGGTCTTCAAAAGTTATTGCCTGGATCTCAATTATCCTTCCTTCAAAGATCTTGCCCACCCTTTCCTTATATGCTTTTGAAATTACAAGAACGCCCAGCTCCTGTATGCGGTCATGCTCCTCCTTCGAGGGTGTGTATGGGTTAATAAGATCATATTCTGCGATTCCGCAAAGCTCCATCAAAGATTCATACATGGGGCTTACACCGATCCCCTGCTTCCCGAGCCACTTATCAAGTCCCATTTTCTGCTCCCTGGCAAGTTCTATGATCTTTCGTTTTATAGCTTCAGGATCGCCGGATTCAAGATTGAAATACTCTGCAAACCTGGGCGTGGTGGCAAGAAGCCGCGTTCTTCCCTGGCGGACTGCCGACACGAATCCGCTTTCTTCAAGTTCCCTCACATGATCATAGGTTGCAGGACCTCTCCTATCAACAAGTTCTGCTACGGTTATGGGCTGGTGATAAGCCACCATGGCAAGCGTTCGAAGCACAGGCGAGCGCAGCTCTTTAGGAGCAATGGATCTTACCTTTTGCGCAAATTCGGGTTTCACCTGCATTATAAACCTGCCATCCATGTCCTTTATCTCAATGGCGCTATCGCGCGCTATGTACTCTTGCGCCAATTGACGGAGCAACTCCCCGACATTCTTTTCCTTCACCAGGTTCTTGAGCCGTCCGATATCAAGGGGCTCGCCAGATGCAAAAAGCGCAGCTTCTAATATCTCCTTATCCCCGCTCATGATGCTGCCCTGCTTATGAAAAGTTCACCAAATATCTCTTCCTGTTCAAGCCATATTTCTTTTCTTGTAGCAAGGAACAAGATCGCAAGATAAGCCATTATCATTCCCGCCCTGTCAAGGGGAGAGGATAGTTCTGAAAATTTAATAGATTTTTGTTTATCCAATAATTCATTTAATACTGACCTCATCTTCCCGATCCTGCTTTCTATATCTTCATCATGGGCCACCGAAAGAACATCCTCAAGAGTTGCCCTGATCTCATCCTTTTTATTGTCAACGCGATTGAGTCTCTTTTTTTCAAATGCTTCTGCCTTCTTTAATTCAGTCAATAATTCTTCAAGAGTTACCGGTCTTTTTGAATAACGGCGAAGAGGCATGGAAGGCACAGGATAATCGCTTATTTCAAAATTATCGGACTCAAGATCTATTTCCTCAGGAGGTTCTTCCACTTGAACCAATGCATTTGATTTCATGCGAAGCAATATCGAAGCATAAAGGAGCGTTCGCCCTGAAACGCGAAGATCCATTTTCTCAAGTTCATCTACTCTCTTTAAGAACTTATCGGTGAGTTCAACGATGTTGATATTCCATGGGTCGACTTCACCATTTTTGGCAAGATTTACCAGGATCTCAATTGGTTCTTCCAGTATATCCTCTTCCGGAATTACCTTCGTCTCTCGATCGGTCATATTCTGATGATAATAAGCATATAAAGCACATAAGCATTTTGTTAGATCGTGGTTCTAATTGGATATAACCATTAAATACCTCATCCATAAGCTTTATCCGTTTTAGTGTCAGATTGTCTGAACAGGTTCAAAAAAATATCTGCAAAAAAGAAATGACCGATGAGAAAGTTGTAGCTTATATAAAAAAATGCCTTGATGCAGGAAGGATGGCAGAAGCAATAGATACATCCAAAGTCACAGGTGCGCCGCTTTCAAAAGAAGAACTCAATGGGTATATACGGAAATATCTTGAGAATGGATGGATGCAAAAAGCAATTGACGGAGCAAAAGCAGCAGGCATAGAACTTTCTAAAGATGTCCTTTCAGGATATGTTAATAAATATCTTGAGAATGAAAAAATTTACTCGGCAGTGGATGCTTCAAGAATAATCGGTATGCCTCTTCCAAAGGAGAAGATCGCTATTATCGGAAAAGAGTGCCTGCGCAAAGGAAAGATCACGTCTGCTCTTGAAGCCTACAAGATCATTAAAGAAAAACCACCCGAAGAGGAGCTTATTATTTGCGGTAACATTTGTTTCAAAAACGGCTTGCTCTCGGATGGCCTGGAGGCATATAAGTTAGCTAATAAGACTCCGCCTGAAGATGAGCTGGTTATATGCGGTAACATGTGTTTCAATATCGGACAGATCACACCCGGTCTTGATGCTTACAAACTGGCAAATAAAACCCCTGTAAAAGAAATACTTCGTATATGCGGTGAAGCATGTCTTCTTGAAAAACGCACTGATGACGCAAGAAAAGCTTTTGTAGCAGCGCAGAAAGTTGAAGAAATGAATAGCTCAAAAACCATCCAGGTCAGGGAAATATCTCTTGAGGAATTAAAAAATTCAAAAATTGATATATCAAGTAAAGGGCAAAAGGTATGTTCGGATTGTGGAAACAGGACTGACATCAAGGAAAGATATTTTGAAGTATCAAGATGCCCTGAAACTAAAGAAGATGAAGAAGAGCTTGATAAACTCATGAAAATACAACATGGAATTGAGAATTTTTATGTTGAACTTGATGTTTTGGGGAATGGACGAGGATTGATCAATTCAAGCATATGCGGGAATTGCGCCTCGAAGGATGTTGTTTTGATTTCTGGTGATGATATGGTGTATATAGAGATCAAAGCCGGGAAAAAGTAGAAAAACAATATTTATTTCTCCTCTCATACCTTTGTATAATTATGTTCCGGCACGATATAATCATAGTTGGGGGCGGACTTTCTGGATTACGCGCCGCTTTATCTGTAAAATCAGCTGATGTAGCCGTCATATCAAAAGTCCATCCCCTGCGTTCACATTCAATTGCTGCACAGGGTGGAATAAACGCTGTGCTGGCAACTAATGACAGATGCGAAGACCATGCCTTTGACACCATTAAAGGCAGTGATTATCTTGCTGACCAGGATGCTGTAGAGGTACTTTGCCAGGATGCACAGGGGCGTGTCATTGAGATGGAACACTGGGGAACGCTTTTTTCAAGAACAGATGACGGCAGGATCGCCCAGCGTCCCTTCGGAGGAGCAGGATTTCCAAGGACTGTGTATGCAGAAGATAGGACAGGCCACCACCTGCTGCATACCGTGTATGAACAGGCGCTCAAGAAGGGTATAAAGTTCTATGATGAATGGCTCATAACCCGCCTTGTTGTTGATAAAGGGAGATGTTGCGGCGTCACAGGATATAATATTCCAGATGGGATCATTGAGGGGTTCCAGGCAAAGGCTGTGATCTTTGCAACAGGAGGTTATGGAAGAATATACAAACATTCCACAAATTCAGTAATTAACACAGGGTCTGGCTGCGCCGTGGCATATCGGGCAGGAGCGCAGCTTGAAGATATGGAATTCGTGCAGTTCCATCCTACTACCCTTTTTGGCACCAGTATCCTCATCACAGAAGGAGCGCGTGGTGAAGGAGGGTTTCTTGTGAACAGGAACAAAGAGCGGTTCATGAAGCGATATTCACCGCACCAGCTTGACCTTTCGCCAAGAGATATCGTTGCGCGCTCCATTCAAACCGAATTAAATGAAGGCAGGGGATTTGAGGGTGGCTATGTTCACCTTGAACTCATGCATCTTGGGAAGGAGAAGATTTTTGAGCGCCTCCCGGGGATCAGGCAGATATCGATTGATTTTGCAAATATAGACCCTGTCGAAAAACCAATTCCGGTCAGGCCGGGACAGCATTATTCCATGGGAGGCATCGCCTCAAATAAGGACTGTGAAACTTCGATTTCGGGATTCTTTGTATGCGGGGAATGTTCCTGCATCAGTGTACATGGGGCGAACAGGCTTGGTGGTAACTCACTTCTTGAGACTCTTGTTTTCGGGAAGATAGCAGGAGAAAATGCGGAAAAATATGCAAATTCTCATGGGGAAAAAGAATTACCCGAAAAGGCAATCGAAGATGAAAAGGAAAAGATATCAGGATTATTAGAGCGTAAAGTTGGTGAGGAATTGTTCAGGATACGAGATGAACTCAAGACCATCCTTGATGAAAAATCAGGAATATTCCGGAAAGAGCAGGATCTGACAATCGCAATTGATAAGATCAGGGAACTTAAAATGCGTTACGGGAATGTGTATGTCCGGAATAAAGGGACTATTTTTAACCAGGAACTTGTAAACGTTATAGAGCTTGAGGGAATGCTGGATGTTGCTGAAGCGATATGTCTGGGGGCAAAGGCCCGCAAGGAAAGCCGCGGTTCTCATTTTCGCCTGGATTATCCGATCAGGGATGATAACAATTGGCTGAAACACACGCTTATTACATTCACGCCAGCTGGCGCGCAAATTGATTATAAACCTGTAAATATTAAGATGTTTCCGCCAAAACCGAGGCAATATTGAGAGATAATTATAAATATCTTTCCGTAGCAGCTTATTGTCATGAACGATTACTGGGGTATCCCTGAAAAGGAATACGAAATATCTATATTGCAATTCGCAAAACAACAATTATCCGATAGTGGTTATTGTGTACTTAGCGAAAAGGTGGAAGTATGCAGCGGCGCAGGGGCTCTTACCCTGACTGCAATAATAAAAACAGACCGTGGACCCGTGGGATTATATATTCACGATGGTCCAAGGCAGCGAAAAAAAAGAGGAGCGCCCATTATCAAAGTGCTCAGGTTATTACCAGAAATGAAAAAAGTTGAAGACCTCAGGAAATTTGTAATAACACATCAGGATGATTTTCATATAATCCTGGCGCCTGAAAATATGGATTTAAGAGATAAGGCGGAAAAAGAACTTCTTGAAATCTACTCTACGTTATATGATTCAAAAATAAGGGATCTTTATGAAACCGATCTTAGCAGTGCAGCAGATGTTTTAAGAGTACGACTCAGGAAAGAATTTAAAGCGTACAGCCTTTCCTGCTAATATTATATTCCAAACTTGATATTGATTTTGTCACCTACAAATAATGGTTTATTACCATATTTTTCCGGGATCAACTTTATCCTGGGTTCATTGAAAGATAAACAAAAGGCAATCCCGGAACATCTCACCGATCTATTTTCTTTTGTTATTTCTAAAAGAGAAACATGGGGACGAAAAAATCCTTCCTGTTTGAGAATACCAAAGAAATGAGCATTTGAACTGATATAGCCATCAATAAACCCCCCATCAATTGCGAATCCTCCAATTATCCCACAGGTCTGGAATGGGGCGAAAAGGAGAGAATAATGTTCATTTACCTCTTCAACAATACACACCAACTCCACTTTTCTTCCGTCCGGAAGGTTTCTCCATTCAATATCTGGCAAAAGTTCAAGACAATTCGATGCTCGCAAATAATCACGGGGATACCTGACCTCGACATGCATTACAGGGTCATTCCAGAAAATGAAATACCCATTCTTAATAAATGTCCCTATGCGTTCTCCAATTGATATTTCCTTGCCGATTGAAATGCCAGGTTTTATATGAATTATTTTAACCACATATTTTCCCTGCTGTATCGCTATAAGATATTCTTTTGAATCCCTGTCTTTAAAGGGAGTGGGCGTATCAAAACTGCGGATATCGATTATCTTCCCATCCACCGGAGAAAACGCTGCACCCCCGAAACGGCCATAATAAATATCAACCGCACTGTTTGTCTTATGGGCTGCATAAGGGCTTTTCATGAATGAAAATCTTGAATTATCCGGTGCATAAATATTTACATCATCGTGCCCTGCAATTTTGTTCATTTGACTCCATAAGAACAGCACATTTTTTGTATCTCGATAATGTTCAAATCGATATCCTGTCCTATCCTGTATGCGCTTCTTGATGGCACAGCCATCCTGTCAATCCCGCTTAAAACAGCATACTTATCAAGCATCGAACGGTATCGACCGCCAGGGCGCACGCAGCTCAATGACAGCGGCACATCAAACATTTCCCGCGCTTTTGTTATTACCTTTACCACATCCTCAATTCCAGGAGGCGCTGCACCTTGCAATGCTGTACCTTTTGTGGGTATGAATACAACTATCACGACAACTTCAGGATTGAATTTCCTGGCTATTTCAAGGGCTCTTATTTCCCCTTTTAATTCTCCGTTATGCAGTCCAACAATTATATGCGGAGCAAGCCGGATCCCGAAAGACGAAAGGTGCGATAATGTATTTTCATAATCCTGCACGGATGCGCAAAGCCCCAGAATATCATGTATGGTCTCATCATCCCCGATAACATCAACAAGCGCCATATCAAGATATTTTGAAAGCAGTTCTGCCTGTCCCCTGTTAACGATCCCGGTATGGGCGCTGATCTTAATATTTGCATCTTTTTTTATTTGTGCAATTTCATCAGCCTGCAAGTATGTGGGAACGCTTCCGTCAGGTAAACTTCCGCCGCTTAACAATATTCCATTAGCCCCTGCCAGACGTTGTGTGCACGATCGCAGTTTACCATTTGAGCCGTCAAGCATATGGGCAAGATAATGTGAATCGCAATGCCTGCATTTTAAAGAGCAGTGCTTGCCAGTCAATGATATAGGGGTAAAAGGCTCCCTGAAAAAAAGAATATCATTTCCCAATAATTCCATCCTTCGGTTGAAGGATTTATGCATAGCATTTTTTGTTGTGTCATCGGTGCTGAGAGCGTCGATCTGGGCGCAATATTTGTCAAAATGCATATGTTGCTTATTGGATTTTCGATATAAAGAGATTATCCCCTTTCCACTTTCTTGATTCTTCAAGCAATAGTTCCCACCACGGCGGGATCTTTAATGAAGCCTTTCACAAATAATTCTTAACAAAAAAATAATAAGAAAAAGGAAAAAAATTTATTATTTTTCCTTTGCATATGCTACTAAAGCATCTTTTACCCCATACTTGAATGCCACGACTATGGCGACACCCCACGCAATAGGTCCGAGGAATATATAGAAAATATTGGTTTTGATCAACATGGTGTCAAATGCTAATACTATCAATACGAGGAACAAAAATCCCCTCATCAAAGGAACGAACATTTCCGAGCCTTCGACATTCATTCCTTTCATTGTTGCCTGCATATAATCCATAATAATGTCGATGGCTAAAAATCCGATTATCAATATAAGGACTCCCGTGAACAGATTAGGAATATAATTTAATACATTTACCAGGAATTCAGTAAGGAATTTAAAACGCAATATCTCTACGGCAGCCAATATAAATATCAGATAGCCGAACAATTTTATCAGGCCAGAAAGGATACCTGAGACAGATGTGCCGCTTGATTTCAGGGGTTCTCCGATGGAACTTTTCATAATCTTATCATCAACGCCCATTGCAACAAGGATTTTGCGGATAATATCTGCGAGAAAATCAACAATTACCAGACCAATGATCAGTACTATCAAAGCCGTTATTATAAGAGGTATATATGAAATAACCTGGGTGACAAAATCTGTTATAATCTGTATTCTTAGTATATCCAGGATGATAGCGGCAAAAATTATATAAATAAATAGCTTGATTGTTGATTCGAAGAATCCTACAGTGCTCATTCCTGCTTTTCTTATTATTTCTCCTAGAGATGTTTTATCAATAAGATTGTCAAGTCCTATCTTGTCTAAGATCTTAGCCCCGATTTTTCCAATAAACGTCCCCAAAATCCATCCAACAATTATTAGAACAATTACTGCTACCAGTGTTGGTATAAAGGCAATAAATTGATCTGCTAGTTTATATAAACTATCTAGTATTTTAGAATCTACCATATAATTCACCCCAATAGTACTTTGGTTCTGAAGTTATTAATAGTTTTCGTCTGTCACTAATACCAATCCCGCGCGTATCGGGCTGAAAAACGCGAGCAGTATGACTGTTAGGTTAAGTGCATTTACTGATGAGAAACAACTCTCCTAATAATCCTCCAGGGGCATTTCTTTCCACTCATGCTCTGTTGGGGCTGAATTCTTCCTGATTTCAAGTATCAAGGATTCATCCTGGACCCTGGAACCATTTTTGTTTATCCATTTATCTAGTTCCCCACTTTTTAACATGCTGCGCAATGCGAACTTGATGCTTCCACCCTCATTCTTGTTCGTAATATTTGCTGCCCCGTGAATTAATCTCAGATGCCTGAACCCATGCTCATAAGCCTCTTTGATCTTTTCACGGGCTGCCATAATAGCAGTCCTTGTTGAATAACTGTGCAGATCAACCTCAACGCATTTCTTGAAGATATCTACTTCGAACCATGCCATATGGAGGATAAGATTATACGAGATTTTATTTATAATTTTGCAAACTTTTAATTATTTTCCGGAACAATTCAAAAACCACAGAGAGCCCGGAGAACACAGAGAAAACATCTCTCTGTGAACTCTGTGTCCTCTGTGGTTGATTTTCTTGGGAATGAGTCATTTAAATTCAAAGCTTGATTTAATGACTTTCAATCCATAATTTCTTTCCTTAACAAAATATACGCCATTCCCAGTCCCGCAATGCCATATAAAAGAAGCGGCAGGAGATATCCTGAAAGTGCCCCAAACCCTTCCTGGTATATTAATACAGAATCAAGAGCCCTGATGCCCATTGTTATTGGAAGGGCGCTCCCGATCTTTACCATCAATTGCGGCATGGTCTCAAAAGGGAAAAAAACACCGCACAGGAACAGCATGGGGATACTTAGCACAAGCGATGACAACATGGCTGTGTTTTCTGATTCTGCAAATGTCGCAACAGCCATACCGATACCAATGAAAGCTGCTGAATATACAAGTATCACAAGGAACAATAGTCCCAGCTGGCTTGCCGGTATCAGGATCCCATAGAAAAGGAAAGCAACAACGACCAGGATAATTCCCTGGAGCATCGCTATGAGAATAAGAGCCAGGGTCTTTGCGAAAATGAACTCCTCCAGGGATAAGGGTGTCAAAAGTGTCCTCAACAGGGTTTTTTTGGTTCTTTCCTGTACGATCGTAATTGAAGAGAGAAGGAATGAAATGAACATCAGTACGATGGATACGATCGCCGGCATAAGGAAGTCAAGATAAGACATATCTTTAAATACCTGCTCCCGTTCAAGTTTGATAGGAGCTGCAATAGCAGCAGGTGACTTATTTCTTACATCCCCGAGGATACCTTTTGTCAGGTTGATTTCCGATATCAGGTTTGAAGTGCTATTTTCCATTTCTGTGGAGAGGTTGTTCATCTGGATGGAAACATTGGCTGACTGGGTCTTGACCTTCTCCAGGATCACGATAGCAGTCTGGATGGTTGAGATATTTCCCTGGATATTTGTGATCTCAAATATGTAATTGCCGATCAAAGCTTGCATATTCTGCAACCTGATGTCGGTGCGTATCAGTTTTTCATGCAATTCAGAGCCTTTTTGGGCAACATTTGCAAGCCCATTATAAAGTGATCTTATACGATCAGTCTTTTCAAGTAAAAGCGCCCTTGTATTCTGGATCTGCAGGACGGTGTTTGCAATGGAAATGCATTGTGGTGTTGAAGGAATTGCACATGTTGAATGATATGTGCTTTGCAGATCGGCCTGGATCGCCAATAATGCAGCATCTGTGGAATCGATATTATCGACCACAAGCTTAAGGTCATCTCTTAAAGCCGCCGAGTCATTATAGATCGAACTTACATTCTTATCAAGTTCTAAAATGTCATTCCGTGTGGTATTAATATCAACAGATGTCCGGGAAAGATCAATCCCCATCTGGTCAAGCGTTGTTTTCATCATATTAATGGATTTATTCATCCTCGTTACATTGATCTCATCCAATCGGACAAGCACATTCTGTGTATCATTGTTCAGTCTGCTGATATTCCCGTTTATTAAAAAGACCCCTTCTTTTAATGGGCCAAGTTCTGATTCCATCTCGCCCAGGTTTTCCCATAGCTTACTGATAAAACCCAGGGTGAGTACATAGGACATTTTTTCAGTAGTGGTAAGAAAAACCGTGGATATTACAGGCGCTATCTGGACACGGGAATTATCAATATACAATTTCATAGACTGCGTCTGGTTTTCGGGGATGAATATCCCGGCGCTATATTTTCCTTTCTTGACGCCATCTTCGATAACAGACGGATCAAAAGTGTTCTCTTTAACGATTATGAACATCTTGCTGCTGTTTAATTCTTCGATTATGTCATTCCCAAGTGTTGACCCGCCCCCAACGCCCAGTTTTACCTCTTTTAAGCCTTCGCCGGATGCTCCTGAGAACACTGAACCGATCAATATCATAATAAGAATTGGAGCGAGAAATATCAAAAGTAAAGTCTTCCTGTGGCGGATATATACCAAAAAATCCTTATTTATGACTGATATGATGCTCAATGCCACTCTTCTCCTGAAGCATGAATAAATACATCTTCCAGGCTTGTGGAGCTTGATTCAATATTCTTGATAGTCTCCCCCCGTGAATCAAAAATCTCAAAAATTGCCTGGAGTGGCTGCTCATCCATAAAAGTTATTTTAAGCCCTTTTTCGTTTACACTGCATGATGATATATTTTCAAGTGATCCCAGATTATTTTTTATGGCCGCATAGTTCCCGGGTTTGCTTGTTATTAAAATAACCTTTTCACCCACTTTTTTTTTCAAATCATCCTGCTTTCCTTCGATAACTATTTTTCCCCAGTTCATTATCAGGATCCGATCACACAATAAGTCCGCCTCTTCCATATAATGCGTTGTAAGAAGGATCGTAGTTCCTTCCCGGTTAACGACCCTTATGGTTTCCCAGAGGGCTTTTCTTGATACCGGGTCAAGCCCCACGCTTGGTTCATCAAGGATTAACACCTCTGGTTTATGTATGAGTGCACAGGCGATATTTAGTCTTGTCTTCATTCCCCCTGAAAGGTTGTTGGCCCTGATATTGCTTTTTTCAACAAGTTTTAGCAATGTAAGTATTTTATGGCTTCTTTTCTTGATATCAATAACAGGTATTCGATATAATGAACCGAAAAATATGAGGTTTTCACTCACAGTAAGCTCATCATAGAAACTATTCTCCTGGGGGACAACTCCAATTATTGAAAGAACATCTTTCTTATCAGATACAACATCAAGGCCGGATATAAATGCATGACCTGAGGATGGTCTTGACTGGCAGGACAGGATTTTGATCAATGTTGATTTCCCGGCGCCATTTGGTCCAAGAAGACCGAATATGATCCCTTTTTCAATAGTCAGGGTAACATTATCCAGTACTTTGAAATCTCCGTAGCTTTTTGTGATTGAACGAAATTCTATTATTGATTCCATTACCCTCGGTCCCAACAGGTTGCTGACCTATTCTAATTCTTTTAGCATATATATTTAAGTATTTGATAAGAGATCAGGAAAAAGGGAAGCATTCAATATAATGATTATGCTAATACTAATCATTACCCCTTTATTTCCACTGGAAAATTCATAATGTCCAAATTTCAGTTATTCAAATAATTATTTATCCGATACTAAAGTATCAAATGCAAAGTGTGTAACAATGGATAAGAATAGTATAATTTTATTTAATCCGATGCCTGTGGAACATCCTGTTGCGATCCCGAATAAAATGACAACATCCCTGCAGGTCCCTCTTGTTAATGTTCCGCTATCACTTCTTGCCCTGGGAAGAATGGTCAGGGATGAATTTAATGTTAAGATAGTTAATGCAGTGGTAGATAACGATTATAAAAAAAATATCATCCATGACAGCAAAAACGCTTTATGCCTTGCGGTAAGCAGCATGACATGCTACCAGATAAGTGATGGTATCGATACCTGCAAAGCTGTCAAGGAACTCTATCCACAGCTTCCGGTCATCTGGGGAGGTTATCACCCGTCAACAGAGCCCCTGCAAACACTAAAGAACCCTTATATCGACATTGTTATCAGGGGGCAGGGAGAGATTCCTTTTAAAGAAATCGTAAAAAAGATCCGGAAAAACGAATCTCTTCATGGAATCAGGGGCGTTTCCTATAAAGAAGGTGGGAAAATAATTGAAAATCCAGGGCAGAAATTTAAGGCCCTTGATTCTTTCCCGCCAATAGCATATGACATGATCGATGTGGAGCGACATGTTAAAGGATATAAATTCGCAAATCGATGCATTGATTATTATTCAAGCATGGGTTGTGCGGCAGGATGCGATTTTTGCTCAGAGCCCCTGTTTTGCGGCAGTCGCTGGTCAGGCCTTCCTCCGGAAACAGTAGTTTCGGAACTTGAATACCTTGCAAAAACATATGATATCGATACATTTATGATCCGGGACAGTGATTTTTTCATTAATGTGAAACGAGTAAAGGAGATTTGCAGGCTCATGATCGGGAAAAACATGGGGATCCGTCTCACAAGCGTTAATGGCAGGATGGAGCAACTATCGCGAATGGATGATGAGGTTTGGGGACTTTTGCGAAAAGCTGGAATTCATGAAATATTCATAGGGTTTGAAAGTGGGCTCCAGGAAGCGCTTGATGCTATGAATAAGGGAGCAAGGACAAGCCAGATAAAAATGTGCATCAATAAATGCATAGAACATGATATCGATATTCGCGGCTCATTCATGGTGGGAATTCCTGGTGTGGATGCAAAAGAAGAAGTAACAAGTACATTTGATGAGATCCACAAGATCATTTCTGCATACGGGACAATGGGGAAACTTAAACATATGGACATTTTGTTATCGTTTTTCACGCCATATCCACATACCAGGCTATACGAAGCCTCAGTTAAGAACGGATTAAAGCCACTGAATACTCTTGAAGAGTGGGGCGACTTTGACCAGTTTGATTTCAAAGCACCGTGGTTTTCACAGGTGTATTTTGATATTACCAGGGATTTCAGGGCAGGGATGCCTATGAACTCTGGGTGTGGTTTTGAGGAATGGTGCGGGTTTTATGAGGGAATAAAAAAGAGGCTGGGGAGAATTTGAGCATCCGGACTACCATTTTATTATAATGTGGGGCTGGTGAGATTTGAACTCACGATCGACGGGTCTCTCCGAAAATGCCAGGTTTTTGGCAATTTAATCTTTGAGCAGCACGTTCAGTGCTCCAACGGTTCCTCATTGCTTACCGCGTCCGGTTCACTCGGGAGACCAGTTGCTCATCATCACTTCCGGATTTCTCCGGTTTTCCGCTGGAGCCCGTCGCCATGCCGGACTAGGCCACAGCCCCTTGTGGGTCGCTAATAATTCCTCCGATTGCTATTAAAGGTATCTAATCATATCCCATAATGTTTAGTCCCGAATGTCCTGGCCTTATATAGGTTCGTTTTGTTGTAAATTCTTTCATATACATTTAGTTCAACCTCCATCCTTTCGCTATTGTGATTTCTTATTGGTAATTATTTTTACCAACGCTCATCATGTCTTTTACCATTTTAGTAATCATATCTCTTGGCATAAATCTGGTTAAGAAGATCATTAATTTGTTATAAGTACCAGCTATGACCACATTCTCTCCTTTCATTACTGAGTTATATCCAATCTCTGCTACAGTCTTGGCGTCCATAACTCCCCTTTTAAGCAGATTTATATTTGCCATATTTGCTCTTTTGAAAAATTCTGTCTTTGTTGCCCCGGGACATAAAGCGGTTACAGTAATTCCAGTCCCTTGAAGTTCCTCAGCAATAGCTTCCGAGAAGCTTAGAACGAAAGACTTCGTAGCGCAATATACGGCGTTAAATGGTCCTGGTCCAAAGGAACCTGTAGAACCTACATTCAATATTTTCCCATATCCTTTTATTAACATTCCGGGCAAAAACAACTTTGTCAGATGGGTTAGCGACACAAGATTGACCTGAACCATTTGTAACTCTTCCATTAAGTCTGTCTCAGAAAACGAACCATATACATTGAATCCTGCGTTATTCACTAAAATATCAATATGAATAGATTCTTGTTGAAGACCATCAAAAATCTCCTGGGGCGCCGTTGAAGCAGACAAATCTTTTGAGATACTCATTACAGATGTTCCAAATTTTCCTTCTAACTCGTCTGCTAATTGTTTGAGCTTTTGTTTATTTCTTGCTACCAGTACCAGATTGTAACCAGCCTCTGCAAACAACTTACTGAATTCATACCCTATGCCACTGGAAGCCCCTGTTATTAATGCTGTCTTTTTCTCTTTAAAATCATTATTCATTCTACTATTTTTCATATAAATTTCTACCTCCATTGCAAATATTTCAACCCAAATGCTTTTTTATTGGATTTTCCAAAACATTTAAGTATTAAACAACAAATAGATGTTTTAATAAATATGCTTTTCACTCTAACAACAACAAAAAGGAGTTGTAATTTAATATGGAGGCATTAGAAGAATTTGGTTTATCCAAATATGAATCCAGCGTATATCTGACTCTTTTATCCAGCGGAATAACAGATGCCAGGAAGCTTTCTTCAAAATCAGAAGTACCTTTTGGAAGAATTTATGATGTATTAAGCTCCCTGGAAAGCAAAGGTTTGGTGCAAAAACAGCTATCCAGACCCAAGAAGTTCTTAGCGGTTGAACCCAAACTGGCAATAAAAAAGCTTTTAGATTTCAAAAATAAAGAAATGAGTTCTCTAATTCAAAAAGCAGGCAAGATCGAAGAAGATTTGAATCATTTTTTAAACAAAAAACCCAAAGAGAGCTTATTCTGGAGCGTTTCTATTGGAGAAGATACAATAAAATCCTATATGGAAAAACTGGAAGCTACTGAAAAGGAGTTGCTCAGTTATACGGAACTGCAAACCGTTAGCTCTCTTGACAAAAATAAGAAAGTCTGGATTGATGAATTCTTAAAAGTAACTACAAACTTAATAAGAAAAGGAGTCAAAATTAAACTGTTAATCGGTAACAATGATGAAACTAATTTAAAGGACTTAATACCACTTGTAATTCCACTTGTAATTCCATTCATGGATGACTTAACAAATATGGATATTAGAATAATTCCAACAATATCTAACCATTTTGATATAATAGATGGTGAAAAAGTACAATTAAAGGTAAGGAATCCCGTCAGACCGGAAGAGTATTTTGCATCGATCTTTGTTTGGCAAAAGGAGTTTGCTCAGGAACTCAGAGGTAAATTTAATGAACTATGGAAGGATGGAAAAGAGTTTAAAATTGTAGTGAAGTAAGTTAGATGTTAAGCCAAAATATAATGTTCATACATATTCTTTTTTCCATCACATGTAGCCTCTGCAACTATGAGGTCAACCAGGCCAAAATGTGGACAAGGGCTTGGTTCTTGTGAGATCAAAAAATAGCGAAATTTAGCCGTTGAGAACATTTTAGTGATGTATTTATAACAAAAAAGGAAGTTTTATATAGTGGTATATATGTAACATAAGGTTAGATATATACAACATTAAAAGGTCTGATAGAATGGAAATGACTAAAGCAAATAAACAACGATTGATTTTCGGGCCAATACTATTGATTGTAGGAGTGGTTCTTTTGATATTTTGGAAGATGAAAGAATACTTTGGTCTCCTTAAAATGACCGTCGAGAAGGTGCTTAGTTTTATAATTCTCGTGATGATTGGAACATTGATACTGTTCTATGCTTACTTCGCGAGAAAAGGTGATTTGGAATGAAATTCCGGAGAGATAAGGATTTTTTAGGCTTCCTTGGAATGAGTTTGGGAATGATATTTTTAGGTGCAATTATATCTCTTTTTATCCAGTCTATATTTTTTATCGGATTCGGTTTTATCCTGGGGGGATTGGCTCTCTTAGTTTCAGGACTTTATACAGGATCAAAACCAGGAACAGAGGTCATGATAAATGAACGGGTTTTGAGAATAAATGAAAAAGCTGGATACCATACATACTGGATGATTATGGGAATAGCAGGTTTTCTGTGGGTTCTGGATATTTATTTGAAATTAAATATGAACTTAAGCGATGGTTTGGCTCTGATTACATTCACTGGGCTTTATGCTTTTTTAGTACTTCGTTATTACTTCGGGAAAAAAGGTGTTGAGGAATGAAACTCTGGCACAAACTTATTGCTCTTTGGATTGCTGCAGATTTGCTTAATGTGCTATGGGGCGCAATAATAATACTTCAAGGAGGCACGCTGGATGATGCGAAATCCGCAACTTCTCCAATGAAAATCGTTGTTTTTGTCCTGGGCGGCATAACAGGGCTTGCACTGGTAAAAGGCGAAGGAGAATTCTTCAAACCGGATGAGCGGACATTGAAGATATCAGGAGTTGCTTTCCGATATTCCTGGCTTGTTATGATGATGACCGTTGCTGCATTAATAGGGATTGAGACGTTTTATCCTGTAAGATTGACAGTGCCTCAGGTTCTTTCAATAATGGGTGCGGCTGTGCTTATCATCCCTTTTGTGTTTCTTCAGTACTTTGAAAGAAAAGGTGATGTGGAATGAAACTCAGAAAGGACAGGGATATTTCAAAACTTCTTGGATTCAGTTTGGCTGCAATTTTAGCTGGAACATTTATAATATGGTTCATTCCCCAGATTACGATTATTGGGGTTATTTCAATTTCTAGCGGACTGATGGGATTTATAATAGGTTTACGTTTAGCTTCAAAACCAAAAGATTACTTTATGGAAGATGAGCGGTCTGGAAGAATTAAGGAAAAAGCAGGGTATTACGCATATGAAATAATGGTGTCTGTGGCGGCAATAATTATGTTTCTTAAGATAGTGAAAGTGTCCCCCTCGTTAACTCCATCCAGCGATTTTTTTGATGGGGCTCTTCTAATTTGGGTCATAGGGTTGTATTCTTTCTTGATACTTAAGTGGTATTTTAACAAAAAAGGTGATATCGAATGAAATTTAGAAAAGAGAAGGACATCATAATATTTATTGGGATCAGTCTGGGCGCAATTCTGGCTGGAATTATCATTTTTTTATTTATCAAACCATTTATCGGATTTCTTTTAATTATGGGTGGTCTGATAGGATTAACAGCCGGTTATATCGCGGCGACTAAATCTAAAGAAGATTTAATAGAAGACGAGCGGTCTGTGAGAGTCCGTGAAAAAGCCGGATATTCTGCGTTTATTGCAACCCTGCTGATCTCAGGAATAGTATCGCTCCTGCGATTGCTGAAAATCTCCCCGTCATTAACCCCGTCGAGAGATGTAGCTGAAGTAGTCCAGGATATATGGATTATCGGATTATGGATTTTTATTGTGTTCAGGTGGTACTATAATAAAAAAGGTGATGCGGAATGAAAATCAATGACAAAGAAAATAAAAAAATGCTTTTAGTGAACAAGATTAACATTGCACTAGGCATACTTTTGCTAGCGATTGCATTGTTGGGGCTGTTTAGAAAGCCGTTTTATCTGACAATTACCAGTTTCATGCTGGGTTCATTTATTTTGGTAACCGCTTATTTGAATCGCAAAAGGATAACGGCGGAATTAGAAGGAAAAACAATAGCCGACGAGCGGTCAAGGTGTGCCCTCGAGAGGGCGGGGTTTTTCACATTTTTCTTACTTATTGCATTATTGATGGTTTCTGGTGTGGCTAACAGCGCCTTTGAATTGGGGCTGGAATATACAATGACCGTAAATGTAATTTTGTTTGTCTGCGTGTTTTCCTGGATAATTATTGGGTATTATCTTGACAAAAAGGGCGAAGTATAATGAAAACCAGGATCAAGGAGCTGCGGGCAAGATATGATTTAACCCAGGAAGAACTTGCTAAAAAGGTAGGAGTAAGAAGAGAGACCATCCTTTTTTTGGAAAAAGGGAAATATAATCCTTCGTTGAAACTTGCTCATGATATAGCTAAAGTATTGAAATCTAAAATAGAGGAGGTCTTTATCTTCGAGGAGGAGTCTTCGTCTGAAGGACAAATTAATGATAGTTGAGCTTAATTAAAAAAATTGCATCAGAGAACCAAAAAGCAACCTTGAAAGTTAGCCCGTCTGTTCAATAATATGCCCGATAAGCCGCTTCTCTGCTTTATGCAGATGTTCAAGCAGAGTCGTCTTATGCATTCCAATTTTCGCGGCAAGCTCACCAGCATTGACTTTCCTTGGATGATCGAAATAACCGCTATTGTAGGCCAGCAGGAGTATTTCTTTTTGCTTTCCGGTTAGGGAGCTGAACACGCTGCTGATATAAGGATCGTAATTTTGGACAGTCAATACTTCAAATCCCCAGCCATTTTCCCTGGCTGCTGCTATGATATTGAATAATTCTTCAGATGAGCCTACCATGCTGAATTGACACTTGTCTCTCTCAAAAATAATGGGATACTCCAGTTTGAGATCAAATTTGCCCACAAAACTGGAAATCTCATCAGAGAACTTTCCTTTTACCAGGCAGGTATAATCTTTGCCTTCATTTCTTATAATGATCAAATCAGTAATGAACTCACTTTTTATCTCATTGATCCCAATTCCATCAGCCAGTCTAATATTGCAGACTTCGGTGTGCGCAGCTGGTGTAAAATTGAAAATCGAAATGACTTCGAATCGTTCAACCTTTCCGGTAAAAGGAATACAACAGTGCAAGAGATTACCTGCAGCACGTAGAGTCATTTTCCTCATAAACAGTTCTATTTGTACTATTATCATATAAATATACCCATACATGTATGGGTAAAAATCTATCCTTTCGAATGGCATTTTAACAAATACCATGAGCAATAAAACGCAGAACACAGAAATAGGAGTTATCATCATAAGTGGTAGCTGCTGCATCCCCGGAATGGCTCCCTTCGATGAGCAGGCTAAGCGTGTTGTGGAGCAGGCTGTCTCCGAGACGGATGTAAAAGTCCAGGTAAAAGTGATCCCTGCCAGCACTGCCTACTTCGGGGCAATTCCCAAAGACGTAATGGCTAAAATAATAACCGAATTCAATCAATCCGGCAGGATGCCGCTCCCGGCTGTCCTGATCAACGGCAAAGTCGTTTCGTACGGCGTGCCAAAGGTCGAGGACGTAAAAACAGCACTTCTTCAAACTCTGGATACAAAGGAAATAAAGGAGGATGCAAAATGAATAAAGATCTCAAGCAGCTTATGCTGCCGGAAGGGGCGACAAAGTACCTGTTCTTTGGCGGCAAAGGAGGAGTGGGAAAAACTACTGTAGCCACAGCCACAGCTGTGTGGTTCGCCGATCACGGCTACCGGACAACGATTGTCTCTACCGATCCCACAGTAAGCCTCTCGGCAATGTTTGGCCAGGAGATAAAGGGCGACGCCAGGCTTCCAATCCGCCACGTAGCAAACCTGTGCGGGCTCAACATCAACCCAAATGATGCAAAAGGAGTATTCCAGCGGCGCCTTAATTCCGTGATAGGACAGATGACGGGCACATTTGGCGGTGATGTCGTCAGTACACCCTGTATGGAAGAAATGGCAACCTTCGACCAGTTCGTAACCTTCCTGGAGGAGCCGGACAGCGATGTCATAGTTTTCGATACAGCCCCAACGGGCAAGACTTTGAGGGAACTCGCCATGCCATTTGACTGGGCCGGGTTCCTGCAGAAGCAGATCCAGGAAGGCAAGAAGCTGGCTAAACTGATGAATATGGACAGCAATGCTTTTGAAGATCTGGAACGGGATAAACGGCGCTATGAGGAAGCTTTGAGTATATTGGGAAATCGCTCGACCACTGTTTTCACCTTAGTATTGCTGCCTGAACGGCTGCCTATTGAGGAAACCCAGAGCGCAATTACAGGACTGAGCAAACTCAGCATCCCGGTCCAGGCGCTTGTGGTAAACCAGTGCATTCTTCCTGAGGTCGTAGAAAGCAACCACTTCCTGGCGGCAAGGGCTAAGTTGCAGGCAAAGTACATGGAAGAAATAGAGACGCGCTTTGGTGATTTGATCGGGTCGCGCCTGCCACTGCTGGAAAGGGATGTTTCGGATTTATCAACATTAAGAGAAGTAGGCGAGATGCTGTATGGGAAGTAAAAGATCGGAGAATTAAGTCTTTCAAAATGAGGTGTATATTATGAAAATGCCAACAATCGAGGACGCTCTTGAAATATCAGGAATAGAGGTACTTCATCCGGGCGGATATGAATTATCAAAAAGAATCGGTGAGATTGCAGATATAAAAGGAAAGAAAGTGCTGGATGTTGCATGCGGCAGGGGCGCATTTGCGTGCTATTATGCCAGGAACTTCAATACCCATGTTATTGGCGTTGATATAAACCCAAAGATGGTTGAAGCATCTATTGAACGTGCAAGAAAAGATGGCATGGAACATCTCACGGAATTTAAAGTAGCCGATGCTCTTTCTTTGCCCTATCCTGATAGTTCTTTTGATGCCGTTATAAATGAGTGTGCGGTAGGATTAACCTCTGATCCGCAGAAATGCCTGAATGAGATGGTAAGAGTTGCAAAGTTAGGGGGAGATATAGTTATTCATGAGAGCACATGGCGAAAGCATCTCCCGGAAAATACAAAGCAGGAATTATCTTTGAGGCTGGGAACAGTACCTTATACACTTGATGAATGGGTCTCGATGATGAAAAAAGCAGGGGTGTCGGATATCTATAATGAAGACTGGTCGAGCATTGATAAATCTCTTCTTAAAATTAGAGAGGACAGGGTTATAACAAGGCTGGAGGACATATATTCGTTCAAGGAAAAGTATTTTAGCCTATTTCCGAAAATATTGGTTAAGTATGGAATAAAAGGTCTTGTGTATCTTAATGAGTCAAATAAGATGTTTATGCCGCTTTATTATAATGGGACATTCGGGTACTATCTCGTCAAAGGTAAAAAATATGCAGCAGATAATGCCACGGGATAAAGATGGATCCGTGAGCGATTTATTCTCGCATGGCTGATGTGAAGGTATGGCAGACAATATCGAAACCGCAGGCAAAGACCATTAAGGTAAACGGATCGAATATTTTTTATCTTGAATCCGGAAAAGGAAAACCGGTAGTACTTCTGCATGGCTGGCCCACCTCCTCGTATCTCTGGCGCAATATCATACCTTCTCTTGCAAAGAAGCAGCGGGTGATAGCGCCGGATCTTACAGGTTATGGCAGGTCAGATAAGCCGCTGGATATCATATATTCCATTGATAATCAATCAAAGATCCTTGGCGAATTCCTGGATCGGCTTGAGCTTAATAAAACTGCATTGGTAGTTCACGATTTTGGAGGACCAAACCCGAAATAGTAAGCGAGCTTTTAGCGGATTTTTTTTCTATCACAGAATAATGCGCTTTCCAAAACTGGGTGTGGCATTCAGACATGGTTTGCCTGATTTGCTTTTCCAATACCATCTGTGCCCCCAGTTATTAGTTACAGAAAGAATTACTGGGACTATCTTTGTCTTATCAAGGATTTTACCATAACTTGGTTTTTCATCCTTGTGAACTGCAAACCAGAAAGTTTGACCTGCTTCAAGACTCCACGCATCACGATTATGGCTCTTGAAGAGTTTCAAGACATCTTTAATCTTCCTGTACAAGAAGACCGCCCTGATCATACGCTTCGGTGGTGAATCTTATGAGTTTATGTTGACGAAGTCCAATGACACCTTTTTTTTCAAGAATAGCTGCATCTTCAGGATGGGTGAGCTTCACGGAAACAATTTTTATTTTGTCCAGTTGTTTTCCCGGTGGTTCGTCTTTGCTGACAGCATGATATAAGATTTTTTTATCTTTACGCTGGTTTCCATAATTTTGTTCGATGAATTCATGCATTAATTGTACAAGTGATCTGCAAGTTGCCCTTGGAAATCCATATTCGGATTCTAACTCATGAAAAAGCTGTTGTTCAGATGTTTTTTCCAACATCTAAAATGAGTTTTGTAGCTTCTGCAAAATCGGAACAGGCAGAATTTTTAATGGATATTCCACTTACTGAATTTAAAAATCTTTATACAAATTCGAAAGGGCATGAGAAGGGATTTGGAAAATTGATTATTTTCACTGATAAGAACGAATGGCATTCCAAAAAAATCGTACAAACCTATAACAATAAATATCTTGTGGAAGATGATTTTAAACTACTGAATGATGAACTTATTGTGCCTGTTGGCCCAATATATCATACAAAGGATTTCAATATCAGGGTTCATGTTTTCCTTTCAGTTATGGGATTTGCTTTTTATAGGTATCTGGCATGGAAGACAAAAAGGTATAATCTTTCTCTGAAGGAAATTATTGATGTTTTATCCGGAATAAGGATTGCGCTTGTTAAGGATAACAAGTCGGATAAATCCGATATCGTTCTGGAAGAGATGAGTTCCAATCAAGGATCGTTATTTTCTTTTCTGAATCTTGGGAAGTTTATCCAGGAATTTTAAAAAACGATAAGCATAGGACTAATCATTTGTTAGGCTAACACGTACATAGGCGGCAGATAGCGGATTTTCGGTCATCTTTGAAAGGTGAGTTTAACTATTGGTATGGGTTTGGCAAAGGTTATAAATGTCCAAATATTCAGAAGTCAAGTGGTTACATGAGTCGGTATTAATGCTCCTGGAACTATATGTTCCTTAATGAAATGCGATAAAAAAAATGTACTATAACCAATATAAGCGGTATAATTGCTATCAGAGGTCAAGTTACATTGCGACTCACTCGAAACTACTATATTAAAACTTATACATTACACCATTTTAAGGTAGATTATTCTATGTGGTATTTGTTGATGTTGTATTAGTTGATGTTGTATTAGATGATGTTGTATTAATTGATGTTGTATTAGTTGGTGTAACTCTTGGCGTCATTGTTGGTGTTGGTGTAACCGTTGGCGTTGTTGTTTGTCCCGTACACCCGCTAAGTAGTACAATTAATGTTAATAGTCCAATAATCCATTTCTTTTGCATATTAAACCTCCTATTTTAAAAGCAAATTTTGTTCTCTGGATTGATTCTTCCAGGGCAATTTTCACAAAATGTTTCAGTTCAATATCTAATTTTTGATAGTTTTTGAGTTTTTTGAGTTTCGATTAAATTAATCTAAAAAAACTCAAATAAACTCAAATAATCGTCGGATTATTTATATTGAGATAATCTTTAATAGTAGAATGAGGAGCCATCTTTTACCTATCACCCCTGTCAAGAAAAGAATAAAATTTTTTGGCACCTCTAATAGAAATAATATTATTACTGTGATTTTTATATATTCCTGATTTTCAATCTTTTTTACAATTGCCGGACTCCTCTGCCATAAAAGAGAGAATCATACAGAGTATCTAATTCAACTCCACCCTTTCTCCTGTCACCATAAAAACAACACTTTCACACAGATTCGTTATGTGATCCCCTATCCTCTCAAGATATCTTGCAACAAAAGTCAGATGTTGTGCGCCAGTTATCTTTTTCGGCTCTTCGATCATAATTGTAATAAGTTCCCTTCTTATCCGGTCAAAGAGTGCATCAATCTCATCATCTCTCCTGGCGATCTGCTTTGCAAGCTCCACATCCTTATTTTCAAAGGCATTTATACAATCCTTGATCATTTCCTGACAGATATCTGACATTCTTGGTATATCGACCAGCGGCTTTACAGGAGGTATATTAGCGCTCATTTTCGTAATAAACGCTATTTCTAAAGAAAGGTCACCCATCCGTTCAAGGTCAATAGACATTTTTAATACTGAAATTATCAGCCTCAAGTCCCTTGCCATAGGCTGCTGGAGAGCAAGAAGGCGCATACAGTTCTCCTCAATTTCGTGATCCAGAGCATCTATCTCCCTATCCATGTCAATGACCTTCTGGGCCATCTCTACATCATGATTTTTAAGAGAAAGTACTGAATCCCTTATTGCTATTCCAACAAGGTTTCCCATGTTATGTATTTCTTCCTTCAACCTGTGAAGGTCTTTGTGATACACTTCCCGAACCATATTATCCAAACCTCCCGACTATGTAATCTTCAGTGCTCTTCTCCTTTGGCTTCTTAAATAACTGATTTGTTTCTCCGAACTCTATCAGCTTTCCATATAGAAAGAAAGCTGTATGATCGCTGACTCTTGCTGCTTGCTGCATATTATGCGTTACTATGACAAGGGTATATTTCTCCTTAAGTTCCATCATCAGATCTTCTATCTTGCTTGTAGAGATAGGATCCAGGGCTGAGCAGGGTTCATCGAAAAGGATAACATCCGGCTCAACAGCTAATGCCCTTGCTATGCACAGGCGCTGCTGCTGACCGCCAGATAAACTCGCACCGGATTTATTAAGGTCATTCTTAACCTCATCCCAGAGAGCTGCCTTTTTTAAACTCTCCTCGGCGATATGATCGAGCCTCTTTTTATCCTTAACACCACTAAGTTTCAATCCAGCCACAACATTATCTCGTATTGACATTGTCGGGAATGGATTGGGCTTCTGGAATACCATACCAATGCGTCTTCTAATATCCACAGGGTCAATATCACTATTGTAGATATCCATGTCGTCAACCAGCACTTTCCCTGAGACTTTTGCTTTAGGCACAACTTCATGCATTCTATTAATGCATCGGATAAATGTTGATTTCCCGCATCCTGAAGGACCTATGATGGCGGTTATTCCATTTTTCTCAATACCAAGATTGATTTCATGTAATACCTTTTTTGATCCGAACCATGCATTGAGATTTTCTACAATGATTTTATTCTGCATGTTTAAACTCCTTTTTACATTCCATATTTTCTTCTGGTAACAAACCTCACTCCAATATTTAAAATAAGAATCAAGATAATCAGAATAAGGGCACCTCCCCAGGCTTTAGCATGCCAGTCAGGAAATGGTGTTATTGCATATGTATAGATTTGTACTGGCATGGTGGAGATTGGTTTATCTAACCCGTTAGCCCAGAACATGTTGCCAAAAGAAGTAAACAAAAGAGGTGCCGTCTCGCCCGATATCCTTGCAATCGAAAGTAAAACTCCTGTGATTATGCCGCTTCTTGCAGTGCCAAGAACGATGTATAAAGTTGTCTTCCACTTTGGTATCCCAAGCGCCAGGGAAGCTTCTTTAATTGAACCGGGAACAAGTCTGAGGGATTCCTCGGTAGTTCTTGTAACAATTGGTATCATCAAAACCGACAACGCCACCCCGCCTGCTAAGGCAGAAAAACTTCCGAAATACAGGACAATGAAAGTATAACCGAACATTCCTGCAACTATTGAGGGTGTGCCAGTGAGTACATCAGCAACAAAACTTACTATACGGCCAAACCTGTTCTGTCCATATTCTGAAAGATATACTCCGGCAAGGATGCCAACGGGAAGCCCGATTAAGCAGGCAATCCCTACAACAATGAACGTCCCCTGGATTGCATTTCCAAGCCCGCCTCCTGCTTCACCAACAGGTTTGGGGATCTGTGTAAGAAAATCCAGGTTTACAGCTGATATTCCGTTGATGATTACCGTGTAGAGGATACTCAGCAACGGGATTATGGCAATTACAACACAGGCAGCTGTAAGGATTGACATAACCCTGTCTATTATTTTTCTTTTATTCCATTTCACGTCACGCCACCACCTTCGACGTGCAACTTCCACACTAGAATCCTGGCTGCAATATTGATTATGAAAGATATCACCAGGAGCAGAAACCCGATCTCAATAAGAGATGAAATATAAAGCTTTGAGGTGGCTTCTACGAACTCATTTGCAATAACCGAGGCCATTGTATAGGATGGTGAGAAAAGGGACTCCGAAATCCTGGGACTGTTCCCGATGACCATGGTCACTGCCATTGTTTCCCCGATGGCGCGCCCAAAACCAAGAATTATAGCCCCGAATATCCCTGACCTGGCAAAGGGAAGAACTGCAATCTGTGTGGTCTCCCAGCCTGTAGCGCCAAGAGCGATGGCTGCTTCCCGCTGGTGTGTGGGCACTGTCATAATGACTTCCCTGGATACCGATGATGTTATCGGGACTATCATGATTGCAAGTATCACGCCGCCTGTGAGCATGGATAAGCCGCCATACATAGGTCCCTGGAAGAGCGGCAGAAAACCAAGGTATGTTGAAAGAGGCGGCGCAAGATAGTCGTGGATGAACGGGGCGAGAATGAATATCCCCCAGAGGCCGATTATAACGCTTGGAATTGCAGCCAGCAATTCTATGATGAAAGATAATGGTGTTCTTAGCTTTTCCGGGGCGAGTTCTGAAAGAAATATCGCTATTCCAAGACTGAATGGAACAGCAATTAGCAGGGCAAGAAATGATGACACAAGAGTCCCAAAGATAAAAGGCAGGGCGCCAAATACCTCACTTACCGGATTCCAGGTTGATGTGGTTAAAAAACCCAAACCAAAAGAGTTTCTTGAAAGTCCTGACCCGATAAAAAGCTCCCTGAACAATAAAAATGCCAGGAATAATATGCAAAGAGCAAAGAAGCCAACAACAGCTTCAAAAATAAAATCCCCGGAGAGTTTACTCCGGATGATACGGAAAAAAGACAATTTTGCTCGATCCATCTAAATTAATGGTTGTCCGTTGTTGTTCATAAGTCTTATGGTTTTTTCATTCAGGCTTATGATGTCCTCAGGCAGGGGTACATAGAGAAGATCTGAGGAATATTTCTGACCGTCATGTACTGCCCACCAGAGGAATTCAGCCAGCAATTTGCCTTTTGTCTGATCTGTCTGGTCTTTGTAGACAAGCAAATAGGTAAAGCTGCCTATTGGATATGAATTGTCTCCTGCAGCATCGACAATGCTCACCTTAGACCAGCTTGCATCGCCTGCGGGCAGTGCCGCCCCTGCTGCAGCGTTTGCAGTGGTTTCAAGAGTGGGTTCGATGAACTTTCCTGCTTTATTCCTGATATAAGAATATGAGATGTTCTGGAGTTTGGCATAAGCAAGCTCGATATAACCTATTGAATAAGG
This sequence comes from Methanosarcinales archaeon, assembly GCA_905339155.1. GTDB lineage: Archaea > Halobacteriota > Methanosarcinia > Methanosarcinales > Methanoperedenaceae > Methanoperedens. The sequence continues at coordinate 42,362 of CAJPFJ010000021.1, forward strand.
GTTCTGGCTTAGAAGACCTGCAACGCCCTCATTGCCTTTTCCGCCAAGACCCACTGGCCAGTTTACCGATTTACCCTTTCCAACCTTTGATTTCCAGTCAGGACTAACTGCTGAAAGATAATCCGAGAAGACGAAGGTCGTTCCGCTGCCATCGCTCCTGTGTGCAACAATAATGTCTTTATCCGGGAACTGGGTGTCTGAGTTAAGGGAAACTATCCTTGGATCGTTCCATTTTGTTATTTTTCCAAGGAAAATATCAGCGACCACATCTGCGCTCAGTTTAACTCCGGTCTTTATACCTGGAAGGTTATAAGATATAACAACTGCACCGATAGACTCAGGTATCTGGAGGATTCCGGAAATATTTGCAAATTCCTGCTCTGTCAGGGGCGCATCACTTGCACCGAAATCTACCGTTCTTTCTGTTATTTGCTTTATACCTGCACCACTTCCCACGCTCTGGTAATTGATCTGGACATTCGGCTTTATTTTGTTATATTCCGAACTCCATTTGGATATCAAAGGATATGGAAATGTGGCGCCTGCACCGTTTAGGGTTACAGTCGCCGGAGCTTTCTGCACGGTTGGTGCCACAGTTGGCTGTACTTCTACAGGCTGTTTGCTTACGCATCCGGCTAACAGCAAGCCTGCCAGAATCAGAATTAGTATTATCTTTAATCTATTCATTTTATTTTCACCATCAAGAATTCTGAATCAAATAATATATAGCTTCTCCAAAGAATCTTTATATACTATATAAAATCAGTATAAATTAGATTTCCGATCAAAGAACTGAAAACACTTTCAAATCTTTTCAAGCATTTTCCGGGGAGTACCTGATTGCCATTACCCTGATCACTCCAAGCACCAGAAGCAATGCCGAGAGTGCGAAAATCGTTTCATATCCATATGATTTGGAATAAAGTCCAACCGTGACCTCTCGCATAGCAATCAAAATCGTGACATCGGTTATGTCTGTGAGTTTAATCCTTTCGAGCTTCGAATAATCGGCAAATGTCTTGAAGAACTCAATTACAATAAAAAGCGTGAGAACATTGGTAACTATTCTATTAAAACCGCCCTCGAGTGAATCTATAGCAATAGTGGGGATATCGAGCAATATCCGCAGCATTCCTGCTATCAGAACCAATAAAAGTACATACAAGACGATTGTAATAATGGAATCAGTAATTTTTTTGAAAAATTTTGAATGGTCTATCATTTAAATACCATCATCAAAGCGAGTAAGATAAGAAGAATTATCAAAAAAAGTTCAATCCTGTTCAGGCTCATTTTATTTAAGTTGAATAAGTTTGAGGAGAATTCACATTCTGCTGTTTATCACAATGCAATCAATCTCAACTCTAATTACTTAGCAGCAAATCCGCCGCGCAGGAACAGATACAATTCTTTGTTTTCATTACTCATTTCCTGAATTTCCTCTTCAGGTGGATAATATTGTGCGCCAGATAACATTTTATTCAATATTTTCTTCATTTCTTTCATTTCTATCACATGTCGGTATCTAACTCATGAACTTATATAGTTTATCACAATAATCTCTATATACTATAAAATATCAGTATAGTAAAGATAATATGGATACACGAAAGGTTTACGTTAGCGGCGGTTCGACCTACGTAATTTCATTGCCCAAAAAATGGGTCAAGAAAATTAACCTGAAGCCAGGAGACTCTCTGGTGGTTACAGAACATGGCAGTTCATTACAGATAGAGACTGGTGTAATTGAAAAAGAGTCACGAACGAAGGAAATCAAAATCTCACATGTAACATCAAGCGAAGCTCTTGAACGTATATTAATTGCTTTTTATCTGGTGGGATATGATACAATTAAAATAAAACTGGACAAAGAGGATCATCTTGCATATAGGGAGATTATACGCAACATTATGGGCTATTTGATAGGCGTAGAAATTGTTGAGGACACCAGCGAAGCAATGACGCTTGAGATAATGCTGGATTACAAACGTATGAGTACCATGTGGATACTCCAGCGAATGTTCACCATAGATAGGTCGATGCTTCTTGATCTTGGTAAGGCTTTAAAAAACAAGGATATTGGACTGGCAAAAGATGTAATAGCAAGAGAGAAAGAAATCGACAGGCTCTATTTTTTAGTTGTCAGGCAGCTTAAGAGCGCCGTAGAATACCAGCAGATTGCGGAAAAACTTGGAATAGAATCTCAAAAAGATTGCCTTGGATACAGGATTGTGGTAAAGGTTCTTGAAAGAATTGCTGACCATATTGAAAACATAGCAAAAAGTTACATCCAGTTATTTGACAATCAAAAAGAAACACAACTGGACGAATTTATATATCTCACAAATAATGTGGTTGCAACTTTTGAAAAATCGGTCCAGGCATTATTTACAAGAAATGATGAAAAGGCTGAATCAGTATTCCATGAGCTGAAAAAGGTTGAGAAATCCCGGTCCGACATTTCAAAAGGATTGTTCAAGATCATTGATATTCAGTCTGCTATTTTAATGAAAACGATGCTTGATAGCCTTGGAAGAATAGCAAGTTACAGCGGAGATATCGCAGAGGTAGCTATCAATATGTCAACGCAAGTATCTTGATTTCCATGAATAAAATCGGGAAGGTTTTCATACGGAAATTTCAGCAAAACTATTAATACTTTAAAGGTGCGGTAAAACAAGATGTCCTATGGCTTTTCACGTAATGCTGATCCCAACTTTAAGCTGTCCGGCCAATTGCAGTTATTGCTGGAGTTCCGATAAAGGTTCCCCGATAATGAGTACTGAAACCATCAAAGAGGTGGTTGAATGGCTCAAGGATTTCAGGTCTGACCAGGTTACATTTACTTTCCATGGCGGTGAGCCGCTGATGGCTGGCATTGATTTTTACCGTGAGGCGCTACCCTTATTGGCAAAGGATCTGGGTCACTTGAAACCAGCGTTTGCCCTGCAGACAAATCTCTGGTTAATGACCCCGGAAATGGCCAGAGTCCTTGCAGTATATAATATTCCAATCGGTTCCAGTCTTGATGGTCCAAAAGAACTTACTGACCTCCAGAGAGGAAAAGGATACTTCGATAAGACCATGAGTGGATATAAAATTGCCATTGAAAATGGTCTTAAAGTGAGCTTTATTTGCACATTCACCTCCCATTCTGTAAAGCAGAAAGAAGAGATATTTAATTTTTTCCTGGAGAATGGCATAACCCTGAAATTACATCCTGCTCTTCCATCAATCCGTGATGAAACCCCGGAAAGATTTGCACTTTCCCCTGAAGAGTATGGGGAATTGCTGGTTTATCTCCTGGATAAGTACCTGGAAAACATGGGCAAGATCGAGATCATGAATATAGACCACCTGTGTAAATGCATGTTCACAAGCCGGGGCACTGTATGTACCTTCGTTGATTGTATGGGAGATACCTTTGCGGTGGGTCCTGATGGGAGCATATATCCATGCTATCGTTTCATAGGCATGCCCGAATATGTTATGGGCAATGTGAAAGATCATCCCCGCATGGAAGATCTTGCAAAGTCTGATGCATGGAAGAAAATGTTCCAATTTAAGGATTATGTGGATCAGAATTGTAAGGAATGCAGCAACATCAAATTCTGCCGGGGCGGATGTCCGTACAATGCCATAGCGCCTCATAATGGTGAAATAAAAGGTGTTGACCCGCACTGTATTGCTTATAAGAGGATATTCAAGGAAATAAAAGACAGGTGGGAGAACGAGTTTTTTGGCTCCCCTGATATGCCGATGTTCGGTCTTCCGGGAGAACCAAAAAGGACCGCAAAGCATGGGATAATGCCATTGATGATGAAACGCATCCAATCACATGATTCGGGTTGAAAATCGTTAAGTATCGAAAAAGGTGATAATATGGGCGAAGTAGTAAAACTTCAAAAGTCAGGTAAGAAGCTGGTAATTGCTCTACCAATCGCGATATGTGAAAATTTAGAGCTCAAAGATGGGGATGAAGTGGAGATTGAGCCTTTTACTTGTGGCGGTGAAAATGGAGTGCGCCTGAGACCAAAAAAATGATCTTTTCTTTTTCAATTTAATTCCTTGATTATCGCATCAACCATCTTGCTTGACTTTGCGCTACCTCCAAGGTCATAAGTCAGGTATTTACCTTCGGAGATAACTTTTTCTGAAGCCTTAAAAATCGCCTCGGAATTCTTTTTCTCACCCAGGTAATCAAGAAGCCACGCGCCAGCAAGCACTGTTGCCACAGGATTTACCTTATCAAGCCCTGCATATTTTGGCGCAGAGCCATGGGCAGGCTCAAACATCGCATAGTTGTCACCGATATTTGCTGAATAAATGAGCCCGATACTTCCTACAAGAGCAGAACACTCCTCGCTCAGGATATCCATGAAAAGGTTGGTTGAAAGCAGGACTTTCCGGTTGAATATCCGGGGATTTTTGATGAGCTGCTGGGCGATATTATCTATATGATATTCTTCAAGCTCGATTCCCGGATAATTCTTTGAGACCTTTTCGGTTTCCTCAAGGAACGTGCCGCAAGTCTGTTTCAGGATATTGCTCTTATGAATTGCCACCACGCTCTTCCAGCCCCTCCTTACTGCTTCTTCAAATGCATATTTTGCGACATTTCGGCATGCAGGGCGGGTGATCTTTCGAATAGCGATAAAAACATCATCTGTCAACTGGACTTCCTTTCCGAAATACAGGCCTTCGGTGCCTTCTCTTACACACACAAAATCCACATCACCAAGAGGCTTCTGGGTATTTGGGAACGATTTGATGGGCCTGACGTTGGCATAGAGGTTGAACTTCTGGCGGATCGAAACAGCTACGCTCCTTGGTGAGCCTGAGCCGCCCGGTGTTGTCGTGGGGCCCTTAAAACCTGCGTCAGTACTGCCAAGAATATCCCATGTTTCCTGGGGGATCAGGGAATCCCCGCCATTTTCTTTCCACCATTGCTCTCCGCCTTCGCACATTATGAACTCGACCTCGGTGCCGACCGCTTTTGCTACCCTGAGCATGCTGTTTACAAGTTCAGGTCCTACGCCGTCGCCTTTTATTACCGCTGCTTTTTTAGTCATGATAATCTTTCCTGCCCCCTAATTTCTTTGAAATGCTATTAAGTTTATCCAGGTGCATTTTTAATGTGATCAATGACAGGGTGGTTGAAATAATATCTTTCCAGCTGCCGTTTTCCTGCTGTTTTCCAAGAAGCCATTTGATGGACGGCGCGATGTCCCCATCTTCTACTCCTGCAAGGATCAAAGCCTGGATAACAAGGTTGCTTGTTGCGATATATATCCAGCCCGAGTCTTCTCTTTTTGAAAGCAACCAGATTGCACGATCTTTTATAAAATCACGATATTTTTCTTTGTCTTGAATAGAAAGCGCCGTGATTATAAGAGAGGTAGTTCCGGGATGTTCCCATTTCCTCCCATAATTGCTAACGAGCCAATCGCATCCTTTTTCATTTTTTATGCGGCACTCTCCAAGGGCCATGAGAGCATAAGCGGTGTCAATTTCACTGTTGTTCCAGTTGTCATCACCCTGTTGTTCCTGTATCCAGCTGATTGTTTCAGGTTGTACCTTCCCGCATTTACAGAGCGCAATGCATGCTCTTGCCGTATCAGTAATAGGAGTTTGTGTTTCCCAGTATCCATCTTTTTTGAGGGATAGCAATTTTTCGATCAGAAAGGATGCGGGTTCATTCCACAATGTTAATGCCTGGACACAGCGAGAGATATCCTTGATTGTTTCGGGTTGTTGTTCTTTTAACCATCCCATGCCCCGTGAAGCCGCCATGCCTATTGCTGTAACCATAAGTTTCAATATCCTTTTAATTCATTGATAAAAACTAATGGTTCATCGATGCTATAACATCTTATAATCTTATGCCTGGCGTTTTAATTATTTCATTTCAGCTTACTCTATTCGGCGGCTTACCTTTCTGGTGTCTTCCGCTTGTGACGGGAGCGTCATATCAAGATAAGGCCACTTCTGGTTCACTTGTTGTTCAGGGCTGTGGATTCCGATACTGGGAACTTCGCCAATGTTTCGCAGCATCGCACTTCCCTTTCTCTTCGTTCAGGAGCAGACTGTAAATTTCAATTGGTTCGCAGATTTCAGTTTTTCAATCCTGGCGCTGGTGTACAAATCAATCTATACTTCGCCTCGACTAATTCATCTGTGTAGTAAACTCATTATTTTCATAATTATCTTTGGTGGTGGTTTCATACCTAATTGTTCCATCAATGCTAATCGGTCGGCAACGCCCCAATGTTCAATAAGTTTCCCATCTTTGAAACGCATGATATCTATGACTGTAATCTCAAATTTTTTATCTGTTGGTGGCATAGGTCCGAACTGTCCTTTTTGAGTACCTCGTGCTATCATACGACCCTATACCTTGTCATCATCAGTTACCAGATCTTCTATCGTCATAGAGAAATCAGGAAAAGCGGTGTGCAGGCTCCTGATGCGTTCTTTGACTCCCTCTGCATTTGGAGGAATGAATCCATACTGGTGTTCAACAAAATCAGGTGATGCATATCTGTCAAAAACAGTTACATCACCCTTACTAAAACCATCTTCTATAATGATTCTGAAAAGTTGTTCATTTGTGTTCATGATTATGATCCTTTAAATTTACTTCAATTCTTCTTGCGCATTGACGGTAATTCTTTCATATATATCTGCATTGAATATATCATTCGTTTTTTGCATGATGCACATCCTGTGTTTCAATATCTTTCCTTATTACCTCCGAACCACTCCCAGATGAACAATGATAGCAGATGGCACATTCTAATTCTGAAGCTTTTTATAACTTTTTCACATAAGGTATACATATCTTTATTCTTTCCAAAATATGCTTGAGCAAGATTAATCCAACCATGTTGGTCTAAGTAGATTATTTTTTGAGACATTTAAATAACATCAACTTTTTTCTAAGTATTCACCTATTGATTTTAACATTCTTGGATTTATGCTGATACAGTCTTTATGATGTGTTTCTAAGAAACTATCTTTAATCCGATTATCAATAGCTTTTTGAACTATATTACCACCAATTTTTTTGACTTGAATATCTTGTCTATTAACATAGTTCATTCCAATCATATTTTTATTAAGGAAACGTCTGAGAATAAGCCGCTTTACGATATCAATTTGCCCTTTTTGCATTCAGCAGATTATAGTTTAAAGCTAATATACTAATACATACTAATACGCACTAATGCGTAATAGCGTATGCACTAATATGCACTCGCATAACAATCACTAAAATATGTGGAAAATGAAAAAATGTCATTAGAAAAGCTCTTTACAGGTTCTGCAACTGCCAAAATACTTGATGTTCTCTGGGAATATCAAGATATAGACTTAACACTCACCGATATCTCAGATGAAGCTGGTATACATTATACAACCCTTATGAAAGCCTTGCCCGAACTGGAAAAACTTGGGTTGGTTACAATGACACGGCAAGTTGGAAATGCTAAGTTATATCAAATAAATAGAGACGATGTTGTGGTAAAAAGGCTTGTCAAATTTCTAAACGCGCTTAATATTCGCTTTGCTGAGAAGGAAGTTGTTCAACAGAACTTGCAACAACAAAATCGTAAAGAAGAACTAATGTTAGTGTCCACCGACCTGGTGGGGTAAATTTGTTATTTTTGTAGCCATTACTTCTAAAGGATTCCTGTAGCCAAATGCAGAGTTGGGTCTATGGTTATATTCATATCTAGCATCTCGCAGTACATCATTGAATTTATTCCAATCTCCAATCCACACAAGGTTTAGAAATTCCTCTTTTATTGTTCTAAAACCTCTTTCGATGAAAGCTTGCAGCCATGGGCTTCCTTTCGGGATAAAGTGGAGAAGAATATTGTTTTTATTACAAAACTTCCTTACAGCTTCATTATAAAATTCTTTTCCACGATCCGACCTTATCTCTATTTTCTGCTCATGAGGTTGTAGTTGTTTTAAGATTTCCAAATTCTTTGCAACAATGTCACCATTTTTTTTCTGGATGACCTGTCAATGTTACAAAGGCATCATCATGCATGTCAAGAAGGCCGAAAACATATCCAGTATCCCCGTTACCAATCCCCCCTATCTTATCAATCCAGCGCTTGCTCCTGCGGCGATGGCTGCAAGTTCGGTTTTGCATTCTTCCTTCTCCTGACATCCCTGATAATTTTACGCATGGAAAATGAGAAATTGGCTGACGAGATAGCTTCTATCAAACATCTGAAAAATTTATAAAAGAGTTATTATTCGCAACCTTTAATATACTTTACGTTAATTGTAAACATATGGTCAGGCTGGATCAAATCGATCTTTCTAAAGATGGTCTCAACAAGTTCTTCAGTTCGAATAGAACTCAAAATGTACCATAAAGTACTTATGTTTACACTGTATGTAAACTTATATGATAGAACTTGATAATCTCGATGTCAAGATATTGGCACATCTGCAGAGCAACAGCAAGGAGTCATTCCAGGAGATAGCGAAGTGCTGTCTTACAAGCGTCCCAACAGTCAAGAGTCGTGTGGATCGGATGCTTGAACTTGGGGTTATCAGTAAATTCACCATAGATATCGATAACAGTAAGCTGGGGATAACCGAAGCAATACTCCTTGTAAATGCAAAGCCAGGCGCTATCAGCAGGATAACTGAAGAGCTCCGGGTGCTCGAAGAGGTTAAGGAGCTGTATGTAACCTCTGATTCTGACACAGCCATAGTGTCAAGAGTAGCAGGGGATATGCGGCGGATTCTTGCTATACAGGAAAGGATAAATCTTACTGATGTGAATAACATCCGCATATTATCAGTAAAAAACGCATTCACAAAGGATTCAACTATCCCTCTGGCCTCTTCCAGCATAACCCTGACATGTTCTTATTGCGATAAGAAAGTGGTAGGAGACGCTGTAAAAAAGAAATTCGATGATAAAGGTTATTTTTTTTGCTGCACCACTTGTCAGGGTGAGTTCGAGAAAAAATACACTAAACTCAGTGCAAACGCGGCATCAGAGAAAGTGAAATCATAGAAAGCATATAGGTATTCAAAAACCGAATGAACCGTATATGCAGCAATGATGAACAAGAAAACCTGGGATATAGAATTCACGGAAGGGCATTCTACCAACAGTGTTTACAGGTTCGATAAACCGATAAGAGTGAATGACGACCCTGCTGGTAACTGGCATTATGCCCCATCGCTTGCTGTTGATGATGAAAAAAATGCGTGTATCGCCTGGCTGGACGCGAGGAATGGCAATTATAATATTTATTTCTCACACGGAACAAAAGAAAACGGAATCTGGCAATTTAGCACGAATATGAGGGTGAATGATGATTCTACAAATGTATCCCATTATACTCCTTCACTGGCATTTGAGAATGGAAATGCGTATATTGCATGGTACGATGACAGGAATAAAGATTTTGATATATACTTCTCAAGCGG
>CAJPFJ010000022.1 GCA_905339155.1 Methanosarcinales archaeon
CTCTTATTCCGGATGTATTTTTATCGCCATAGTAAGGTATGTCATGAAAATCAATCGCAGCATCTTGATATGTTCCTTTTAGATTCGTGTGTTTAATTATTTCAGTATTTATCTGCCTGAATGAAGAAATCATGTAGTCAATAGAGTTTGAATTTATGTAGCCGTGAATGGAATCAGCGGATGGTACATTTTTATAAGGAGTCTTCATTCTAAGGTCATTGCTTGCTGATTCTATCGAATTTGAAGTCGAAGTTGCTGCACGAAGCAATACGTTCAATGTGTCTTGAAAACTGTATTCTGCTTTTTCAGGTAGATTTATTATTTTTGACTTACCAAATAGTTCTGAGGTTAAAGCCAAGAGATTGGTTATTTGTATTTCCGGTACAAGCCTCATCTTATTATCCCCTCTATATTTTTAGATGGGATAATATCCTTATTATATTTTATGGGCGATTGTCAATGGCTGAATATGATCTTTTGTTCGGAAGTCAGGGTATTCGGAAGTACTGAACCTCCAGAAATCTATATGAATAATGGAGTTGTATGCAAAGGAAAAATGGAGAAAAATAATTATGGGAAATATTAGACAAGGATATATAAAATCATTAGGAGCAATGTTACTTGAAAAGCACAGTGATGCTTTCAGTCTTGATTTTAACCAGAACAAGGAAAACGTTACTAAATATACAGACGTCGATAGCAAGGTTATCAGGAATCGTGTAGCTGGTTATGTAGTGAGGCAGTTGAGAGTTAAAGCTACAAGAAAGAGATAAAGATTCATAAGAGATAAAATTTATGTTAAACGGTGTTCTGCCTGCTCTTATTACCCCGTTCACGAAGGATAATAAGATCGATAAAGAAGGTTTGAGGCAGAATATTGGTTTCCTTATCGATAACGGAGTTTCTGGTATCGTTCCTTGCGGAACCACAGGCGAATCTGCGACCCTTTCCATAGAAGAACATGAGAAGGTCATTGAGGTCGCAATAGATTGCTCCACTGTCCCGGTTGTTGCAGGAACAGGCTCTAATAATACTACCGAAGCGCTGGAGTTGACCCGTTCTGCTCTGGATGCAGGCGCAGATGCAGCGCTTTTGATCACTCCTTATTATAACAAGCCCAATGACCGCGGCATGCTTGCTCATTTTAAGAAGATCGCCAATGAAGTTGATATTCCAATAATCCTTTACAATGTACCTTCGCGAACAGGTATAAATCTCAAACCTGAGGTCGTGGCCGAACTTGCAAAAGAGAGCAATATAATCGGTGTAAAAGAAGCAAGCGGCAACCTTGACCAGGTTACGAGGATCCTGGAACTTACCCATGATGAAAATTTTGTTGTTTTTTCCGGAGACGATGGCCTGACTCTCCCGATAATGGCAATCGGAGGAGCAGGTGTAATTTCGGTTGTGGCTAATGTAGCCCCGAAGCTTACTGTTTCCATGGTCGAGGCGTTTCGCGATGGGAATTTTGAAGAAGCGAGAAAATTGCATATTAAACTTGCTCCTCTCATACGCGCAGTCTTTTTGGAGACAAATCCTATCCCGATCAAGAAAGCCGTTGAACTTATCGGACTTCCTGCCGGGGATTTGAGGCTTCCTCTTGCACCCATGAGCCAGGATAACGAGCGAAAGTTAAAAGCTGCTTTAAATGACCTTCATCTATTGAAGTGATCCTATGATAAAAATAGCCGTAACAGGTGCCTGCGGAAAAATGGGCGGGCTAATTATTGAAAATGTCCTGAAATCAAAAGAGATGAAGCTAGTGTCAGCTATTGATGTCACAAATATTGGCAAGGATATAGGTGAGGTCATGAGGACAGGAAAGCTTGACGTTAATGTTACCGATGCAAATGATATTGAAAATGTCCTTAAAATATCAAAACCCGATGTTCTTATTGATTTCACGATAGCTCAGGCTGCTGTGAAAAACGTAACAGCCAGTGCCAGGAATAAGGTCAATCTGGTCGTGGGGACAACCGGCTTCACAAAAGAGCAAAGATCCGAAATGGATAAAGCAATATCCGAAAATGGTGTCAGGGCAGTCATCTCACCAAATTATTCAATTGGTGTTAATGTTTTCTGGGGTTTACTTGCCCAAGCCGCAAAGCGCCTCGGGGATTATGATATCGAAATAATAGAAGCCCACCATAACCAGAAGAAGGATGCACCCAGCGGTACCGCAGTGAAGGCTGCCCAGGTCATTTCGAATACACTTGGCGGGAAAGAGCTTGTATATGGGAGACAGGGGCTTGCTCCGCGGCATAAGGAAATCGGTATCCATGCGGTACGCGGCGGGGACATCGTAGGCGATCATACAGTGCTTTTTGCCGGTGATGGCGAGCGAATCGAGATAAAGCACCAGGCACACAGCAGGCAGGCATTCGCAAAAGGGGCTGTGGCAGCGGCACTCTGGGTATCAAAAGCGCAACCGGGCATATATGAAATGGCAGATGTGCTGGGGATCAAATAAATATAATAGTTGGTCACAATGAGTTGATCACAATGACTGAAAATGAGAATATTAAACCAAAATTACTTGTAGATTGTGTTGGACTCTATTGCCCAATACCGATTTTTAATACAACCACAGAAATGGAAAAATTAATGCCGGGTGAAGTCCTGGAGATGGTCACTGGAGACCCGGCGGCTGTCCAGGATATCCCGCGATGGGCAAAAAGGGCCGGACATAAGTTAATAAAACTCTTTAAAGAAGGCGAACAGTTTCATTTCTTAATACAAAAGGGGTAACTTATATCGAATAAATTAGTGGAATAAAATGGAAATCACAATTGGAAAATGCGGTATTGCCTGTGGATTATGCAAGAACTTCAATAATGGATGCCTTGGCTGTGAAAGAGAGAACATATCCAGGAATGAATGCATAATTTTCAATTGCGCTGAGAATAAAAATATTGAATACTGTTTGAAATGCGATGATTTCCCCTGCAAATTGATGCGAGGTCTTTCCAGGGCATATTGTCCTGTATTCACTTCAATTAAGTTGAATTTATAACAAATCTTCTACAGATTCTCCTTCACAAACTCAACTGCATTTCGAAATATTGCTATTCCTGCCCCCTCTTCCGGCAATTCCTCCCTTGTCCATCCGGGATGGTTAGTCCTGTGCTGGAATGCTTCAGGATGCGGCATCATCCCGAAAATGCGGCCAGTCTCATTGCATATCGCTGCAATATTATGTATCGAGCCATTAGGATTGTGAGGATATCCTGCAGGATTTCCCTGCGTATCCGTATATTGGAAAACAATATGGTTCCCTTTTTCTAATCTCGCGAACACCTGTGGGTTTTTTGCTATGAACTTCCCTTCGCCATGGCGCACGGGAAGATATATTCTGTCAATGCCTTTCGAAAATACACATTTTGATCTTTCATTTGCCTTAAGATCTACCCACCTGTCCTCGAATCTTCCTGAATCATTAAAGGTAAGTGTAACTTCCTGTTTGGCATAATCGCCATTGAATCCAGGCAGCAAACCCATCTTCACCATGGCCTGGAAACCATTGCAGATACCTATTATCAATTTTCCCGATCCTATGAATTCCTGTATTTGCTCTCCAATATTATATTTGACCATATTCGCAAGAACTTTACCGGATGCGATATCATCCCCGAACGAGAAGCCTCCCGGGAACGCAAGAATATGATAATCTGAGAGTCTTTCTTTTCCACTGATCAGGTCATTGATATGTACACGTTCGGCTTCGGCGCCGGCAAGTTTGAATGCATGCCGGGTTTCCATATCACAGTTTATGCCGTAGCCTGTGAGGACAAGAACTTTTGGTATCATTGTAAGGTCACTATGGAAAAGAAATTTAAATAAGTATCTACATCTAGAAGTCTGGAACAATAAACTATAAAGGAGTTTTCCGGGTTTGTCATCTCATCTATTATCTATTTCCGATCTATCATATGCAGATATTATCAATTTACTTGATACAGCCTCTGACCTGAAAGAAAAAAGGGCACGCGGAAAAACATGCGATAAACTCAAAAGTAAAACCCTGGCCATGCTTTTTGAGAAATCCTCAACCCGCACCAGGTTATCCTTTGAAGTGGCAATGACCGATCTTGGCGGGCATGCGATATATCTTAATTATAAAGATGTGCAGCTAGGGCGCGGAGAATCGGTTGCTGATACCGCTCGTGTGATGTCCCGTTATGTCCATGCGATCATGGGGCGGGTGTATAAGCACGAAACCCTGGTCGAACTTTCAGAAAACAGTACTGTTCCTGTAATTAATGGCCTATCTGATCTTGAACACCCTTGCCAGCTCCTTGCTGACCTTCTTACCATACGTGAATACAAAGGAAAATTCAAGGGTCAAAATTTTGTATGGATCGGAGATGGAAATAATGTATGCAATTCTGCCATGCTCGCATGCGCGCTGACAGGGATGAAAATGACCGTAGCGTGCCCGCAAGGTTATGAGCCGAATGCCGAAATCCTGGAGAAAGCAAGGATTCTGGGGGGAACAATAAATGTTATCAGTGACCCAATGAAAGCAGCAAAGAATTCAGACATCCTCTCAACCGATGTCTGGGTCTCAATGGGTGATGAAGAGGAATATGACCAGAGGTTGCGCGACTTTGCACCCTACCAGATCAATAGCAAGCTTTTAGAACAAGCCAAGCATGATGTGATGGTGCTTCACTGTCTTCCAGCCCACAGGGGCGAGGAGATCACAGCAGAAGTTGTTGAAGGGCCAAACTCGGCAATATTTGACCAGGCTGAGAACAGGCTGCATGTCCAGAAGGCATTGCTCCTGAAATTGCTGTCATAACGGAGGTTGCCATTGCGAAGGATCACGAAAAAAGACGAACAAAATAAGAAATTATGAGATATAATATTCAAAATGCGAGGGTCGCCCAGTCCGGTCAAAGGCGTTAGCTTCAGGGGCTAATCCCGAAGGGGTTCGTGGGTTCAAATCCCATCCCTCGCACCAATTATCCTATTTATTCAGACACAAAAGAGGTTTCTGGAATGTCCAATCTCACTTTTGAAATACTGTTTATTGTTTTACTTATCATCGCCAACGGCGTATTTGCTATGTCGGAGATTGCTATCATTTCGGCGCGAAAGGCCAGGCTTCAACAGTGGGCAAATGAAGGTAATGTAAAGGCACTCGCTGCACTGGAACTGGCAAGATCACCCAACCGCTTACTATCGACGGTTCAGATCGGCATCACGCTTATTGGCATACTGGCTGGTGTGTTCGGCGGTGCGACCATAGCCGAGAAGCTGGCGGTACGCCTGGACTCTATACCCATACTCGCGCCCTACAGCGAAGCCGTTGCTCTTGGCATTGTAGTACTGGGTATTACGTATCTCACGCTGGTTATCGGTGAGCTTGTACCCAAAAGGTTAGCATTGCATAACGCCGAGGGAATAGCCTGTACTGTAGCCGCCCCCATGAGCGTCTTATCCCGGATGGCTTCCCCGGTGGTGCATTTGTTGAGCATTTCGACGGATACGGTTCTCAGGATATTAGGTATACAACCGGTTACTGAACCGCCAGTTACAGAAGAGGAGATAAATATCCTGATTGAGCAGGGTATGAAATCCGGAGCTTTTGAGGAAGCAGAGAGGGCTATGGTGGAACATGTATTTCGCCTGGGCGATTTGCGGGCTGGAGTACTGATGACGCCACGGACAGATATTGACTGGCTTGATATAGATGAATCACCAGAGGAGATTCGGCGAAAGATTGCCCAGAGCGGTCATTCTCGCTTCCCGTTATGCCAGGGCAGCCTTGATAATATTCTTGGCATAGTACAGGTTAAAGATTTATTGAGCCACAATATTGTGGGTAAATCGGCTGACCTGAAGGCATCCATGCGGCGCACGTTGTTTGTGCCAGAAAGCACGCATGCTCTAAAGGTTCTGGAGTTATTCAAGCAGTCTGGCATACATCTATCACTGGTGGTCGATGAATATGGCACTATTCAGGGACTTATAACACTCAACGATATCATGGAAGAGATTGTCGGCGAAATACCTTCCATCGAGGAGAAGGCTGAACCTCTGGCGGTGCAACGCGAAGATGGCTCATGGTTATTAGATGGAATGCTGCCTGCGGTTGATCTAAAAGAAATATTTCAAATCAAAAAGCTGCAAGGAGAAGGTATCTATCAGACATTGGGCGGTTTCGTGCTGATGCAAATGGGACGCATTCCTTCGGTCGGCAACCATTTTGAGTGGGGCGGGTTGCGTTTTGAAGTAGTCGATATGGATAAAAACCGGATAGACAAGGTTCTGGTTATGCCTGTTCGAAAAGCTCCCTCAAAAAACTAAATAAAAGTGTATTTGGAGAATGGCAGGAAGCTAGTTTCGAGACTGGCAAGCTCGTATTTGCAGTTCAAGCCACCCAAATACCAACTTCCCCTCCGACAGCAACACCAAAAGCGCCAGCATTGAAGCGCTGCTTGCGGCAGTACTGGTCAAAAGAAGGTAAAACAATACCTTTCTGCCCTTGACTAATCCGAGAGGTTCGATAACCTTTTAGCCTCTCTACAAGGAAAGGTTAAATCTTTCAACCCATCTATAAGTAAAAGGATAAAACCTTTTAAAAACCGTCACGGGAAAAGCTGTTTTCTATAATTTTATACTCGAATTTCATGTCCTGGAATATTTCAAAAACCACTATGCTTTGAATTTCTGTCACCCCTCTTTTTGATTTATGTCATGTTCTGGGTAATCTTGGCCAGAGGTTGAGAAGTAACCCAGGGATCGCTCTGGATTAGGGATAACACCAAATTGATTGAAAAAAAAATAGATTCGTCCCAATAAATCACAATGCAGCACAAATAGTTATCAGCGAGTTATTAATTTTCATAAATTCATAAGTTCATAATACGTGCCCTTCTTCTTTCCCATTTGTCTAACAAAATTTTCTTTAACAAGTTTCTGAAGCAACTTTTGTGCCTGATTAATATTAACACCACATATTTCCCTGGCTTCTTTATTAGTGACTCGCTTATTGGTTTTAAGATAATTTTTTATCAGTTCAAGTTTTTGCACAATAATCACTTCCGGCTTTATTTTATCTTCTATAATCGCTTCCGGCTTTATTTTTTCGGCAATTATCGGCAATGGCTCTGTTTTTTCGGCAATTTCAGTTTTAGGCTCTATAATTGTTTTAAAATCTTGTTGGAGTGGTATGACAGGCCTTTCCATTTTCTTTTCTAATTTTGTCAGCCTTTCATTGATCTTTCTTATGCGGTCATCGAAACTCATCTGCCTTCCGTTGAAATCGTGTATTTCAATTTCTATTGAACTATCCCAGCTCTTACGCTTGTCAGGGTCTATTATTTCGTTAATTTTCTTATTGAGGTCAATAAACATAACTTCGCTATTATCCCCACGTAAAAAATGAAATAGTCCAGCCATGCGATCTGCAAGATCATTTCTGAATTCATTAGGTGGCAATATCAGATATGGAAGCACTTTTTTCAATGTACTATCGAACATTCTTTCATACTCATATCCAAGCATTTAATCACCTCTACTGGGTCTGATAATATGGTGTCCTGAACGCT
This sequence comes from Methanosarcinales archaeon, assembly GCA_905339155.1. Taxonomy (GTDB): domain Archaea; phylum Halobacteriota; class Methanosarcinia; order Methanosarcinales; family Methanoperedenaceae; genus Methanoperedens. The sequence goes on from CAJPFJ010000022.1 coordinate 7,557, forward strand.
TGCTTTTTCGAAAGATTCTTTTCTTGAATTTTTGCGAGCTTGGCTGATAAATCCTTGAATAGCTCAGGTTTAACATATTCAAAGATATTTTGCCTTGGCTGAGAGATCTTATTGAATATCTCAATGCACAATTTCGTGTACTCAGTTTTGCGGAATCCAGATACCTTAGAACGAAGTGGTCTTTTTTCCATCACTCCCTCCATAATAATTCACCAATAGACACGCCAAAACCACTGTCTACAATTGAAAACCCAAACATCTATTCATCAACAATTACACCGGCAGCAGCCCAAACCCAAAAACAAGAACCCATCCAAATAGATTGGACACCCCCGACCGTACCAAATGATCTAAATCGAGCTACAACGGATTATAAATGGAGACTGGATTTAGTCACTGAACAAACTACAAGGCTTGATATGTATTATGCATCCAAATCAGGAACTAAAATGAGTAGAGATGAGTTTAAAGGCTGGCTTGACGCTCTCCAGGCACAGACAACAGAGTTTATCAAGAGAAACAAAGATGCCGTCTACAGTGGGGATAATTACGCTAACTTGATAAATGCCAATATTAACAGCTTAAATTATGATCAGGCTGCCCTGGAAATCGAGAGAGTGAACCAGAATAAAAATATCATGGCAAATGATATTAAAATTACTATTGATAAATTTAATCAAAACGTAGAGGTATTCAATAATTGGGGGAAATGACGGATACTCAGTAAAAAACAGATTTAATTTATTGAATTGCACTTTCTAAAGATAGGTTATTATACTTTTCCGAACGATTAGACTATTATGCCCAAGATAATAGGTACAACCAAGCTTACATCAGATGGGAAAATTACTTTGATCTCTGATGTGCGGAAAAAATTGAATGCCAGTGGTGGCGATGTGATTGTTTTTGAAGAAAGGGAGAAAGGCAATATCGTTGTTCGTAGGGGTTAAAGTGTAAATTATGGCCAAAATCGCTATTGAAAAAGCATAGGTGAATCATGCAAGCATCTTTAGATACAATATACACTGAGATAAAAACACTCAGACGGGAAGTAGAATTGATCAAAACCGCCCTCATTCCTGAAGAAGAAACTAGCGATGAGGAGAGGTTAGAGATTCATAAAATACGGGAAGAGACGAAGCGCGGTGGAAGATTTAGACTCGATGATGTACTTAAGGAATTGAATGTTTGAAATCTTCTTAAGCAACGCTGCCAAAAAAGCTTTAATGAATCTTGATAAGCGGATAGCAGAACGAGCAAAAAAAGCCCTTCTCACTCTTAAGACATCTCCGTTGCCGATAAAGGAATACGACATTAAACAACTTGTAGGCGAAGAGGACACCTACCGCTTAAGAATCTCAAGATATAGGATTGTTTATGACATTGATTGGAATAACAAAACGATTACTGTAATCAAAATTGATAAAAGAGACGAAAAAACATATCGCTTCTGACACTTGGGGATTCAAAGAAAGAGAAATGCAAACACAAATGGAAAAAGGAAGGCAGCTTAACGATTTGCGAAAAATGCGGTGAAGAGAAAGAAGTTTCATTCGTAGAAGGTCGTTACGGGAAATATGGCTCTCCAGATGGATAACCAGAGGTCGAGCTGGTAGCCAGGAATCGCTCTGGATCCAAGGATAACCAGAGGTTGAGAGGAAAATCAGGGATTGCTCTGGATCATAGATTAACAAGCCTTCAAGATGCGATTTAAGCGATTTTTTCAAGGCAACCCTTGTGATTCTACTTGTGGAGTAAAATTTTAATTGCTCTACTGATAACGATTTTTAAATACCTGGCTTTGTGCCTCGCAGGAAAAAATAGTGATGGCTTCCAATAGTCATCATCATAGCTTCCGGAAAATCTCATCATGCACCCGGATAAAAACGATATCATTTTTCCGTTTTGTACATTAAAAAGCAGAGCCTTAGTGCTACTTGATTTTTCTCTCCGGATGTGACGATATCAGAGAGATCTCAGATAGATCCTAATCAGAGGGTAAGAGAATTAAGATTATAAAATCAGGTTTACAATTAGCCTACTGCAGATCAGATATCTGAGCTAATTGTAAACCTATTCTGAAATTGACTGAATACCGGTAAAATTACATGGTTGAAAACAATCATGAAATCAATATTGAAAACATCCATAAAAAGGGCTGAAAACCTTACAGTTTAGACACGCAGAAAAGGTCTACTTTTTTCTTCCAATCGAGCCCATCCAATAAATCATAATAATAAACCCTTCACTCTTATTTATGACAATAGAGGAGGGGTGGGATCGAACCCCAGAGATATAGTCCTCGTTTCTAATGACACCGATAACATGTATTCTGTTTTAGTAATACTCATTTTGAATCGATAGCTTTAAATTCTTATAAAGACTCAAATCTCATGGAGACTGTCATCTGGAATGGTGACATTGGTATAAATGAATAACGAAATATCAGAAATCCAACAAAAAAGCCCTGCATTGATGAAAAATATGGGAAAGAAACAACCAGTAGCGCTTGAATCATGGATGATAGAGGAATATTATGTTCCATATCAAGCATCTTAATTTATAATATTATCTGGAGGGAGTATATGGAAGTAACGGGAGTTTGCAGTATCTGCGGACAGCCAGGAAAGCTGAATACGTGCATGTTATGCGGGAATTTAGTATGTTCCCGGTGCATGACGCAAAAGGGTGCATGTATTCGCTGTTCTCAGGGCAGGTCATTTTCGGACCAAAGATAGTTCGTTTAATTAAAACGCCAATGCATTTTAATACAAGCTACTTAATATAGAACGTAAGATAGGAGGCTTTCATATCGAGGAGAACTCAAGTGATTTGAAACCCATCAAAGCAATATATGCTGTTCTTGGCAGCGGAGGTATTGGGCTTGCTCTTGCAAAAGAGCTTGAGACCAGGACCAAAAATATTATCCTTGTAGATAATGATTCTGCAAAGGTCCAGACATTAAAAGAACAAAACCTCAATGCTTTACAGGGAAATATCGGTGATACTGAGATTCTCTCAAGCCTGGATATCCACAATATCGAATCTGTTTTTATAATGAGTTCTGACATAGAAGCAAATAAAAATGCTTTGAATTTTATTCGGAAAAAAGCCCCCGATGTCCAGATAGTTACAAGAGTCAATAATTACCAGCAGAAAGAAGAAATGGAAGCAGCTGGCGCTGACCTTGTGGTCCTTCCGTCGAACCTGCCTATCAAAGCGATAGCCTCAGCCATTGTCCAGTATATAGAAAAAATGAAATCTGTAAAACTGGCCCAGGATTTAAAGAAATTGATAAATACTGTTGGTGAAGGAAAACTTGCGATCATAGTCCATGACAATCCTGATCCGGATGCCATCTCAAGCGCCATGGGCCTGAAGGAAATCGCAAACAGCGTCGGGGTTAAAGCGGACATCCTTTATAAAGGCATCATTGGACATCATGAAAATAAGGCATTTGTAAACCTCCTTGATATAGAGATGGACCAGTCAAAAGACTTTAAGGGGTCAGATTATAAAAAAATAGCGATCATTGAATCTTCTGCGCCAGGTGTAAATAATTTACTTCCCCCTGGCACGAAAGTTAGCATTGTGATAGACCACCACCAGGCAAATATGGAAGAAGTGGAAGCAGAATACATAGACATAAGGCCCAACATAGGCGCGACAGCTACCATAATGACAAAATATCTCCAGGAACTTGAAATACCGATCAAAACTGAGCTTGCCACAGCCCTGTTATATGGTATTAAAGTAGACACGAATGATTTCAGGAGAAATACTGACCCTGCTGACATGACAGCTGCAGCGTTTCTCTTTCCTCTTGCGAACCATGATATTCTAAACCGGATCGAGACTCCATCAAAATCCACTGAATCGATCGACATTCTCGGTGAAGCTATCAAGAACCGTCAGATAAAAGGCAGTTACCTTATATCAAATGTGGGAACGATCCGTGACAGGGATACACTGGCTCAGGCTGCGGATTACCTGCTGACGCTTGAAGGAATAACAACAACCCTTGTTTTTGGTCTGGGCGAAGATACGATATATATTTCAGGAAGATCCAGGGATGACCGGATAAATGTCGGAAAGATCCTGGCCGATGCTTTCGGCGCTGATAAGGCCGGGGGGCATGCCATGCTTGGTGGGGCCCAAATCCCTCTTGGGGTGTTTAGCGGTACAAAAGATAAACAGACACTTCTCAAATTAGCTGAAGAGGCTGTTGTAAAACGATTTTTGGCTGTTGTAGGGATGAAGAAAGAAACAAATTGATTTTCCAGGATGATTCAGTAGAATATTTGCCAGAATAGTTATCTATTCCCTTAACAATAATTACCCCCAGATATTATGGACGAGTACGAGCTTGATTATTTCAAAGAGAACGGATTTGCACGAAAACAGTGCCCAAAGTGTGGGAAGAACTTCTGGACGAGGGATTCCGAAACTGAATTCTGCGGAGATCCGCCCTGCGTTTCATATTCATTTATAGGAAAACCCGTTTTCAAGAAAGAATACGACATATCCTCTATGAGGGAGGCATATCTTTCATTTTTCGAGAAAGAGGGACATACACGCGTTAACCGTTATCCTGTTATCGCACGCTGGCGCGATGATATTTATCTTACAATTGCTTCCATTGCGGATTTCCAGCCGTTTGTTACATCCGGCCTTGTCCCGCCACCTGCAAATCCGCTTACAATATCGCAGCCCTGCATCCGTCTTGATGACCTTGACGCAGTAGGCAGGAGCGGTCGCCACCTTACAACCTTTGAGATGATGGCGCATCACTGCTTTAACAAGCGCGGACAGGAAATTTACTGGAAGGACAGGACTGTTGAGCTTTGTGATTCCTTACTTTCCAGTTTTGGCCTTGACCTGAACGCTGTGACATATAAGGAAGCGCCCTGGGCAGGGGGGGGAAATGCCGGCCCCAGCGTTGAAGTGCTCGTGGGCGGGCTTGAGCTTGCTACACTTGTTTTCATGGACTTAAAACAGACAAAAGGCGGCTCAATTGAGATCAAAGGTCAGACCTACGAAAAGATGGACAATTATATTGTTGATACCGGATACGGTCTTGAGAGGTTCGTCTGGGCATCCAGAGGCTCACCAACAATATACGATGCCGTGTTCCCCAGGATCGTGAATGAACTCATGGATCTTGCCGGTGTTGAGCATTCTATAGATAATCCTGAATACGCAGAAATCTTCTCGCAAAATGCAAGGTTAGCGGGTGTAATGGATATCAGTGGACAGGCAAACCTTTTCCAGCTCAGAAAGAAAGTGGCAGACAGCATCGGTACGACCGTTGAAAAACTCCAGAGGATCATGGTGCCGGTCGAGACTGTTTATGCAATCACTGACCATTCAAGATGCCTTGCATTCATGCTGGGCGACGGTATAATCCCATCGAACGTGAAAGCGGGTTATCTCACAAGACTTGTGCTTCGCCGGACCCTTCGGCTTATGAAGGAACTGGATATAAAAGAGCCCCTGATTGAAATTATCGAGATGCAGATACGGGATTTCCCCGAATACCCGGAATTCAGGGAGCGGCTTGATACGATAAGGGAAATTGTTGCACTTGAGGAGGAAAAATACGCTGATACCATTGAGCGTGGAACGAAACTTGTTAAGAAAACGGCAAAGCATTTCAAGGAGAAAAACCAGCCCATTCCGCTTGCTGAGCTTATACAGTTATATGATACGCATGGTATCCCGCCTGAAATAACCCGTGAAGTCGCAAAAGAAGCAGGTGTCGCAGTGGAACTTCCTGATACGTTCTATTCACTTGTCGCACAATCCCACAGCAAGGCGCAAACAGAGGATGAAGAGACGCTTGCGCTTGATTTACCGCCAACACAAAAGCTTTATTATGAATATCCCGAACAGATCGAGTTTGAGGCAACTGTTCTTGATGTTATTGAAAACAATGTGATCCTTGACAGGACGATGTTCTATCCTGAAGGCGGCGGCCAGCCTGCTGACCATGGGACGCTGTCGGTTAATGATTATGTTGTCAACGTAGCTGATGTACAGAATTTAAATGGAGTTATTGTTCATGAGACAGATTCTGATTTCGGCTTCAAGAAAGGCGATACGGTAAAAGGCATGGTCGATTGGGAAAGGCGAATGGCGCATATGCGGCACCATACTGCCACGCATATAGTGAACGAAGCGGCTAAATCCGTGCTGGGAAAGCATATCTGGCAAACAGGCGCCCAGAAGTCCACGGACAGGGCCAGGCTTGACCTCACGCATTTTAAGCGCATTACGGATGAAGAGTTCAAAGAGATAGAACTTCTTGCGAATAAAGCCGTGATGAAGAACCAGCCCGTATTCATCGACTGGATGGACAGGATAGAGGCCCAACAGCGTTATGGTTTTGTCCTTTACCAGGGCGGTGTGCCGCCGGGGAAGGATATCCGGATCCTTCGCGTGGGTAATGATGTGGAAGCCTGCGGGGGAACGCATGTTTCAAATACCGGATTGATCGGCCCGATCAAGCTTATTAAAACAGAGAGGATACAGGATGGTGTAGAGCGAATTGAGTTCTCAGCGGGTGAAGCTGCGGTAAAACGAATACAGGAAAGAGATGAGCTTCTGAAAAAAGCTTCAGAAGCGCTTCGTGTTTCCCCGGATCAGCTTCCTGATACCGTGAACAGGTTCTTTGAGGAATGGAAGGACTTTAAGAAAGAGAACGAGCGCCTGAAAACAGAACTTGCGGAAGTAAGAGTAAGAGCGATGATGAGCGATGCCGTGGATATTAATGGCCTGAAAGTGCTTGCAAAAAAGATTCCTCATGCTGACGTTGAGGAACTTATCAAGGCAGCCACAGAGTTTGGCAAGAACGACGATGTTGTGGCAATCCTGGCAAGCGATAAGGCGGGCGTTAAGATCGTGATGAGCGCAGGTGCGCATGCCCAGAAGAAGGGTGTAAATTCCGGCGCAATTGTGCGCGAAATGTCAAATCTCCTGGGCGGAGGCGGAGGAGGGAAGGCGGGGATAGCGCAGGGCGGGGGGACGGATGCGAGCAAGATAGAGGAGGCGCTGGAGAGGGGGGTGGAGATGGTGAGGGAGAAGATGGGTAAATAATGCCAATAAGATCATTCAATTTATTAGACCATTTTCCTGAAAACTATAATACCCGCTCTGTCTGCTTTCCTTTCGTGAAAAAAGCAAATCGGTTTTTACACCCGCGCCAGCATTCACAAACACGCCTTGCGGGAGGCTCATGACACACCATAGATCACATTCATCAAGCAACTTGCGCTTTGTTTGCTGGTATGCTGCCGTCTTTGTATGGAACATGACACTTTGTTTATTGCTTGCACCGGTTGCGCTTCCAAGGTCTTTCATATGAGGGAATAATTCATCATTTACGAAAGAGAGAAAGGAGCCAATCGCTTTTTTTGAGAGTTCGCATCGTTTCCATCCGGGTAATTTCTTCCAGATCATTTCATCCCAGTTTATTGTTTTATCAAAAGGCGCAGCCCAGTCCCTCCAGCGATATGGGGCTTTTAATGTTTCACTATAATAAGCGCCCAGTGCTTTCGCCTTCTGCTCTTCGTTTTCCTCCATTATGTCAAGATATCGAAGGAAGAACATCCATGTTAATTCGGGCACATAGAGTCTCGCCCCTTTTGCTCTATCGCCGCGCAGGATATAGCAGACGGATTTGACCGCCTTGTCCATTGCAGCCTGTGAATTTATTGTTTTACCGTTTCCGTTGTTGATTTTAGCCATATTTTTCCATACTATAAATCTGGTTCTTTCAAAAAAAGCCTTATTTCTTTCAGATATTGCTGCCAGATTTCAGGAATATCATTAGCCAGGGATTCAAGTTGTTTCTCATCCAGCATGAATCCGTAATCATGAACAAAAAATGCCTGAAAGTCAGATACTTATAAAGTTTGTTTGTTAGTTCCTCTGAGATAATTCCTGAAGATAATGATTTATTTAAAAGATCTTTATGCCATTTATCAGATTTTGGAACCATTATATCTCTTGATATCAGGATTTGTTTTAGAATATTTTCTATCCCATTATATATATTGTGAAGAAAAGTCGCAATTGCCGCCAGTTCAATCACCGTTTTCTCTGTTCTTGCCATAGCTGTTTTCAGATTATTCATCGCAACGTCCACATTCTCTTTTTCTGCGAGAATCTGCTCAGTCAGTTCATCCATAAATTCTTATTCCTCTTTTTTCTACAAGCTTGCTGAATAATGATTTCCTGGACAGGTCGATGAGATCCACAGGTTTTGACAGATTTTATATAATTCAGCATAAAAATCAAAGAATAGTCCAGGTTCAATCCCTTTTACACCGATATCTATATCATTAGATTCCCTGTCATTTTTGGTCGAAGAACCAAATAGAATGACATAGGAGACTTTATATTTTTTTGAGTATTCTATGATAATTTCCTTATCTTTTTCTGATATCATTTTCAATCGCACCTGAATTGATTTGCAGGAATTTCCTGAGATAATCTTACTGTTCGAATATATTCCCTGACTATAGTATATTTTCCTGTGAAACCCATCTCCTGTATCTCACTAAAAATGCAGGATGCTGGCAAATCTCCTTCCCGTACCCTTTTGTCGATATGCCCTCTATATATATCGAGCTTTGTCTCCTTTTTTCTCCTTTTTTTCGGTTCAGGTTCGGAAGTGGATTTTACATATTTTTGGACGGTCTTCCTGTCAAATCCGGTTTTTTCGGATATCTGACTCAGATTCCAACCATGTGTATGTAAATCCTTTATCCGGAGCCAATCTTTTACATCAAGCATAATTTCACGAACCTGTGTTTTCCTCTTCCCGGATTAAAGAATCACCCCATCCACGCAAATATAAGGCGGGATTTATCAATTCAATCCGCGTTTGACGTTCATCTCTCGATATATTTATAAATCCCTTTTAGCACAATTTTTAAAGGACACAATAGTATATAATCCTTCATTCAGTAAGCCGGGTAAAATTTACATAAAGTTGTATGTTCACATTGATAATCACTTAATTTCACCCTTCAGAGATTCATAGACATTAAATACGATCGGGCAAATGGAACAATTTCCTGTTATTATCCTTGCGCATCGACATGTATTAGATCAAACATCGATAAAACAATTTGCTATTCAATTGATCAGGCTATCACCGAAGCTTTTAAGTCTGATTCCATCCTTACGAGCGAAAGCTTTTTAATAAGCCTCGGTGGCTCAGCTTGGCAGAGCGAGAGATTTGTAATCTCTAGGTCGAGGGTTCAAATCCCTCCCGGGGCTTCCAATTTTTTGTTTAACGCCCACAGGTACTTTAATATTTTTTAGGCAGTGCATTTTCACTTTCACATGTACTTGCTTTCGGGTTATATTCTCGAAAGTTATGGGGTGTTGACTATGGATATCTATGATTATAAGAAAAGACTGGAAAAAGTGGAAAACAAGATCAGAAATTCAAGTATAAGTGATAAAAATAAGAAGATAATATTCAATTTTGAAAAACAAATGTTCATAAAAGAACTGAGTATGCCAAGGATAGAAAGATGCATTTCTATTATCGGGATAATAAGTGAAAAATTGGGCAAGGACCTTGACTGTCTGGAAATTGAAGATATCGAAGAATTCTTAGAATGGATACAGCGTAGGGATATTAAAGATTGGACGAAACATACCTACAAACAGGTTTTTAAAACTTATCTTAAGAAAACTGGAAGAACCGACCTTGCCAACCAGGTAGTTATGAAAAGGGTAAGAAACAAAATCCCTGAAATATTTACCCGGCAGGAAATCCTGAAAATGATAGACTCAGCCATTCATCCAATGGACAAAGCTCTTATAGCCGCACTATATGAAACAGGTTGCAGAATAGGGGAATTGGCAGGTCTACAAAATAAAAATGTTCATTTTGACAATTACGGTGCAATCATAATTGTGAATGGAAAGACAGGAATGAGGCGGATTAGAACCATATTCTCTGCTCCATATCTGAGCGCCTGGTTGGATATACATCCCAACAAATTAAATCCTAATTCTCCGTTCTGGATCAGGTTTGGAAATAATGGAAAAACAAATGGCTTAAAAGAAAATACCTGTGAACAACTAATGTATCCTGCATTGACTATGCGGATCAAAAGGACTGCAAAAAAAGCTGGAATTCAAAAAAGAGTATATAATCATCTTTTCAGGCATACGAGCGCAACAGAAAAATCCGAAATACTGACGAGTGCACAGATGTGCGAGTATTTCGGCTGGACGCAGGGTTCAACCATGTCCCAAATATATGTCCATCTTTCTGGCAGGAATCTGGACGATACCCTTCTCAAAGCATATGGTATTTCGAAAGATGACTCACCTAAAGAAAAAGATCTTGCACCTATTAAATGTCCCAGATGCGGCACTGTAAATGGAGCAACTGGCAAGTTCTGCAATAAATGCGGCGCTGCACTTGATATTGTCACAGCCATTAATGTTGACAAGGAGCGTGCATCTCTTACAATGGAACTCATGGATTTGATACGGCAGGAACCGGCACTTTTGGAGGTACTGAAAGGGCATATGGAAGCAAGAAATGAAACTGTAAAAAAATAATTTGGCAAAAAGAATACTTTCACCACGCTCCCATAATAGTTAATATCAAGCAAAATAATATCCGCAAATCAAACATGCGCATCGGAATAAATTATGAAAACAAATGCGCCCGGATGAAAAACGATGACCAATTTTCTAGCGTGGGAACAGACGTTATTCAGGGATAGAGAAATATTTGATTTTGGGTACATCCCCGAAGAGTTTCTTTATCGTGAGACGCAAATGAAAAGCATAGGTTATGCTATTGCGCCTGGGATACAAGGTGAGCAGCCGCAGAACATAGTATGCGTAGGTCCGCCAGGAACAGGTAAGACCACATCGTTCAAAAAAATTATTGAGCAGGCAGAGCAGATATCTCCTTCAAATCTCATTCTGGCTTATGTTAACTGCAGATATACACAGACACATTACTCAGTGCTTGCTGAAGTCTACAAAAAGATGACGGGAATAGAACCGCCAACATCAGGAATAGCACTGAAAAAATTATATGAAAAGCTTGCACAAACACTTGTGGCCAAAAATAAGAGCATGTTTGTTATACTTGATGATGCGGATTTTCTGGTTCTTAGGAAAATTTTCCATGATGTAGTGAACAATTTTTTGAGACTTTATGAAGAATACCCTCTTTCTATCGGTTTGAGTACAGTGCACAGCAGCCAATGTCCTTCACATGATGAAGGACTCAATTCGGTATTCATGCCCACGGTCATTAAATTTCCATCCTATAGCTGGGATGAAACCTTTGACATCCTGGATAGGCGGGTAAAGATTGGGTTATACCCCAATGTTGTGAAAAACGATATTATAGAAAAAATCACTGGCTACGCTGTGTCCAGAGGAGATATCAGGTTTGCTATCGATCTCCTGAAACGTTCGGTTATTAATGCCGAAAAGCGCGCCTCTACTATTATAGAGTTCACCGATGTGGAAACTGCACTCACTGATGCCTCAGATGAAAGGATGAAAAGATATCTGAAGATATTCACGGATTCGGAAACGGCGCTGCTAAGTTTAGCTTCTGAAATGGGTACATCGCAAGCGGGTGATCTGTTTAATGCTTTTCACAAACGCACCAGAAAAGGATATACCACATTTCATAAAGCTCTGAACAAGTTAGTCAACGCTAAATTGGTGGATACATACATTGAAAACCGGGGTAAAAATGGGAGAACGCGAGTAATAGCTGTGACGAGATAACGGGTAACGAGATGATCAAGGTTCACCTCAATGTTGCCCTTCAGGTCAAGGATTCTCGTGAGCGGCTGGAGCGAGGATGTTCCCCATGTGGAGCCTGCAAGCCTGTTCACGGGTGTGTGAAGAGTCTGCTCGATTGTGAGCGCGGCATCAAACTCTCCTTCGGTGTACTTCCATCCCTCATGCCTTCCGGTCATCTCATACTCAGAGACCATGTTGTTCGCCTGCTCCGAGGTATCCCTGTCAGGGTGGATGAAAGATAAACCTGACTCGGACATGCTGTCTGCTGCACAAGTGATTATCCCGAACACATGAGAATCCTGATAGATTTCTCGCCCGCAGCCATAGCTCTTGAGAACAAGAAGGAGGTCCTTGGGCTGTTCTGGGATATTGTTAATGAAGGCCTGGAGATGAACTACACAGCGTTGAAGCTCACAACACTGGACAGAAGCAGCGTCCGGGGAGACATTGCAAGAGTCTCCCGGCTGCCGAACACACCTCACTACAGCGGGCTGTTCTGCATACCCCTCACAATAAGGGACATGCACAGGAGCGAGGGCTATATCAGGAACCTTGCTCATTCGCCCAGATATGATATCGATCTCGATATCATTATAAAAGACAATATCAGGATCAATGACAGGGTTGTTCCCGACCTGCTCAGCAAGCTTGAGCTCAGGATCATAGACATGCGGAAAGAGGAAGAGGAGGAAAAAGAAGCCAGAGCAGCGCAGCTTAGAGCGTCCTCGACACCGGTAAGAGGGGGTAAGTATGTGACCGAGGAAGAGATCCAGAAGGTGAGGTACTATCCGATTGCCAGTATCCTCGGTAACAGAAAGTTGAGGAACTGCCCGTTTCATGATGATCAGGTACCAAGCTTGTCGGTGAACCATAAGAAGAACCTGTGGCGGTGTTTCGCGTGCAGTCGCAGCGGAAATGTGATCCAGCTTGTAATGGAGATGGAAGGCATAAACTTCACAACCGCGGTGAGATGGCTTTGTGATAAGTGAGAGGTATTCATTAGGAAAGAAGATGTATTGCAAGCAATTAATGAGAATCATGTCTCAGGAGGAACCCTTGGAAAGGCTTGGCTTATCATGGTATGTCAGTCCGTTGGTGAGGACTTTGGAAAGGAAAAGACTTATCAGACAAGCATGTGAATGTCTGGCTCAGATGCAATCTTAGATAGATGGTAGAAGAGCATTTTATAAATTTGACATCAAAAACTATGCTATTTACCGGGTTGACTTTCTTTTTAATTATCTTTTTGGTTATCATCTACTTATAATAGCAATCAGCAAGAAACAAGTCATGCCTAATTGCGAATACACGAAATTGGTATCTGTCCTGCCATTAATATTATAACTTCTCAATACAACAATAGTATGGATGTTTAAATTTCGAATAAGTAAATCTATATTTGTTTATATTTCTATTTCTACACTTCTTGTTTTTATATACAGTCTAGTTTTTCAGTACCTGATGAGTGCTTATGAGGGCCGTGAATACGGATTTATAACAGCAATTTACTGGGTCGTTGGGAGTATGACCACGGTAGGTTATGGCGATATTTATTTTAATTCTACTATCGGGCACTTATTCAGTATTATCGTAGTTCTCTCAGGTATAATAATGATAATTGGTTATGTTTTTCTCTTTGCAGTCCATCCAAGACTTGAGGGTATGCTTCGAAAAGAGATGCCTCCAAAACCAAAGGTTCCAGTCGATCTAAAGAACCATATTATTATAATCGGTTATAACCAGCTTGTTGAAACCCTTATTACAGAGCTTGATGAGGCAAAGATTTCTTTTATGGTTATCGATGAAGACGAAGAAAACATAAATCATTTGATTTCCAGAAAAATACCCTGCGTTCATGGTGACGCTGCAGATGAAAATGTCCTGTTAAATTCCAATATCCTGTCTGCAAGGATGCTAATAGCAAACCAGAGCGACAAAAAGAATGCAAGCATCATTCTCACTGCCAGGAAGTTAAGCAATATCAAGATAAAATCTCTTGTTAAAGATATGAAAAACGCTAGATATTTAAAATATGCAGGTTCGGATCAGGTAATCTCTCCAAAAACATTATCGGATCATACATTATACGAAGAATTATCGATCCAATAAAGACTATTTTATTGAAGCTACCAGGCTCTTCGGAGATATGAGCATTGTGGAACTTCCTATCAGCATATCAATAATGCTTACAAGCGTTGAAAGAAATACAGACATTACTACCGGAATAACAGCACCTCCCAGGTTGACAGCTATTATGCAGCACTTGGCTTTGAGAGATGAAGCTGCGTAACCTGACCAAAGAACTTCACTTACATTACCAGACATCATAGGTACACGCGGGCTTATATTTTTAATAGGAAAGTTCACGTAACCACTGAGTAGCGACAAGAAGAGGAAATACAGAGAATATTTTGGAGGAAATCCCAATTTCCTGAAAGCAGTGCCGAAGATATTTAAGCTTACAAATATAAAAACCAATACGAGATTCAAAAATAACACCTATAATAAATGATGCTTCAATTCTTGGATATATCTGATAGGACAAATCAACCTTGATTCCCAAAAGTTATGCTCACCAGAACAAAAGCAACATATACTCCTAAAAAAATAGCCCCTTCTCTCCTATCGATCATATAACCAGATCTTTTGAAAATAATTAGCAATACAGAGAGCAATAGCATGAATAAGAGTTGAACGATGATAAGTTCAGGAGCTATGCTAATTGGCCTGATGACAGCCGCAGCTCCTAGGATAAATAGAATATTTGCAACATTGCTTCCAATGATATTCCCAAGTGCCATTGTCATATATCCCTTCCGTGCGGCAGATACAGAAACAAATAACTCAGGCAAAGATGTCCCGACGGACATAAGCAAAAGCGCAATAAGATATTCCGACACTCCAAAAGCCAAAGAGAGTCCTATTATAGAATTTACAAGAATCCTTGCTCCTATGAGTATTCCAGTTAATCCAATTAGAACTTCAAAAATATTTTTCTTCAAATCGTTTTTTTCGATAGTCTCCACACCCAATTCCCTGTATTTGTCAATTGAATGCCTGAGATATAAAATATATGAGATAATGAATACAATTCCAGCAATCCTCCCGATTCCCCCGGCGACCAACAGAGACGCTGAAGCAAGGGTCATGATCAAAAGATGTACCCTCCCGCTATAGATTTCAGTGTGTTTTATCTCAAGCGGTCTAATAATACAGGTAAGACCGAGAATCAATGCGATATTGGTGATATTGCTCCCTATGATATCCCCGAATGCAATTTGACCGTGATCGATGTACGAAGCATATGTATCAGAAGACAGTTCGGGCAGTGAGGTACCAAGTGCTACAATAGTTATCCCGATGATAAAATCAGAAACTCCGAACATCGCTGCTAATTTTGAGGCCCCTTCGGTGAAAATATCGCTGGATTTTATGATAATAGGAATTGAAATGATGAATATGATAAGATTTAAAGTCATTTCTGAAGGCATTGTTTCTCCAGTATTTTATTTCGTCCATGTTTTGTGAAAGTTAATTATATTACAAAGACCTTATTGGATTTAAGATTTTATGGATAATAAGGGGTTGAACGAAAAGTGGTACACATTTGATGTAGAGTCGGTTTTTCAGCGTCTGCAGTCCGGCAGATCGGGTTTGAAGTCAGAAGATGTGAAAAATCGGCTATTGACTTTTGGTTTTAATGAACTGCCTGAAAAGAAAAGAATATCCCCTCTTGGGATTTTCCTCTCACAATTTAAAAATTACCTGGTTCTTATCCTCATAGGGGCAGCAATCATTTCAGCGTTCACGGGTGAAGAAACCAATGCATTTGTGATACTTTTTATTATCTTATTCATCTCTGTCCTTGGTTTTGTTCAGGAATACAGGGCAGAGCGGGCGATGGAAGCCCTTAAAAAAATGGTCGCCTTTGAAGCAAGAGTACTTCGTGACGGAGCGGCCAAAAAAATCCCTATAAAAGAACCGGTACCTGGAGATATCATCTATATTGAAGCAGGGGACAGGATACCAGCAGATGCCAGGTTGGTAGAAGCGATAAATCTTGAAACTCTGGAATCTTCCCTTACTGGTGAGTCTCATCCAGTATCTAAGAGTACGGAGGCGTTGAGAGAGGACACACCTGTTGCAGAATGGAAGAACATGGTCTTTATGGGTACGGTCGCTGCAAGGGGCAACGGCATAGCTGCGGTTGCAGGTACTGGTAAAAATACGCAGATCGGCAGTATAGCACAAATGATCCAGATCGAAGAAGAAGATCCTCCCCTAAAGATAAAATTCGCAAAACTTGCCAAACAACTTGCAAAAATAGTTTTGCTTGCCTGCTTGATCATTTTCATTGCAGGAAAGCTGTGTGGACAGGATATTCTCGGAATGCTTGTGATCGCTTCTGCTCTTGCAGTTGCAGGGATACCCAAGGGTGGTGTGAAAATCCAGCCATTAAAGGATGAGCATCTGGCAGAGCTTTTGAAAATCGGCATGCTGTGCAATAACTCATTTATTGAACATGATGGAGAATGGCGCATAATCGGGGATCCGACAGAAGGAGCTCTTCTTGTAGCCGCAAAAAAGGCAAATATCAGTGAAAGCCACCCGCGGGTTACAGAATTACCTTTTGACAGCGACCGCAAGCTCATGAGTACGCTCCACACAACTCCTCGCGGAATTACTGCATTCATATTGTTAGAGCTATCAGGTTCTTCGGAGAGAGCATTGTAGAACTTCCCATATTCTGCTTATTTTTTCGGCTCAAGATGAAATGCGCCCACCATTTTATCCACACTTATAACAAACGCCCTGCCTTTTCCAGGTTCATTCAATTTTCCAGCGCTCACAATAGCTTCAAGGATGGCGTCGGTTTTTTCTTTTTCTATTAGAATAATCACAATCTCCTTTTCGGGCTCTATGGGAATCCCCAGGATTTTCCTGTGCTCATGAATCCCTGTACCTCTTCCGAAAAATACTGTAGCTCCCTCGGCTCCGGCTTCATGCGTCGCCTTAATTATTGTTTCACTTTTTCCTCTCTCAACAATCGTGAATATTACATTAAAGTTAGTAAGATAGTTCATATCTATTCTCCCAGTACAATACCAAGTATCAGCAGCGATAACACGGGTGCTAAAGTAGCAGTTGCAACCAGACCAAAGCTATCAACAACCGGGTCTCTTCCTCCCAGCACGGATGTCAGCCCTAGTCCCATTGCGAGAATAAGCGGCACAACCATGGGTCCGGTAACAACAGCCCCGGCATCAAACGACATCGGGATTATATATGCCGGTGCAAAATAAATTAAGATTAACGCCAGAAGATAGCCAGGGACTATAATCTTCCAGAGGGGTATTCCGAGAAGTATTCGCAGCATCGATATCCCAAGGGATGCCCCGACACCTATGCCGACAGCATGCAGAATAATGTTTCCTGGGATGGCGCCTGAGGATGCCGTTTCTACCTGGCTGATGAGAACACGCAGATTGGGTTCTGCAAGTGTGACTGCATAGCCGAAAATAGAACCAAATGCAACCACGAGGTAAACCGAGCCGGTGGTAGGGAGATCTGCACCTACCTGTTGACCCAGGGGCAAGAATCCAAGTCTTAATCCTTCCAAGAACAGGATAAGTCCTATGGTAGATAATGTTATGCCGATCAATATCTGGGATAGGTTTTCAACGGGTTTCCTTATTATGATATACTGAAAGGCGAAAATGAAGATCACTACAGGTATTACCGCTAAAATCACTTCTGTGATTACTGAAGTCTTTAACCATGAAAGAGCCATAGGAGACATAATATTTGGTTGTCAATATAACCTTATCGTGTCCGTATATTTTTCAAATTTGCTCCTATTTATCAGGAACATTTAATAATTCCTATCCAGAATCACAGATTCTCTGCTCACAAATACAAGCTCCTCGAATTTAGCAGCTCTCTTATTGTGCATTAGGTACGGCTCAACGACCCACAGTCCATCCATCGGGGTGAGATTGCTTGAGTCAATGAAGGGAAATTTTTTTAAAATCAAGTATGATAACCCGGGTTCTGGAAGTTTTTCGAGAGGGTGTATCCTGGAAAGGCGGTGCCCGAGAGCTATCAGTGGAGGATAGAGAAGAGTATAGTTAGAAGTTGTACGAATAAGCTCTTGCGCGTAGCGGAATACATCAGCCACCGTCATCTCATTGCTCGCATACTCGGCAATCTTGCGTGAAACATCACGCGCATACGCAACAAGTGCCTCAAGCTCAGGATTATTTCCAAAGATATGGGTGGTGGTGTAATCTCCTGCATAGGTCATGTACACCGGAGCTATATCTATCAAGACGAGGTCATCCTCTTGTAGAATGCGCTTATGTTTGGTTAGAAAGCTCGACGTGAGAGCATACACGCTGCTCAATTTAGTGCTTCCTTCACCTACGCCGATGATTGGACTGTGCCAGTGCTGTCTCACGTTATGATCACGGAAAACTTCAGAGGCGATACCCTCTATATCCTTTTCACTCATACCCACTGCAATCTTGCTTACAATCTCTTTAGACAATACTTTAGCAAAGCGACGAGCCTCAAGATATCCATCAAGGTCTTTATCCGAACATTGGAAGTTCATATCTCACAGAAAGATTTTTTAACTATTAATTCTTATGGCATCGCATGGGACTCCAGCCTTTTCTGATTCCTCTCATTATTATAGCAGCCAGCTTCATCGCTGCCAGAATCATTAATCTTATCCTTCAAATAATGATCAAAAAGGCGGAAAAGACAGACACTAAACTTGACGATATTATCTTATATGCACTTGGAAGACCCCTTTCCATTTTAATTATTGTAGCAGGTTTATATTACGCGGTTCTTCAAACTCCTTATTTAGCGGATTTGATAACTCAAAAAGATGCGGATTACCTGTACAGGAAGTTTATTCTCACAATTTTCGGGACGTGGATAATTGCCTCTTTTACGAAAAGGATAATTAGAGAATACGGTTTCATGTGGGCTGCCAGCATAAAAGGGCAGATAGATGAGAGGCTCGTTGCTCTTGCCGATATGTCGGCGGTATACGTCATCTGGCTGATCGGCATCATGATCGCTTTATCAGGCATCGGATATGAGATCACGCCCCTGATCACAGGCATGGGCATTGCAGGCCTGGCGATTGCACTTGCAGCCAAGAACGTGCTTTCAAACGTACTTGGGGGAGTTGCCATCACTATAGACCAGCTTTACAGAGTGGGAGACAGAATCGAAATGGGCGGGATTTATGGCGACATATATGAAATAAAACCCAGGTACACAAAGATAAAAACGTTAAACAATACCATCATCACAGTCCCCAATTCAAAGGTGATTGATGAACAGATAATAAACTATGCAGTCCCTGATCATCGAGTAAGGGTAAAAATCCCAGTCGGTATCGCATATGGAACCGATCCGGAAAAAATTGATGAAATCCTGCTTGATATAGCAGACAAAACACCACTTATCCTGAAGAGCCCCAAACCACTTGTTCGCTTCATTGAATACGCTTCTTCTTCTCAGAATTTCGAGTTTCTTATCTGGGTTAAACATTATAACGACAGGCATCTTGCTATTGATCAGATTCTAAGAGAGATATTCACCCGGTTTAAAGAGGAAGGTATAGAGATACCCTTTGAACAGATGGATATCCATTTAAAGAAAGATTCTAGCAAGACACCATGAAGAAAACAAAAAATAGTTCAGATATTAAATCAGATGTAATGAATATAGTCCTCAATATCTCTAAGCGTCTGGCTAAAAACCAACAAGGGGCTCTTTTTATCATAGCAGATCGCGAGAAAATCAAGGGCTATTATCGCCCACATTATCTTCAGGTTCAGTTTTTAGAAAATCTCCCGACTAAAGGGATGGATGCCGTAGTCGAAAAGCTTGCTACCCTTGATGGTGCTGTGATTCTTACACCTGAAGGGGAGATGATTGCATACGGTTCCCGAATCTTAAAATCAGAAACACTGCTTGGTTTTAGTACAAAGCATGCCGCTGCCAGAGGAATAACATTATTTGACGAGTCGTTCACTGCCGTGCTCGTCTCGGAAGAGAACGGCTGGATAAAAGTTTTCCAGAAAGGAGATATTGTTCTTGAGACCGATGCCGTAGATATCGAGCCTTCCACGCTTGATAAAGTTTCCCGCTTTCTCACGAACCATGATATGGCTCTGCTCGCAGGTGCAGGAATAAGTGTGGCTGCAGGCATAGTCTCTGCTCCTGCGGTACTGATCGTGGACGGCTTATATGGTGGTGAAAACTGCAGGGTCGGCAATTTCTTCTGCTTTAAAGAAAGAAAAGAAGTGATGCGCCGCAGCATTTGATTGAGCGAGTGGAGGGTTTAGAAAACCTACCGATAGACCCATTTATAAATGTCGCCCTATGGGTAATGGAAGTATGAACAAGCTCCGTTTCCCTACATGTCTTTTTTGTAGTTTTATTCGTCATCTTTAATGCCTCTATTATTATTCTGGTTCATGCTATTCTACAGATGCACGCAACGCCCATCGTTTGCAATACCCACAACCGCACTTCGCACAATGCCTCTGCATCCTCCATCACAAAAGAAGGATTGCGCTGGATAAAGGCAGTCCTACCGGGGACTTGATTCGCACACAAGAGCAGGAGGCGTGCGAATCCATTATCCGCGCCTCATTCAAAAATTATTTTGTGTTTCTAAATTCATGCAAGAGCTAAGTCTCACGGGAGCAGAGTATTCCTTGAACTTCCAGGACAAATCTCTCGATGGAAACACTCTTTAAAGCAGACCAACTGGAGGAATCTGAAAAATATGCAAGCAATTGATTTCCAATGCTCCCAGCAAGGGAGTAGTAAAGACCCAGACCCTAATATCAAGTAAGGATGAAGTAAAGCAGCAGAAGTTGTCAGCAGCGGCGCTCGTTGAACAGCTTGGTATGGAATTCCCGCAGCAGGGGCTACCAGTCGTTATGGACGATGGCGAACCTGTCGCGGTCCATGCAGAGGACCTTGTAAGTCCCAATTCCTTCTTCCTCACCGACTACTCAGGTCACAATGTCATTAAGTTAAGCCAACACTCTTTTATCATATTTATGAAACCTCAATTTCTGGGAAGAAGTAGTAATTTTTCTCTTAAACTGCCTTCCTGGCCGTTGAGGACTCATTCCGTTCCTGAAAATTATACTCAGCTTATCAAAAATTTCTGGTGGAGGAACATTGGTTTCCAACAATAACTCAGCAATATGTTCCGCAAGAACTGAATATGAAACCGATTTATTGATTTTATATTCATATTTGAGTTTTTTCTAATCATTTTGTTTGCTTAATTCTTCTTCATCTTCTTTTGTCAATACGCTTTCAAAAGTACTAAAAAATATTAAACCATAAAAATCTTGCTCTATTCCAATCATGGTTTTGGAACTAAATCTTTCAATTTCCAATAGGTTCTTTAACCTGTCAAAAAATGTCTCTATCCCCC
This sequence comes from Methanosarcinales archaeon, assembly GCA_905339155.1. GTDB lineage: Archaea > Halobacteriota > Methanosarcinia > Methanosarcinales > Methanoperedenaceae > Methanoperedens. The sequence continues at coordinate 28,843 of CAJPFJ010000022.1, forward strand.
AGCGTTTTACTAATCCTGATTTCTCATAATTTTTATAAAAGAATTTTACGGTTTCATCTTTTAGAGCTATGAATAATTCAGGTTTTATTTTTTTCCTAGCCTGACTAAAAGCACTGGCTGTAGGCATTGCATCCAGTAAATTCAAATCATCGAAAAATTTTGTTAATCTACTATTTATTGATGTCTTCCAACTCCGAAGTATCAATACTGTAGTTTTCCAAAATGGTAGCTTTCTGTTTCGGGTAAAATCAGTATCATTGAAACGAAAAGAGCTAATTACTAGATTGCTCGTGATAAATGCTCTTAAAAACTCTATTAAAAAATATTTTGCATTTTTGTCATTTTAACTGAGTATGACTATTATATATTTTAAGTAATTTGTAGAAAATGTGCGATTGGGAGCAGAATTTTAAAAAAGAACTGATTAAATAAATAGAAGAAATTTTGCTAACTTAATGACATTGACTCAGGTCAGATGGTAACTGTACAAGCGATGATGGGCGGGTAAGCCCATCGAATTTTTTATCATAAACAGGTGGAACAATGTCAGAAGATACTAGTAATAGCACAGCAGCCGTCTCTGCTGTCTGGTTATATCCTGCCTCAGTGCAGTCCTGCACGAATGCATAGGGAAGCAGGGCGTAGGACAAGGCTGAGTACCCCTGTGTGGATGTAATCGAGAACCTCCGCTGCTTGCCCGCAGCGGTCGGGATCTCAGGCTGCAAGACCTCAAATATGAAAACGTCCGTGTTGAGCAGCATGCTCCGGGAAGTAGAAAACCTAATGCGTCCCGTTGATCCCTTGGGCTTTAACAAAGCGGAGTCCGAGGTAGTGAAGTCTGCTCTTGTTAATTTCATAATATCATCCTTTACGCTTCCGCTTTTACTGCTTTCCTGTTCTGCATATTATCTGCGACGAGTTTAACTTCGTCTTCCTCGCTTGCCTTTTCCTCCGGGTCCCTGAAATCCTGGTTAAGGAGAAGTGCCTCGGCTATTGCAGCCGCCTTCGTTCTCCCGTCTCTCAGAGCGAACTTCTTGAATGACAAAAGTGCATGGACTATGTAGTATTTTGCGTCCTTCTCAACATCTCTGCCGTCCTCTTTTACCTTTATCTTGGCGTCCTTTTTTATTACGGGATCTGTACCCTCCCAGTGATCAAGAATCGCAGGGTTCTTTGTGATAATTTCCATCGTCTTCAACAGATACTCGGTCTTGAAGTCGTGGTGGACAACGGCATCTACATACTGGTCGTTTAAGTGCCCCCTCACAATGATGTGGACACAGTCTTCTGTCTGTGTTGCTTCCAGGATCTCGATAGATACGCCATGTTTGTTGGCCACCTTCTGTATCATGTGAGAATCCGGGCGCTCCTTGCCCTGTACCTTATATGTGCTTCCACGATTCTGTAAGAACCTCTCTGCTTTCGCCATTTCTATCTCAGCGTCTAACTCGGCGTCAGTCTTCTTCTTTGCAGGCGTTTTGGTTGGTTCCTGCCTCGCAGGTAAAGTCTCTGATGACTTTTCAACTGTCTTTTCCGGAGGCTTCTCAATCCCCTTCTTGTGACAATCGCATGCGCACTCAAAGCCTCCACAGGCGATATGCTGGCCTCCTTTACATAGAAAGCTAAGCCCTGTTGGAACCTTTGCCGTATTCACAGGAGGTTCGGCCGGTTTCAGTGGCTCTTTAACTGCGTTTTCCGGCAGCTTCGGTGTCTCTACACTTTGCTGTTCAGTCTCTTTGACCGCAGGAGGCTGTTTTGGAACTTCTTTCGCTTTCTCCGGTTCTGCTTTCACCGGTTCTGAGCCCAGTGGAAGCTTGCATTCGATGCTGTTTGCATGGCAGAACTTTTCTATCAATCCACGCAGCCCAGGCTTTGCATCCAGAGGCTTTATCCGTGAGCTAAAGTTATTGCTCACTTTTAAAAAGGCTGCAATATGCTCGCACATTGCGGCTGGCGTTCCAGTTGCATATGTAAAGTCGTTACACGAACAGGAAGCTAATCCTCCTTTATATCGGAAGTGGAACAGCTTGAATTGTGAATGCAATATGTAATCATCACCATCTGGACTGACTTCATAAATATTGCATCCGTAGGCCAGTTTCTCCGATGTCTCATTTATCTTTTTGTCCAGTGGTTTTCCATCGAGAACCAATGGTGGCGGCGCAGGATAATGTATTTCGAATCCATCTATTGATTTTTCTGACATATTACCTCGATATTATTTTCTTGCAGGTTCTGAAACTGATAACGCCGGATTTTAGGCGCTTTGCGCCGACCCTGCGCTTTAGCGCCGGGGAAAATCTGGCATCAACTTTACTATACGCATTAAAGTACGTAGTAATATTTAAATCTTATACTAACTTAAATGAGTACGTGCTTAGAAAATCACCAGAGGATGCAAGAATACGGAGAACGTATGTGTTCAGCAATCGGACGATTGCTAACATGAAAGAACTTTTACTTCTGGAGAAGTTTGCGAATGAAACCGAAATTATTGAAGAAGCGATTCTTGACCTCGTGGCATCGATAGAAGGGGATAAGGGTTTTCCAGAAGAGCGGGTCAGGAAGAACTATGCTTTTAAGAAAGAGACCATAGAAGCCATGGATGCCCTGATAAAGAACAGGCTTGTGAGAAATGAGAACGAGGCCGTTGATCTCGCTATCGAACGGTTTACCACTCTATGCCGCATGGGAGAAGGCGCTGATGCAATTCCCATTCCGGAAGAAAAAGAATCAATAACCAGCAAGGTCAAAGGGAAGAAGGGTAAATCTGCGCTGGTCAAATAATTTCAAAAAAACCCTATCTTGAATTTGCCGGCTTTTCCTTCAATGCCTTTATCTTTACAGCTATGTTGAAAGCTGTCTTCTGAGGAAGTTCGTTCTTCTTGACCTTTACATGAAGTTTCTCAGCCAGCTTGAATATCACGGCAGGCTTGAAGTTCATAACCAGGTAATCCTCTAACTCCTCGCCCCTATCCTCGGTGATGAGGTTCGTTATTAGCGCGGTCATCTGTGCATCTTCGTTTTCTGGTGGCTGATTCCCGGCAGCATTTTCATCCGTTTCTTCCGGCCCTCTGCCTTCCCCTTCTTTTTCATCTTCCAGTTCTGTTTCCGGACCTTTGGTCTCGTCCAGTTCTTCCAGTTCCTCTTTTTCCCCTGGCTTTTCTACTTCTCCATGGCCTTCCATTATCGCATTTTTGAGTTTCCTGAGTTCGTCCTTGAATACTTTTCCAGCGTTACCCACCGGGAAGCCTTTATGCATCTTCATTCTCTTCATTATGAAGCTCTCAGAATCCTCTCCGGTCGTTCCTGTTATCAGGTTCTCATAATCCTTGCTTTTCAAGGCGATCTTAAAGAAATCGCTCTTCCACGTTATTGTAGTCGTAGTCTTTTCATCTCTTTGCACCGGAACGGTGTCGCCATCAAGTGTCTGTTGATCCATTTATCTCACCATATTTATTTTACTTACTTTGAATTAAATTTCTGTTCAACAGTTCTACAATTGTAGATACTGTCATTTTCTTTGCCAATGTGTATGCATAGCCATTGTACCATATCTCGTACATTGGAGTTCCGCGAGGATTTAGCATGACCCTCGTTGTGTGATGCACCACTCTCGGACTCTCATAGGCACGCAGAACTCCTTCGAGGGATTCATGAATAGCAGTTCTCAAATAACGAAGATTTGGATTAAACTCAAGCTCCGGAGGAGGCTGTTTCTTTATTATCACCGGGGGCAGCATCGTATTATAATAGTCGCATACCCGGTTCGTCACATCATCATAAGTCTCGCCCTGGATACGGAGTGCATTTAGCTTGTTTCGCGTCTTCAATCTTAGCGGGAGCGTGGCAATCGAATCAGGGTCAGGGTCAGACATCATGGCAATTTCGAAGACCCGTTCACTGTCTATTGTTTCGGGTAAAAGCTGTGATTCTGGCGGCAGTGGTGCCGATATTGGTCGCGTCGTTCTTGGATTGTGTTCCAGATAAAAGTAGAGTGCCTTCTCCAGAAACATACCATACGATTCCTCTTCCTGCCTCAGCAGTACGAGCTTCTCTTTAATTGTGTTTGGAACCGTTATACTTGTACGAGAGTTCTTTATTGTAGGTACGAGTTGCACACCTACGCACTATAATGCGTATTGTATAAAAAGATTGCTCATGTCAGTATGTTTCAACGGAGATAACATGCTGTGCGTTGAGCAATAAGACCATCTCCCTGGCGTTCTTCTCTTCATCAGAAGGAACCAGGAATATGAACCGATCCAGTTTCTTATTGATAACCGCATTGCCAAATATTCTTAACTGTTCAGCCGTGTGGTTCGTTCCTACATCTCCATAGGTCTTTATTTCCACACCGACCGTTTCGTTCTTTTCATTGATGTATAGAACATCAAGCCTTCTTTTATTGATTGAAAGCTTCAGTTCCTTATCTACCTCAAAGGGTGTGCTGTCTGCATTAAATCTAAGTCCTCTGCCTATGAGCTTGGTGCAATATGCAATTATCTGTTTATTATGCTCAGAGTTCTTGATATCACCGTGGACATCAATTACAAACCGTCTCTGATTGTTTTCTGAATGGATTACGAAATATGGGGTAACTATTGGGGTGATCTCTGGCATTTTACTTCTCCTCTGCTTCTGCCATAAACAGGATTCTTCCTTTGTGAAACCACGCCGTTCCTGCATTTATTATTTCTTTGAGGATTTCAACTTCAATGGTTTCCGCTTTTACTTTCACTGTTCCGCTATTTCTGATAACTTTTATTGTGCACTCTCTGTTATGCTTTTTGAATATACCCTCAATAATTTCTGCTGATCTTGCAGCCCATTTCTTATAGTACCTTTTACTTTTATAGTCCATTTTTAATTACTCCATCTGAATATCCTTGAATTCACTTATCTGCTTAGCAGTTTTGTTAAGGTGTTCTTTCGATATCGATTTCTCTCCTTTGTAAGTGTGCAGTCCTGCCTCTACCTTCGCTACCAGTATGCCGTCCTTGTCAGTCCTTCCCCTCTCAATCCCGTCCTGCATTACCTTTGCATTATACACCGGGTAGTTCTCAGGCGTGTGAACATTGAATGTCACTGTCTTTGTTATGATCTCTCCCTGCTCGAATATCTCGCTTCCAGTTATTATTATACCGACAGCCCTTCCGCTTGTATCCCTGACTACATTGGTGACGTGTGAGACTGTTCCTTTCCCTTCCACGATGATTGGGTTAGCATCTGGCGCGTCCACTGTAATCCCATAACCTGCTATAGACTCCATTGTTCCCCTGGTTATCAGGTGCTTTTCCAGGGTCGGTGAGATGCCGTAGATAATCGATGAATAATCGCTTGTATCATCTCTCCATCTGTTCATATACGAGAAGCCGCCTGCATATTGCTTTGGCACTTTCCTTCTTACAAAAAACAGAGACTTTGTATCCTCATCATACTGGTTCCTCAAAAGCCAGCAGTAATTCCCTGGCTCTTGCCTCTTGAATGCTATACTCGCCCACACAGAGTCCATTCCCGGAGGGATCAAGACCACTGTTCTTGCGATCGGTATCTGAAACTGTATGTAATACTTATCGTTGAACGTCCTTTCCTGGAAATTCGTGTTTTCATAAAGCTCTATCAATGCGAGTGAAGGTTTGTAGCACGATGCGCTCATGACCTCGATATCTATCCTGTTGAACCTGAAGTCCACAGTAAATGTCTGCGCACACTCGTACATTCAGCTCTCCTGTCCATACAATCTGAAAATAAAACACCTGCCAGCTTCTGGCGGGACGTTTTCAGTGAACCGGAAATATTGGCTTCCTGTCGAGTCGTCTTTCCACCACAGTTGATCATCCACGGTTTCATAAAAGTATTTATAAACTCCCTGGAACGATATATCCCAGAGCGTTGCTGTGCTGCTATTGGGAACATAATACAGTTCGACATATAAGTGGGTATGGTTATCTTTTAAAACGTCTGAAAAATCAGTTCGTGTATATTCCGCAACTCTATTCTCAGGAGGATATGGCTTATAGTTCATTGAAATGCCCGACTTCACCAGAACTTTATTGGCTGTATTCGGGTCCCTGCCGTCCATAAGATAGATATTGAAGAAGGCGTGGCCATCAAAAATACCCTGAACTGTTGGTGTCTTATTCCATATAGCAATCCCGTTTATTGTCTTGACACTGCTATTCAGAGCTATTACCTGCCCCAGTTTCAAGTGTCTATCCGGAATCTTGTTGGTCCAGATATCTGTCAGGTCAAGAGTTAGCTGCTGCTCTTTGATAATCACTGTGGGACCTGCAGGAAGTGAAAGGCGATCATTATATGTGCATTTCCATATCGCTTTCCCGTTCTCATCGTCTCCGTAGTACTCACACTGAACATCACCTGAGTCATCACCCCCGGGTCCTGTGCCCTGTGATTCTCCTGCTCCTGCTCCTGTTGCTATCTCTATCAGAGCTATCTTCTGGCCGCTGTCTGTGAGTTCCATTATCCCTGCCTGGATATTGGGGATATCTATCTGGTCAAGTTGAACCAGCGAAGATTCAAAAGCCACGTTCGTTTTCTTAAAATTCGCATCGAACAATTCAAGCGCCCTCCTGATCAACTGCTTATCCTTTGTCAGCTGCAGGGCATTCTCTGATATCTCTTCCACATTCACGCTTTTTTCTTCCACGTTGAAGTTATTCTTCATGAACCTGAGCTTCTGCTGCCCTGTGACTTTTGGCGGAAGATCAAAATTGCCGTTATCCTGCGTTTTTTCAACCACATCTCCCGTACCATCACCTTCAAGAATTACATAAGCATTCGCTACAGGATTGTTTTCCTCATCCGTGACAGTCCCTTTTACCAGCCCCTCGATTACCAGATTTAACAATTTCAATTCATCTTCAGCAAGCGATACTTCATTGATGAGTTTTTTATATCCTGGTTTATAGGACTTTATATACGTAGCTGGAAAAGGCGGCAAGCCCGTAAATTTAAATCCACCCGTGGCATCTGTTGTAACCTGGAATATTCCAAATCCCATGAACGAAAGGTCAATGGTCACTTTGCAGTTCCTGACAGGCGACCCATTCACCCTTCGAACTTTCCCGATAATCACCTGACTGCATCTGAATACTGAGATAGAACTGATGTCTACCAGGTTATTCCACTGATCTATGAGTTTAGCTTTCCACTTTGCATTCAGATCTTCCGTATCTGAGAGCGTATACGTGGTTGTTCCTGAAACCGTCTGCACAGTATATGTTCCCAGAAGCTTATTCGCGCCATCATAAATCTCGATCTTCATGTTGTTGGGTGGAGTTCCAACCTTAAAAACCGGATCAATCCCCTGCCATGAAATCTTGATTTTCTTATCCTTGCAGCGAGTGGAAGTATCATAACTCAGATATCCCTGAGACCCTACTGATGCCGCAGCGTGCGCCAGTTCATTGCCGTCCGCATCCTCAAGAACCGAAAGCCACTGACCATAGCCGACATTTGTTGGCAGTGAATAATTTACCGTTGGCGGTGAATTTGTATAGCCGTTTCGCAGATTGATCATTACAAGATTGTGCCCTGCATCATACAATTTGACCTTGCAGTTTGGGACTGACATCGAGTCATACGATATTTCCATCACATCCTCAGGATAATACCGGGATTTATCAAAACTGATGAAGGCTGCCGTCACGATTTTATCCATCAGCACTTCGGTCTCTTTATAACATTCACTGCGGACATTGATGCCGCTGTGGTCGATGATAGGCGTCCTTATCCTGTACCCGTCCTTCGTGATTACGTGGGCGATCAACAGAGGATTGGCATCGCTCCACTGGACTGAACTCCCGCCGCCTGACTCCAGCGTGGAATGATTTTCAAACCCGTCATAATAAGTAGCTTCAACTCCACTGAGATATTCTCCTGTTGCCGAATCCTTGAAGATCAGCTTATGTGTGTGGTGGGGATGCATTGCAATCTTTGCATAAGTGCAGACATTATGAACCAGACCCGACAGACATATCTGCTGGCCGTTGCACGCTTCAGCCGTTATGGCTGCCCTGTTCCATCCTCCGTACCAGAGATATTCCCAGTAATCAAAGCTGAATATGGAGAATGGGTTGCTGCTTACATCAACCTCATAATACCCTGAAGAGCTGGAGTACACAGCCGGGTATGTGTGCAAATATTTCACATCTTGGCCCTGCTCATAGTACATCGTCACAGTTATTTTCAAACCTTTGAGCGGAGTCTCATCCGAATCCGGAAAATGAGCCTTCCCGAATACCCATCCATTCTTAACCGATATAGCAGTGGTAGCTGTTGCAGTTGAGCCTCTGTTGTCTGTGACCCTTAAAGTCACGGTATAGTTTCCACCATTAGCGTAAGTGTGAGTCACTACCATGCCGTATAGATACCCTGTCCCATCTCCCGGATCCCAGCGCCATTCAGTGATCACCCCATCTGGATCGTAGCTGTCAGAACCGTCAAATGTGACCTGTTTCGATACGCACACAACGCTGTCTGTCTTTACTCCAGCTACCGGCGCAATATTATTTCCCCAATTCCCCCAGTAATGACTCACTTTGCTGCCCCCTTACTCACTATTGCCGATAGATGTTCATGCTCTCTAAATGAGCCAGCTTTACACGAAACAGAGCAGCAATCGGTCATAGTGCAATGCGAACACGGTCCGCTGTGGAGCGTCGTTGGAACTACCATCTTTTCGGACGATATTCCGTATCTAACAACCTCGGTGACGTTGGATGAATTATATAACATCTGGACAAGAACATCTGCATGAGCATTGTTCATCCAGCACAGCGGTATTCCAGCCAGAGATACATCCTGTCCAACATGCTCGCATAACTCAATTGCCTGCAGCAGCGGCTGTATATTACTTCTGATATCTACCCTGAGGTTGCTCTGTCTGCCTGGTGTGCCACCATGGACATCAGGCTGCACAATTATCACTTTTTTCGGCATGAACTCCGCTGCTATGTGCGCGACAGTTTGAGGGAGCGCTGCATAATTCAGGGACGTGATCGTGATGGATATCTCAACATCGACCTCGCAGCCGCCCTTCCTGAGATATAGTATGTTCCTCAGCCCTTCTGATGTCCTCAAAAAACTGGTTTTTGTTTGAGTGATACCATCATGAACACCGGGGATATGACTGAACAGCGGAACAGATATGTGCTTCAGACCTGCGCCTGTAAGGGTCAGGAGGAACTGCCTGTCCATCAGGCGCATCCCAGACGTGTACAGCGAAACCTGGTTGCCGTTCATGGACGCTGCCTCAATGATCTGCGGCAGATCTTCCCGCAGTGCAGGGTCGCCGCCCGCAAGGTATATCTGATCATTCCTGCATTCGTTGATGTGTGAGAGCAGCACCTGTAACTCCGGCTGCGCATACTCTCTATGAGCGCCTCTGCTAACAGGGCACGTCAGGCAGTTGAGGCTGCATGCGTAGCCCGTATTTATGAACACCGCCCGCATGCCTCACCCCGCAGGCAGGTCTCGAACGGATCGCGCGTGGTACCCGCGTTTATATGCTCCCAGTATAGTAAGTCCCGTATTGGGGATGGATACTTCCCGACTACATACTGGCTCAGGGCGCAGTCCCAGTAAGTGCCGTCAGGCAGCACGGATAAGCCAAGCACACCGCCTATGCAGCCAGTTTCTCTGCACACAGCGGGTATCGTGATATCCGGAGCTTCCGTTCTTGCATGCATCTTAAGCCGCTTCCACTCATCGAAGGATATTGGAGTGAGGCTTGTTACATTGTCAGGCTGCAGTTTCGAGATGTTGAAATGAGAAACGCCTGTCTCCCTGCAGAGATCAAGAACACTGTCTATACAGTGGATATTCTCCCTGCATGCTGTGAATGTTATGGAATGCGGCACACCGGCATCATTCAGCAAACGCAGCGCACGGACAGCTTTTCTGTATACTCCCCTGCCGCGTATGAAATCGTGAGTTTCCTCATCGCCGTCAATGCTTATCTGGATGCTGTCAGTCTCGTTGAAGAAATCCATAAATCCGGGAATGAGTATGCCGTTAGAACTCATCCTGACAGGCAGCCTCCTCTCCCTCAGGAACTTGACGATCCTGCCAAACTCAGGGTGAAGCAGCGCATCGCCCCCGCCCAGAATAATGTCCACATCTTTCAGGGGATGCCGCACTGCCAGAAAGCCCTCGCATATATCCCTGAACATACCAAACGGCATCACATCATTCCCCTTTACAAGGTAGCAATGCTTGCAGTCAAGCTGGCAGCAGTTAACGATATGCATGTCCAGGTATCGCCAGGAAACCGGTTTGCGGCTGTGGACGCAAGCATCGATATTGATTACCGCCATGAGCGGATTCACATCCATTTCATCCTCCCGGGCATTATGTGCTCTCCACTATTCTCAGCTTTCCGCCTTTCCCGACAACGATCTTGACATCGCACGGCGCTCCCGCCGGGCTGCACTCTACAGACGGTTGAGCCGCGCTTGATGAACAACCTGTTCCCTGAATCTTTGCTTCTACCATAAATCATACCTCTTATAGAACGTACGCATCATAATGTATTTAATATTTAAATACTATATACCTGTCTATGGCAGTCTGGCCGATTCTACTCGCAGGTCTTGGAACAATCGAGGCGGTTACTGGAGCCGTTGTCTTCATGGAGTTTATTAAAGAAGAAGCAATCCAGAATGTGATGATGGCGGCATCACAGGCTGTCAGGTACAATCAACTGTATAAAGCTAAGGAGCTTTATCAGAAGGTTCGTGATGTTTATGTTTTTGAGCTCGCCAAGACCGTTGGAAAAGTTGATGACTTTGACAACGAGCTGACTCACTGGGCGAACTGGACTCCCTGGGGAGTATGGGATACCATTTTATTATATAACCCTACAACTCCATGGACATGGCCTCAAGCACTTTCCCTTCCCCTTGCTGATAATAACGGCTGGGGTACTCTTGCTCCTTACTCACAGCCTGCATTCATTGCTTTTGTTAATTCGACCCTTCTATCCTGCAAAACCAACCTGGAAATGTTATGAGCACGACCTGGGATGAAGTCGAGCTTGTTATGTGGAACAAGCCGTGGTTCTCGTTCTCTAAAACCCATGAGTTCTCTAATGTAAACTTCCGTCCCAGGTACTATCGGATCAGAGAAGAATACTCCATATCGCGTGCCATAACTGTTGAACAGTTTGAAGCCGGATATACTCTCGGCGGTAATGACGTGGAGATCATTGCTGACAGGATATTCCTTGACTACATGAATAAGGACGGCTCATTCCGGTTCTCTGTCACTGTCACTCTTAAGGAAGGCAGGATGGCATATCGCGGTCTTATGATGTCCATTGTCTCAAGGATGACGTGGATACTTCTCATCATCCCTGGTTTAATCACAAGTGGTATGCTGGTAGTCGGCAAGCAGACTGCATTCGGTGCATGGATCGCCACACTTTCTGAGAATAGAGATCTTCTCATTGACTACTGTGATAAGCTAAAAGCCGTTGACAGTTTCAATAATACTGCCCTCCTTCCTTTCTTCTGGACCTGTTTCAGTGGGTCAGTTAAGCTTTTTGATGATTCCCTTAACGATATTGCGGATTGTTACAGGGTCATTGCCGAGAGCTTTCAATATCTCGATGCTTACAGGCTGCAGGGAATTGTTGAGGCCAGGGACGATCATGTGACTGTTCTCTCTGTACTTCCGGACAAGAATGACAGGATCGAGTTTCCTACAGTGCATTTGCCTGATGAAACAGACATTGGAAGCATAGTCACTATCGAGATATCCAAATACGATTCTTCTGACATTACCAGATGGACCAAGTTCAGTGATAAGGTCGTTGATGTCCATGACGGTGATACCATTACCCTGGCCAGCGGCACAAAGATCAGGATACTTCCCATCAACGCTCCCGAACTAAAGAACCCTGATGGCTCTGCCAATCCTGCTGGCATCATCTCTCAGAGCGCTTTATCCAATAAGATCCTTGGTCGTGTTGTTGACTGCTATGTAGATCCTTCAAATCCCACCGATTCCTTTGGTAGAACCCTTGCATATGTTCACCGGGACGGGGTTGATATGGGGCAGTGGATGATGGACAATGGATATGCAGTTCTCTACCGGGTTACTAACAGCTGGTTTGTTAACCTGTGCGTGGGCAATGACTCCAGGTACACATATCTTGAGCCGCTCGATGAGCTATCGGATATCAGTCCCGACAAGCCGGCCATAACCATCAGAATCCCGAACTATTTCATGCCATTCATAGCTAACTTTGCTGAGATAGTCTATATTCGCGCAAGGGCGTCCAAGATCCAGAGCTACAAAACGGCAGTCACTTGCTTTACTGATCCTGCTCCTGGTTATGCAGAGCTCAGGATAGAGAGCGATAATCTGAAGGTCATAAGAGTTGACCTGCCATTGCTAAAGAGGTTCATTCCTGAACCATGCAACAAACGAATAAGGATAGGTTTAAGAAAATACTATCCATGTGAAACCAACATAACAGGGAGTGAGGCCAGGGCTCTGTATGATCACATCACCGGCAGTATTGGCTTCTTCACTTCAATTGGCCCCGACTCCATAACTTATACGATCTCAGTTCCCGTTGACAAGATCCCTGCAAACGTGGGCACCGGTGATGAACTCATCTTCACCTTTACCGAGATTCTGCCATATGTCATCCTGACTGCTGAGATCACAAACATAATCGACCCAATGGTCATGCTCGTTCACGGCACAACGCCGCCGTATAACTTTGCATTGTATAAATCCCTTATTCCTTTTCCTGTCTCGGTGGGTGATAGAATAGGTATAGAGATAGGTAAAAACATAGGCACATATTACGTTGCCGATTTCCATGCCCGGCTTGGCAATAATACCGGGGGTATAGCGAACTTCGTTAAGCTGCCTGAAGAGACCCTGGCTATTAATCTCCCTTTGCCTCTTGTCGATGGCATTGTTCAAGACCCTGCTGAAAGTATTGATCTCAACAAGATTCAACTGAACGATACTGCTTATTTCAAGATTCTTGACAGGTCATTCACAAATACATTCTATGCCACACTTGACCGGATTGATGGCGCTAACGGGATATGGAAACTCCTGCCTGATCAGAAAACAGAACTTACCATACCTTCAACAGTTGCTGAGGAATATCTGACGACCCTGAGGTATTCTGAATATCCAACAGTGTCAATCTCCATCAGGCAGTTAAAGGATCAGATCACATACAATGCAAACCAACAGGTTGCTATAGTTTCTACTGACGTGAATAATACGACCATCAAGTTCATGCATCTCCATTTCGGGCTTGTTGATGCCACACTTCCTACACGGCTTTTCTCCTGGCTGCCTGTTATCGGGGACGAAGGCATCTTCAAAATGTCATATTATACCGGGCTGGATTCTGAGAGCATGTATGTAGACTCAATCAGTGCATCCGAAGCCAAACTTGTCAGCATCACTAAGAAAGACATCTCGATGCACTATCCCTTTGATAAGCTGCCTCAGTACCTCAAGAGGTTTGATACCGTTCGCCTGCAGATCAGAACATACGGATGGACTAAAGTGCCTTCCGGAACTGTCGCTCAGGATGTTATAGATAAATATACGAAGACAACGACCCTGAGATCCGGGGTAGTTAGAAGAACGGTCCCCGCTACTGTTCCCGACCCTCTTAATATGTTTGCCGTGGTCAAGAGCCTTGACGATGGATATGCAAACGCGACATTGCAGAGAACAGATAATAATGCATGGCTCAGTGTTCCGGTTTATATGCTTCCCAGGGATACGGATGTCGGTGATACTCTCTGCCTCAATGTCAGCATGAACTATTACCGTGAGACTTATTTCAAGGCCCGTTTCATGTCCCTTGCTCTTCCGGATACCTGCAGCTTCCTAGTCATCGAATCGATGAACTTTCCTTTCACGGTTCCGCTATCCTGGATTCCGGCGACCTCAGTTATCAATGGCGACATTGGATTCAAGTTCACTAAGAAGACTGCTGGCGATACATTTGATGCCACACACAAGATTACTGCGATAACTGTTACCGATATCACAATGCAGGGATTTTCTGACGGGAAGACGGCCACCTTTGACAGGGCTTTACTTCCTTATGTTACTCTGCCTCCTCCAAATGATGACATCATCAACCTGGCTAACGATGCAGAGTTCAGGCTTATTACCAAAAAAGTATCATGACGATATCATGACTATATTCGGCCTGCTTAAATCCATCTAAACCATCCAAGGAGCGCTTTTACTTTTTCCTTGAGCCGGGCAATCTCGCTTTCCTGCTTATTCACCGATCTACTAACTCTGATGTAGCGCAGGGCATACAATGGAGTTGGCCATGAATTCTGATTCATAGATGATGATGAAAGAACACTTTATGGACGTTCTTTCATACCAGGTTAAAGAAAGGCGTTACGAAAAAGTGGGAGAGGATTTTGAACAAGTGCATGATAGCTACCGTAAATTTCATCCTGCATTTGTAGAGAATTGGTGACATATCAAGATATAGGAGAATTGAGCGCAGCGTACAATGTTTTCGGTTAGGCTCTAAAATCATTTGCAGGCGAGAACAAAAATATTTGTTGAAACATATCCATGAATCTTTCCTTGATAATCGAATGCCATGTTATTGAAAAGACCTTTGCCTTGTTGCGGTATTTTTCAGTCCAGTTATCTTCATGACTTCTATAAGCTTCCAGATACTATTCCTCTCCTCCCGGACGAGAACTTCTGTTGAATCTTGCGATGAATGGCCAAGAGCAATCATTATATTTTCAGAAAGATTTTTTTGCCTGATGAGATGAACAAACTGACTCCTGACCTCTCTTTTGCTGAAGTCATCACTCACTTCAACGAGTCGTCCTGATAGGGATACAAAAGCATACTTCGATAGATCGGGATTATATCGTTCGATTTCTACCGTGACATAGGGATTTTTTCTGAAATGCTCTATCTTCTTACCATATTTTGTCGAGAGAAAATACAGAGACTTTCCATCGAAAACGTATAAGAATGGAGCTATATATGGGTATTTTTCTCCTTGAAAGGCAACTCTTGCAATATATTGTTCATGGATGAGCTGATCATATTCCTTTTTCCCCATGTTCGGCATCTTCACTATTTCCATGATAATCAGTTTCTCAAGAGCATATTGAATTCAAGATTGATAGTTTTTATGGTTTATCTTCAAAAAAAAATTGTTTTAAATACCACAAGGGGAATATATGTTTACAGGGGAAAGACATTTGAGACAAGACCATTACAGTGCTTTGACCTTATTGTTCCTTATCTATTGCCTATTTCCTCTTCCATCTGCATCCGGTCATTCACCGATCATTTCTGGTTATAACAGCAACCTTGATGAGGCGATGTTTATACCTGATCCCACAAAATCATGGGCTATCTATGGAGAACTTCATGGAGAAAGGGAGATTCATTACTATCGCTTTGAAATTGAAAAAGGTCAACGGATCTATATCAGTTTGATGAAACCCACAAATGAGGAAAATAAAGAATTTATGCCCGTGTTTGTTCTTGCAGGCCCAGGGTTAATTGGTCAGGGCACTGTCCCCGACTATGTGGAGCTTCCTGCGGGAGCAGGTGCTGTTGTTGTTGCGGGAAGGCAACCTGAAGAGGCTACCTACGAGCCGTTCTCAGCAAGTAGTTTCTATGAGCTTGCCGAATTGGACATCCCTGCTCCAGAATCGGGCAGCTTTTATATGGCGGTCTATGTACCCGGAAGAGGCGGTCATTACAGTCTTGCGCTGGGGGAGCGCGAAGTGTATTCACTCGCCGAATGGATACTTATTCCCCTGAGCCTGATTTCCATTTATCAATGGGAAGGACAAAGCCTGCTAATAATTTTTTTACCGATTGCTGCTACGCTTGCAATAAGTATGGGTTTCATGTTATGGTGGAGAAAAAAATGGATACCAGTATCACTTTTTGAATGGACAGGTATGCTGGCAGGTCTTTTATTCATGGGCACTGGCTTCATGGTTCTCTTCCAGATGGTTCTGGCTCTCTCACATACTCATCTGGTATCAGAGGTTGTGATCACGAGTATCCTTGCATTGCTGTCCATCCTGCCGGGAATAGCTGTCATTCGTATTATACGGAAAAACCGGAAAAAAGTTGATATCAGGAAAAGGATTTACCTTGTCATCTTGGGAATCATTGCCCTTTTCGTATGGTCCGGTTTCCTGGTGGGGCCAGTGCTTGCGGTGCTGGCGAGCCTTATGCCTGACCGAAAATAAGAACCATTGGCAGAACAGAATATACATAGGATGAGAATATGAATGAACAACATTTAATCTCAAGGGAGTACAATAATCTATTATGTTCTTTAATGAGAGAATAGAAACCATGAGCAGGGGTAATTTAAACGATCTCATAGAAGAGCGAATTCAATATACTGTGAAATACGCGAATGAACATTCTCCCTTCTATAAGAAATGGTTCAATGAGCACGGAATTACTATCTCTGATATTCGCACACATGAAGATCTCAAGGAATTACCCATAATCTCCGGAAAAACAATACGAGAACACCAGCCGCCTGAAAGTTCAGACTTTGAATTCAGAAGTGTGGATTGGAGAGAGATCTTCACACTTCATGAGACATCAGGAACGAGCGGAACACCAAAAGCCTTCTTCCTTTCCTGGCAAGATTGGGAACGGTATGCTGAAAAATATGCCAGAAGTTTTGTCTCGCAGGGTTTTGGTCCCGGCGATAAGGTTGTTGTTTGTGCATCCTATGGTATGAATGTCGGTGCCAATACCATGACTCTGGCTGCGCGTGAAGTGGGAATGACGATCATCCCCATAGGAAAGTGCACATTTCCATCCCGCATTATCAGGAATTATCAGCCAACTGGGATTGTGGGGAGTGTTTTTAAACTCGTGGGTCTTGCCAGGCAATTGAAAAACGACCATATATCACCTCCTGAATCTAGTATCAAACGTCTTGTTGTGGGTGGGGAAAGTTTTGCAGAAGAGTCACGAGCATACCTTGCAGAATTGTGGGGTTGTGACGTTTATAATACCTATGGCAGTACTGAAGGGACTATGTGCGGTGAGTGCACTGATATGAGCGGGCTTCATGTTCCCGAGGATGTTGTGCATCTTGACCTCTATGACCCACAGTTGAAAAACTTTGTACATGATGGCGAGTGTGGAAGGATCGTCCTGACTACGCTTCTGCCCGTTGGTGAAAAATGCGGGACATTGCTTCTCAACTATGATACCGAGGATACCACTGCAGTTGTCACAAGGGAACAATGTGGATGCGGGAGAACGCATATGAAGATATTGAACCCGCAGCGTGAATCTGAGACCTTCTGGATCGCAGAAACTCCTTTTAACCGTGTGGACGTGGAACGAGGTGTATTTCAACGAGAAAATATGGAATATCTCACGGGGGAATATGAGGCATTCCTCTATGGCGGCGATGATGAAGGAGAAACTATTATGAGGGTGAGCGTTGAATGTCTCGACAGGGAAATGTGTGATAGAAAAGTTGTTGAAGAGAACTTTCTTCGGACGTTTTTTAAGTACAAGCCCTTCCTTGAGGAGGCGTATGCAGAAGGAATGTTCAAGATTGTGTTCAACTTTGCATCTCTTCGAGACCTCGAACTCAATCGCATCAAAGGAAGACCGAAGCGATTGGTAGATAGAAGATGAGCGTGAGATAATCTATGAAGCCAATGAAGACGTTTGATATTCTACGATTAATAACAAGTATTGTCATCTGTCTGACCGCAGGTGCTCTTGGTTCTTTTTTCACGACGCCGGCGATTTCCACATGGTATGCCACTTTAATTAAACCATCCATTGCGCCCCCGAACTGGGTATTTTTCCCGGTATGGACTGCTCTGTTTATAATGATGGGGATCTCATTATTTCTTGTATGGAAAAAAGGCTTCCAGGATCACCAGGTGAAGGCCGCTCTTTCGGTCTTTGCAATCCAGCTCATTCTCAATATTCTCTGGTCAGCAGCTTTCTTTGGTCTGCGTTCTCCTCTTGCCGGACTCATTGAGATCGTTATCCTCTGGATTGTTATTCTGGTCATGATACTGAAATTCATGAGAATATCAAAAGTAGCAGGGCTTCTGTTGATCCCCTATATCCTGTGGGTCACTTTTGCGGCAATGATCAATTTCTTGATATGGAGTCTCAATCGTTAGGTGAATAGTTCCTTCATGGAAGGATTGAATGGATATACGCTTAAACGTCAAATTTTGATTGTGCGCCACCGTAACTCATGTAACGTATCTTCCCAAAAACACTGCGTTCTTTCCATGCCCGGTCCTGGAGGCCTTCCATAATGATTGGCAAAAGGGGAGAATTCATTACTATGCTCTCCAAAATCGTCCGAGAAGCACCAGTTGTACCTATAATAGATGGAAAAAGCAAAGTGCAGCCAATCTATGTTGAAAACACCATTGACTGCATCATGAAATCATTAAAGGAACCAGGTATCAGAAATCAAATATTCGAGATTGGAGGGCCTGATCAGATAACCTATAAAGAGCTTTTTCTTACGCTTATGGACGTATTGACCATCAAAAAACCTGCTTTTGAAATACCAATATGGTTCATGTGGCAAGCTGCGTATATCTTTGAAAGATCAATGGGCAAACCTCCTATAACTACCCAGCAATTGATCATGTTACAGGAAGACAATATCTGTGATATCAGGGAAATGCAGAACGTTTTTAATCTTCATTTGATCCCTTTGAAGGAAGCATTACAAACTTTTTTGCCTTGAAATCATTATAATTCATATATAATTTACAATGAAAAGTATTGAGCAAGGTTAATGGATTTGAATCTACCTTCTAATTTTGAGGTATAAAGGTAACCTCAATTTCCCATAACCCCTGTACTTAAGCCCCCATTTTTCACAATTTGTTCAGCAATAATGTCCTCCGTTGTCGTCAGTGTTCCCGGGATGACCACTTGCTGATGTTGCAAGAAGCAGTATAAATATCCCAAGTATAACAATAGTCTTGCTTTCCATAACCGACCTCCTTTTTTAGGAGAGTGTCGGTGTATTTAACGCCTGTCTCTATAGTCTATATAGGCTTTGGTTTCACTTAGAATCCTGCATCTCATATAGAATCAGCATATAATGAGCTCAACAGTCATGTCCGTTACAACGGCGATGGTCTTCTTCTGGCTCTCATATATCTTGCTTGCCAGAATATCAAAAGGCTGAAAGTTTGCAGCCATACCGAAATCAGGAGGATACCCGGTGACGCCTGTTACCTGATCATACATTACTTTGTCTGTTCCATCTTTGCTTTTCAGGGTCTTGCTTATTATCTTTACATTGAGCTTATTTATCGGGTTCAGGTTTATATCCAGGAACCTGAAATGGAACATCAGGATAGTTATGTAAGTATCAGGTGGAATATCCGGAGGCTGATCAATGCGGTCACATGACCTTATAAACCCAAGCAGGCACGATGACATGAACGCCTGTCTCCCCTTCACGCTCCATGTTGCTGTTAATCCACGGTGCTTGGGTCTGACCACCTGAACACATATTGTTTTCCAGACGATCTTTTGTGCATCACTGAGATTTGCCCACTTCTTCGAGCAATTGGCGAGAAGCATCCTCTGCCGTTTAAGCTCAGGTATGGTTCCCGGGCGCATGTGTATGGGTCTTACAGCCGTCCTTCGCACCCAGGACGTTGTACCATCATCTTTCCTGGAGAACCAGTCAAGAAAAGATGAATAGTTCTTATCAGGGGCTCCGGTATCCGGTTTAAACCGGCCTGTCCCCGGTTTGACTGTCGCCATCGGCTGCTATTGCTTCCTTATTTCCGGCGTCGGGGATATTCGCGTTATCTGTCTTTTCCGGGACCATCTGTTTTGCCTTTATTTCCAGGCTGATAGTCTCAAGCTGCGTGATAAGACCATTTATCTCAACATTAGCGCTTTCTTTTATCTTCGTGATATCCTCGTTGGTCTTTTCATTTATCTTGTCTATCTGCATCGAGATTCTTCTCAGTCTGTCGAAATCCTTCATTGGCACTTTCTCAGTGTCTATCTCCTGATTATGCAAGGTAATTTCTATGGTCTTTTCCAATACTATTCTCTGCGCAAGATAGTATTCCTTTTCCAAGTCTTCTAATGTTTTCATATCATCTCTCCGGTCTTTTGTTAATTCATCCAGGATGTGGTTCGCGATCCTCTCAAGTTCGAGCTTTACTATGAACTGCTTCTTCTCAGCGATATCCAGCATCTTTTCTATACCAGCGTTCAAAGCCCCTTTGCCGAAATCCAGAAGCCTGTTATATGTATGGCCGCTGACAGTCGTGTGCAATGGCACTTTTGAACTCTTGCTGTCTGCACACGCTCTCTTTCTTGCCATCGGGGTTGTTAAACGCTATGAGTCTCACTTATCGAGAAGGTCAGGTTGGGCGCGATCTTCTTACAGACACGCTTTATGAATCTTTCAGCTGCTTCTCGCGAGCCGAATCCCTTTTCCTCACCGCCTTCCCACATTACTGCTATCATAAATCACTCCACACTATCCTATCAGTCCCTTCTTTTCAGAAGTTCGTTTGCATTATTCAATCCACACGCTTTGCATGTTGCGACTACTGTTGCTACTCTAAAAATCTCCTCCTTTGCCTGTGCAAGATGCTCTTCTACTTTTTCCAGGCTCACTCGCAGTTGTCTCAGTTCGCTTATCAATACTTTCAGCAGTACCCCTACCACTATGCCAATGAAAGTGAGAATCCCCACACCGATTTCATACATTAAGGTATCAGGGATCTCCATAACTATGATTCCAGTGCCTTCAGTGTTTCTTGAACCACCGCTAACGCGTCTTCTGCGAGTTTCAGTTGCTCATCAGCTGTCAGAACGCCATCCCCTTTTGCTTTCCTGTAAGTTTCTATGGCGTTTGTCAGCCGTATCCTCACGGATTGTATCTCTTCCGGTGAAAGCCTGCTTGCCAGGTATTTGAACATGGCTACTGCTGAGCCGACTGCTCCTATTACGAAGCCTATTCCACCGGTTATTAAACTGTTGTCAAACATAATTCCCTCCTTGGAAAAAAGTGGGGTTTAACCTTCAACCCCGAAGGCCAGTACCCTTGTGTGCTTATGCGGTCAAGATTATTGACTCGTTCTTGGATGCAGCTGAAGCTGCCTGAGCTACTGTTGATTTCGCCTGATAACCAGTCTTGGTTACATCGACATCGTAGTTCTCATCCTGTGCAGTCAATCCGAGCTTGACCCTGCCCTTGCTGTCTGTGTATCCACGGAAGGCCACGAATGAAGAGTTGGCTTTCTGGACCTCGACCTTTGCATCTACAAGGTAGGTTACGGTTGTGTACTTCACTGTGCTTGTTGCAGCGAAGTTGCCGCTTGTGGATTTCAGCTTGCCAGCGACGATATCGACTTCTCCCGCCTGGACTGCTCCAGTTGTGTAGTCAGTTGGCAGTGTTGCGCTGTCCTGGATGACTACTGTGCCATAGTCTACCGGGAAGTGTGCCAGTTTCTTTGTGGCTGTGCCGCTGCCGATATCCTCATGGTCGATCTGGTTGCCGCCGTACTTGTAGCTGACCCAGTATTTGTTGGTTGCACCGGTAACGATCCTTACCTGTCCCATCTCAAGGTCAACGAACGCCTTGGCTCCGGTTGCTACGGTGTCATCTACTATTGCACCGGCCACCGTTGCGCTTGGTGTTGCGTCATCGATGCTGATGATCTTACCTGCACCGAGAGTGAGTGTCTTCTCTGCCACCGCGCCAACTGCTTCGGCTGCCTGATAGGTGAGTGCACTGCCAACGATCTTCATGCCGTATGATGGTCTGACTGTCCTTGTGGTGTCAGTGTTCTTCTGCCATCTCTGTACGAGCAGGTTGAACCCTGATTCGCCTTTTCCAGCTGCCAGGTTATTGAACGCGTTCTGCTGCATGTTGTTCAGGTTATGCCATTCGTTCACGGCATTTGTGAAGTTTGTCCTTACTGCTTGCTGCTTGCTTGTGTTGGGGTTCGAGGGTTTGGCCCATTTGCGCCTGTACTGGATACCCTTCCATTTCGCGAATACGCCGGCCTGACCCACAGCACCGGAATACTCGTCACCGAATATGTTGGTTACTTTTACCATGTTCCTTGATTTCCTCCGACCTTTGGTACATGCACTTTAGGGCTTTTCTATACGCATTTTAAAATGCACGCATTATCATACATATAATTTTTTCCTATATATATTTATCGCATATGGAAAATATTATTGCTATTTAAAAATACTTTTTCCAGAGGTTTTTAAATAGGGGTCACAGAAAGAAGATTTTGTCCGATTTCTATTTGGAGCTATGGCATTGCCTTAATTGTCGCTCTGCGCGATTTGAACTCTGCTTCTGTCCAAATAGGGCTGTCAGCGTCGTAGATTGTCTCCCACAGCGGAGTGTCAGGGTGGTAAAGAAAGATCCAGGCTTTGTAAGGCTTTATTTGACCTGTTCCCCAGCCGAAATCATCAACGTCTGAGAAGAAAACCGAGCCTTCCCATCTCGCATATGCAAAGAAGTAGTTGTCTTTTCCCCACGTTATTACGATTTTGAGGTCCTTGTTGAAGGGGTAATTGTGAAACCATGTCCTGCGTGACAACGAGAGGTTCATGTGATTCAGCCTATAATCCTCAGCCTTTGCACTTGCATCAGATGTTGTGGGATATACGTACTCAGACATAGATTGTATGGACCTTGTTATCTGCCGTTGTTACCAGGATGTATTTAAGAGTCCGGTTGACATTCAGAATACTCATGCTTCTTGTAACTATTTTGCCTTTCTGAAGGTTTGTCAGGCCTGATTCAGAACCTATCATCACGCTATCCGTGTCATAGAACTTTATTTTCTTTACTGCCGGGTGTTCTATCACGATCTTCTCTATTGTTGATGTGATGTGAGACAGGTTCATGAAGTTCTGTCTGTAATCATTGACTTTCTCCAGTGCATCTGTCGTTGATGGATATACGATTTGTGATAGCATTGTGTTGCTCCGAATTCAAATCTTGACTGTGTGAACCCTCCCGTCTCCTGTGGTCACTTTTACATAAGCCAGAGTCTTTTTTATATCAAAGGTTTTTGATTTTCTTGTGACTATCTTTTTCGCTGTGAGATCGGTTAAATTTATGATAGTATCAAGTAAAGCATCGCTTGGATCATAAAACTCGATCTTTGTGATTGCAGGATGCGCTATCGCAATATCCCCTTTTGTAAAACTGATGTCAGGAGACTCTACTGTTGACCAGGTCAAAGCAGGCTGGTCAGTGGTTTTCCACAGATACAATTGTCTGTCAAAAGCAATGACTGTAGGAGTTGCTGTCAGGATAATAATCTCATCGCACAATGTCCTTGGGAATATCTTGACCGTTTCATCAAAAGACCTGCACGGCGTCAGCTCTACCCTGAGATCGAATCTGCCCGAACCCAACAGGATAACTGTAATATGTAAAAGCTCTCTAAGACCGTACTGTTTCCCGCTTCCGAATAAACTGCCAGACTGCACGCTCCTCAACAAAGGGAACGGCAACTCCACAGGAGATACTATGCTGCTTTCTAGTACACTCTGTTTTGAAAGCAGAAGATCTACCAGAATGTTACCTGCATTCCTGTATTCGAGTTTATCTGTGATTGTTGCGCTGGATAAATTAATGGTTAGTCCAGACTTATCTGATGTAAAGAAGTGCGCAGTAACCCCTGGTGATCTGAACAGAGATTGGTTTACTCCTAGTTTTGAATCTCCCTTAACGAAATCGCTTGAAAGTACGTTGCTGCTAACTAATTCAAACCCTATTACATTTCCTAAATCCGCCGGTATAAATCCCCTCGCTGGTGTGCCTGTACTGCTTAACTCGAATTCTTTAACTGGTTTAGGGTATCCTGTTATACAGCTACTCTCCGGCGGACCCAGGTTCAGCAAGTCCAGCTTCTTGAATCCTCTGGATGTCATTACGGTTAATGTAATCGATTCATCAGCTTTTACGCATGTTCCTATTTCAATGATTTCATCGAATTTTTGTTCTGTGCTTTTCGGTAAATTCGATGATATCGATGCTTTTTGGATATTCAGTTTATTGTCAATAATTTCAGAACCACTTATATAATCATGGTCAAGGGACCCACTTCCTGACATTTCTAAAAGAACTAAATTCATAGATGCTGCCGGAAGGATTATTGATACTGAGGTAATTTGTGTTCTTGATAATCCCAGAACATTTGCGCCCCATATAGTCCCTGGCATTATCGATGGTATGTCTTTTTGTAGTTTTGATATCTCCAATAAAGCGATACTTTTTGGAATCGTGTTTATTGGTAATCCCCTTCTACCCGGGTCATCTATAAATGGCACAGTTGTTTCCAGGCTGAACAGTTTCCGTGTTTGTCTCTGAGATCCACTGAGAAGGCTATTGGTTCTAACGGCTTTCAAAAGTATGGTGCTGAGCCATGTATGCCCACTGCCTACCATTATACTATTGGCGGTTAGTGTCGCTCGAGATATGTTGTATACTGGATGCGGTGAAACCGATGACGATAGACTTATCAGTGTTTTTAAAAGTTTTATGATTACGGCATTTCTTTCTTCAGTGCCGAAAAGAAGGCCGGTTTGTGTTGCAGTCCTCAATATCAGGACAGGGTTGCTTTGAACAGAGCTGGATGGGCTTATTGCTATGATACTTGGTGTAATTTCATTGGATCCATAATCACCCTTGCCTCCAAAAAAGATTCCAGACTGCGCGCTTTTCGATAGCTTTAATTCAGACGATGGTAGGTCTGCCATTTATGGTGAAAGGAAGAAAAATGATGGCATCAATACGCATATTTGATCGCTATCGGGAGTTTTGTTGAAGAATGTGAGCTTTCTTTTGCCAGGCACACATATTTCGTAGTTGAAGGACCTGGTTCAGATATTACATCCTGATCGATTATTCCGGAACCTTCCCTCCACGGAAAGCAATGCTGTATAATACTCAATGGTTTGTTATTATATTGCGCCTCACTATGCACTATTCCTTTCATGAAATACACGTTTGGCGGGCTGCCACCCTGACTCAATGCAGCCCATACTGGAAAATCAACACCTTTTATGCCAAGAGGAGTGAATGAATTGAGCCCGTTTGACACTTCCCCGCACCAGGTCTGTGTGATGTAAAAATAGTCGTTGGTGTCTCCTGTGGCATCAACGGTTGCATTCTGAGACCATGGGTGTAATACATGTGACCATTTCTTGGTTAAAGCGTTCTGATTACCAGCTGACCAGGGGAAGTAATTCTGGAAAGTCTCGAAGTGCCATAGAGAATATGCGTCCAAATACTCTTTTGACACCATCTTTTCCATGTTGAAACAATTCGATATCCCGTAACCCCATGGTGGTGTATCCGGTTTAGTCATGACGACCAGTCCATTGCCTTTATCCGGGGAAAGTGCGTCATCGTCCACCCACATCCAGTATGCTAAATTCATAGCCATCAGTGCAGCCCTGTTTGCCGCACTCATTCCGCTGTTCAACATACACGCAATGAGAAAAGTTCTTTGCACATCTCCACTCGGCAGGTGGGTGTTAAAATCCCATGCGCTCGATACAATAACTTCTATCCCGAATGCATATTGAGCGCTATCACTCCTCATCGTGAACATTGCCTGATTAATATCATAAAACGGAATCTGGAACGCCACATACATTGTCTTCTCCTGACCGGATTTCGCAGGATCTTCCCACTTAATTAATCTTCTTTGATAAGCGGTTATTCCATAGTCAACATCAGTCCCATCTCCGGTATATCTTGTCAGGCCGCTGTATGGATTGGAGAATTTTGAATCTGATGCTATTAATTTGTCAGCCATCATATTCAATAATGCCGGTATCGTTGTAGAACCGTTATAAAATGCCATGTTTAATCACCCTTCCGTATTTGGTTTTTGGATTCTATTCTTGATTTCATAAACATGTTCCTTAAAAGGCATACTTTATTGCCATTGGAAGTTTAACTGAACTATAGGGGCTTTCTTTTGCGAGACAAACATATTTTGTGGTCGAAGGACTCGGTTCGGAAATAATATCCTGATCTATTATGCCCTTGCCTTCTCTCCACGGGAAGCAGTGATGTATTGTTCCGATTGGTTTGTTATTATATCGCGGCTCGGCATGTATTATTCCTTTTATGAAATACACATTCGGCGGGCTGCCGCCCTGACTCAATGCAGCCCATACCGGGAAGTCAACTCCCTTTATGCCTTCTATCGAAAAGGCATTGGTTCCCGCTCCACGTTGCCCCCACCAGGTCTGGGAAATATAATGGAAGTCATTAGCATCTCCGAGCGTATCATCAGTTGCTGGCATAGCCCATGGATGCAATACCCATGCCCATTTCTTGGTAAGAGCATTCTGATTGCCACCCACATATGGCGTAGCGTTCCAGAATGATTCAAAGTGCCATAGAGAATAACCATCCGAAAAGTCTTTTGTTTTCAGTTTCTCCATGTTGAAACAGGATGTGTGTGGATAACCCCATGTGACTGCATCGGGTTTAAACATCACAACAAGTCCATTGCCTTTATCCGGGGATAGTGCGTCATCATCTACCCACATCCAGTATGCTAAATTAGTTGACATAAGCTGAGTTCCCTGCAAGGAAGTCATCCCTCCAGAGTATGAAGCCATGAAGATCAGTGTTCGCTGTACTTCTCCGCTCGGAAGATGGGTGTTAAAATCCCATGTGTTCGATACTATAACTTCTATACCAAACATATACCACGCTACATCCCCCCTGAACTGAAACATCGAATAATTTCCTGTGCTCCAGTAAGGAAGTTGGAATACTGTGTACATCGTTTTCTCCTGACCGGATTTCGCAGGATCTTCCCACTTGATTACTCTCCTTTGGTAAGCTGTTACTCCATAGTCAATATCGTTGGCGTCTCCAGTATACCTTGAGGCACTGTTATATGGGTTTGAGAATTTTGAATCTGATGCTATTAATTTATCAGCCATCATATTCAGCAGGCCAGGCAGGGTTGTAGATCCATTATAAAATGCCATGTTTATTTTTTCTCCAAATTCTTGATCTCATCATTTGTCTTTTCTGTTTTGATTTCTGGTTTCGATTCTAGGAAAATACCTCGCTCTAAAGTTCCTTTACGGATCTGTGTCTCCATTATATGCCTCCGGATTTAATCCCATGAACAAGATTCTCTGGTGACATCAGCACCTTTGGTGTTGTAGCATTTGATTTACAGTCCCACTTTTTTGTTATCTCTCTTGATTCTGCATCTATGTATCCCACCGACTCCGAAACCAATTCTGTTGCCCCTGAAGCCATATCTGTCTCTGCGGTCTTAAAATGAAGAGCACATTGTGCATCTGGCGGGATAGCAATGGATGAGTCTGACACCATCCTGCCTTCAGAGTCTATCAATGCAAGGGAGAGTATCCTTAATTTCTTGTCTTCACAAAGAGCTTTAAGCTCGCTCCACGCCATGTCTTTTTCAGTTATTTTTAAATAAGCTTCAAACATCTTAAATTGCCTCAGCTGTAATTGAATGCCATTTTCGCTCTGCCTTTTCCTTCACCTGTCACATGAGCCCCAACCGGGGTGCCCGCCTGAACGAAAAGCTGGCAGAAGATGAATTGCGTGAATTGATCTATCGCAGTTAGTTCTGATGCAATCCCGTCATCTTTCAGGAGAGCTTTGGCATCGGTATATGTTTTACCAGACGATGCATTCCCGGTCTGTCTTGTGCCTGCGCTTCCCGGAGCTTCCCAGTCCTTGGTTATTTTATCATAATGCTGAATGCCGGTCTGGTTGTTGAAGCTGCCATCCACATAGAACTTCATTGCGTTGACCCTTGCATTCCCGCTCAGATCGGTAAGCTGCCCCCACACGACCTTTACAGCAGACCACGTGTCTGCGTCTATATTGAGTGAACCGAAGTTCAATGGCGTGACTATGTTGACTTCCGAATTGCCGATATCGGTGAACTTCTTGTTCGTTCCGGGACTTGCTTGATCGGTTCTTGTTACGAATTTGATCACTGGAGTGGCTGCCATTGAGAAAACCTCCATTTATCTTATTATGCGTGCATGTTATAATACGTAAAGATACCATTATATATTTTTCGCAAATGATGGCTATTTTTCATGGGAATCTTATTATTCCATGTCAGGGAAAACCTTTAGTTCAGGGAGCGTTTTTACTTTAATATCAACCAGAAGAGAGGAGGAAAGAGATATTATGAGAAATAAGCATGCGGCTGAACCTGAGGAGAGGGAACTTGTAATCACACGTATTTTCGATGCTCCAAGAGAGCTTGTGTGGAAATCATGGACTGAGCCTGAACGCGTGAAGCGCTGGTGGGGGCCTAAAGGTTTCACGGCTCCTTTCTGCAAGATAGATTTGCGCGTGGGCGGCGTATTTCTTTACTGTATGCGATCACCGGAAGGAAAAGATTACTGGAGCACCGGTGTTTATCGTGTAATCGTTCCGATGGAGCGGATCGTCTGTACGGACAGCTTTTCGGATGAGGAAGGAAACGTGGTCCCTGCTACGTACTACGGGATGAGCCCGGACTTCCCTCTTGAAATGCTGGTGACCGTCACGTTCGAGGAGTCTGGAGGTAAGACAAAACTCATCCTTCGGCATACCGGCATCCCGCACGGCGCTGATCAGGAAGGGGCCGAGCAGGGCTGGAACGAATCCTTTGATAAACTCGCCGAAATCCTGAATAATTAAAAGAGTGTGAGTCATATGGCGGGCAGCATAAAACAAGATTTGAGAGAATCCGAGAAAATGCCTATTCTCTTTATTGGTCATGGTTCGCCCATCAATATCATTCTGGATAATGACTTTACAAGGAGTCTTGCAAAACTGGGAAAGTCCCTGCCGAAACCAGAAGCTATTATGGTGATCTCGGCGCACTGGCTAACAAAAGGAACCTTTGTTACATGTACGGAAAGACCGGAGACGATTTATGATTTTTATGGGTTCCCTGAAGAGCTATATGAAATAAAATATCCATGCTCTGGCTCACCGCAATCCGCCAGATTGGTGAAAGAATCTGTACATAAGGCGAAAGTAAATTTTGACTATAATTGGGGACTGGATCATGCTTCATGGGCCATCCTGAAACATATTTACCCGAAAGCTGATATCCCTGTGTTTGAAATGAGCCTGGATTATTCTTTTAATGACTGGCATCCGAAACCGGTACAGTATCATTATGGTCTGGCATCCGAGCTTGCAGGATTAAGGGAAAAAGGGATTTTGATCATAGGCAGCGGGAATATTGTTCATAACCTCGGGCTAATCGATTTTCATGATATTGATGCAAAAACGTATGATTGGGCGGTAAAAATCGATGAAAAAATAAAATCGAATCTTATCAGCCGGAATCATAAAGAGTTGATCAATTATCCAGATATGGGAAAAGAAGCATATCTGGCGGCGCCTACACTTGACCATTATTTGCCGATGATATATTCGATCGCTTTACAGGGCAGGAATGAACCGCTGACATTCATTTATGAAGGATTTCAGAACGCTTCGATCTCCATGAGAAGCTTCCAGATCGGATGATTGCTTTGCTTTGAAAGTAAAAGCAGCCGCCAAAAAGACCAGAGGTAAAAGAAGTATGCAAACAAAAAACCAGTACATTCCTGGAGCATGTAATATCGGGAAAGGCGAGGTCAACAGAAGAATTCAGGGAGGCTGGTTCGGGCTAATCGTCACAATTTTTCTCTATGGTTTTCTGGTATATCTTGGCGCGCCGCGGCCATGGCGGCTTGTCATCTTTATTCCAGCAATGATGGCAGCGGTTGGTTTCCTTCAGGCTCGCATGCGTTTTTGCGCC
This sequence comes from Methanosarcinales archaeon, assembly GCA_905339155.1. GTDB lineage: Archaea > Halobacteriota > Methanosarcinia > Methanosarcinales > Methanoperedenaceae > Methanoperedens. Next base: position 58,725 of record CAJPFJ010000022.1, read on the forward strand.
TATTTCGGCATGCATGGCGTATTTAATTTTAGTCTCGAAGCAGGAAAGACCGAGATTGTCGGGCAGGCAGAGTTTCGCGCAATGGACCGCAGGAAAGCATTGCAGATCATTATATATTCGGTGGGTATAGGCGCACTGGTAGCGGCAGCAGCTTATTTTTTGCCGTGAGACATATCGGTTATCGCATATGTTATTATTGACCTGAAATCCTTAAGGTTATTTGATTTGCATTATGATTTTATTGGATTCGTATCTTTCTCTTTGTTATAGGGAGTCCTGTCAGTTGCGGAGCGATAGATGACTGCTGAAGTTACGATATCTCCTCAAAAGCATCCAGTTATCATCAGCTTCCCTCAACAATCTGATTACGAGAATAACAAAACAAGAATCAAACGGATAATAAAAACCAAATACAAGCTCAACAAGTTCGTTTATACGACAGGAGAATGGTACAACGAAAACGACAAAGATCAGTCCGCTGTGGTAAAACGTTTCACCGATGAAAAAGGGTACACAAATGCTTTACTTTTCAAAGGAAATCAGCAATTGTTGGATGATGTAAAAGCTCTGCTTGATTCTCTTCATATCATATACGAAGAAAAAGAAGTTTCCGAAAAAGAAGTACCTGAACAACAAGCTCCTACTCCTCCAGCTGTCTCAGAAGTTCCTATCATTGAAATAACTCAAGAAGAAATTTCTAAGATGCACAAAGAATCTGAAGACCGTGCATACAAAGATTATACAACGAGAAGAATTACAGCTTTCAATGCAGAGATAAATGGAAAAGTGAGATCAGGATTGCTCAATGACGAGCAAGCGAATAAAATGAAAGAAGAATTCTCACGCAAGATGGAGATTTTCATTCATAAGTGGTCTGAAGCAGGAGATAAATGGTTAAAAGAAAAGCTCAATAGCCTGCGCTCAACAAAAGAAGAGGCTGAACCTGAAGACGATTTTGAGGATTTAATTGAAAAGCCAAAAGATGTTGAGTCGATAAAGGAAAAGAAAAAAGGTCGCAGAAAAGTGAAAAGATGAACTTTCTTATAATATTTCAACTTTCCATGCCATAAAGCGCACCTGCTAAATCACTCGCCCTTGGGGCCATCCCGTTATGATAATACAGGAATATGGGAACGGTCTCCAGTGCGGATAAGCTATCCATCTTTACCCATATGTGCGCAACCTTCCCTGCGGCATCCCAGGATTCAATCCAGTATGTTAGCAGTGTCTCGCCATCACTTCTTGTGAACCTGATATCGTCTCCACCCGATTTTACCAGGGAAAAGTCCACGTAATTCGCGCAAGAAGGATCGTTTCCCTGGATCTCCACTAATACAGGGAAGCTGGTTTTGGATATCCCTGTTATCTCTGTAAGGTTGATTGTATTCCTGTACCTCCATGCCTGTAATGCAGAGGGGAATGTCACAACCCCCGGTATCTGCAAATTGCTGCGATCAACCTTTACCGGAGCCATGCTGATAAGCTTGGCATAGTTGTGCCAGGTGAGTTTGAGACCTCGCGTTTCTATGTAATTGATTATGGTCAGCTTTTCAACTTCTGATAGTGATTCTGCAAATGCGAGACCTTCCCTGAACCGCTTCTGGACTTCTAACTGTTTCGGGGTTTTGTTCTTCTTTACACCATCATGCTTCCTTCTTATTTGCTCCCCGTAAAAACCCTGATAAACACCTCTACCCTGCCTGCCTTTCTTGAAATCTCCGTGCTTATTTTTTATCTTTACCATACGGTCTGGAATATTATACTTATTTGACTTATACATTCTCCAGAGGGTGATTTAGGAATCCCATTCAACAACATAAAAAATTTTAGTATTAATCCTGAGAGGAAAAACGAAACATTATATTGACAAGAAACAGAAAGGCTAACAAAATGTCAAAGAAAATCGGTAGAAACGATCCATGTCCCTGCGGTTCTGGTAAAAAATATAAAAAATGCTGTTTGGTTAGCAAAAGTGTTGCCATAAATAAAACCATTTCAAAATCTGAAGGACCGGTCATCAGTCGTTTGGCGATGATGAGATTTGAACAGAGATTGCACGATGATCCCAAGCAATTGGAAAATATGAGCAAAGAGGCTGAAAAACACTTCGATCGCAGGGATATAAGTTTCAAAGATTTCATTTTACAGGGCTGGAATCTTAATAAAGTCAGAAAGATGAGGACTTCAGAAATAATTGAAAAATTAAATTCCATGCATATTGATTTTGATATAGAACAATTCAAAAAACAGGCTCAAAATTATGTTTCTGCAATCCAGTTATCAGAAGATCTCTATTATACCCAGAATTATCATGCTCAGCCTCAGGACGAAGATTTCATCTGGCTGGCAATAGTAGAATTATGGAACCGGATAATTCCAGAAAGATGCAATATCGAAATGATTGATGACTTAATGCAGGAAGGTTATGAAGATATTGGAAAAAACAATTACAGGAATGGAATGGAAAAGTGGGAAAAAGCGTGGAATATGATAATTTCCATTGTTCCTTCGGACATAACTTCGGTTCGGGAAGCGGATGAATTCATCCTTCATCTAACACAGAGTATCTTTAACTGGTGTCAGGATTTTGAAATGGAATCAGGCAACGCAGGATCTGAATACGGTTCTTTTTACGCATTGAGAATAAAATATTGCCATGATTTCTGTCGGATATTTCCAAGTTCAGATGAGTCGATAATACATAACATGCTCAGAGCAGAAGCAGAATCATACGCTGCTCTGGGAGATATAGAAACTGCGGATAACTTATTCCAGGGATTGATAACCAGGTTTCCAGACAATGTTTGGGGCTATATCGGCTGGGGAGATATGTATCGTTACATGAAACCTGACAGGATTCCCGGGGACTATGATAAGGCTGAGGAAAAATATCGGCTGGGGCTTGCCAGATGCAATACTGAAATAGATGTCGTTAATGAGAGATTGGACGATCTTAAAAAGAAGAGAGAAAAGCAGAATTATCCCGAACAATAGAAATGGTTTTTCACTATTTTATCCTTCTTGCCAGAAAGATGGAACTGTCCCCTTTATGAATTCTAAACTCGCCTTCCAGTAAATCTTTTTCTTTCATTCTTAACCAGCCGCTCCCAGAAGCAGGATCGCATTCATCATTTCCTTCCCAGGTGAATTCAAACCTTTTCCCTTCGGGATAATCAACAACTCTGCCGTCTATCTCGCCATTCACTAATCCGAATTGAAAACATCCGCTGTTGTCTGGCTCTATCTCAATATAAGCCTGAACTTCCATGTTGAAATAATCCTCATCCCACTGTTCCATTTCAAAAATATACCAGGTTCCTGTGAATTCAGAATTATCCATTGTATTCTTCCCACATGATTTCAGAAACCACTTTTCGTGTATCCGAGTTCGATCCTGCGTCTGGCTGCCAGAATACAACACCTTCACCTTCACGTATAACTACCTCATAATTATCTTCCCTCGGAATCCAGAATGCTTCGCTAGGGGTTGCAGTAGCCAAACCCGCGCTACCCAGCGACGTCACTGGAAGGGCCGCCCAGAGAACCTGCCCATAAGTGCAGGTGAGCCCTGCAATAGTTGTTCTTATATCGAAAGCTTGCGCTGGATAATTGCTATCAAATTTGGCGGCTGTTCCAGGTGTTCCTGAAGGAGTACCTGTAAACGTCATAAGGGATATTGCAAGTCGCGGAACAGTGGATACAGAAAGTGCGGATGTTATTTGTGTCGCAACTCTGATACGTTCCAATCTTATCTTTTTGCCGCTTCCTGGCTTATTAACTATCCAGAAAAAACCTCCCGTATTTACGGAATGAGCTGACGCCTGAACAGTCAGGTTTCCGCTGTGGTAATTATAACATCCATAGAATGTTTCTGGATCATATTCTTCCACGACCAGCGCCTTATTTGCAGTTACATCTGCCAGGTTCCCTGAAGAACCGCTTTTCAATATTATGCTCATTTTCAAATCTCCTTCAACCTATTACGTTAATAATATACGTTCCAAAAGTTCCATTCTTTGCTGTTACTATGATATCGAAACTTACTCCTGGAATAATGTTTGCGGGGTATGCCGTTATTCCCTCAACCGCATAATCTTCCGGGTCATGATGTACCGTTGCAATACCTGACGGTGTACATATTAATCTGCTGTCAGCCCTGATCCAGGGTGCGGGCACAGTTGCAATTGCATTGATGTCTTCATTACCAGATACAAATCCAAAATCCACCACGACCTGGACGAAATTATTTCCCAATGGGGGGATTGCCCAGGTACTATCGCCTCTCAGAAACCTTGTGCTGTCCGCACCTGGGCCGCCAAGTTGAGACGCAGGTACTTTTCCATCATATAGATTCGCTTTATTTTCCAGATCCGAAACAAGACCTGTGATTTCAGATTGAGTATGGGTATGGCTTGTGGGGATTCTTGGATCGAAATTTCTGGGATCGCTGTCGGTCACGAACTTATTCGCTATTCCTGGAGCGCCATAAGTCCCTGCAAGTGCAGCCTTTTCTTCTGCTGAGGGATCAATCGAATTGCTATGCAGGAGACTATGATCAAAAGTTGATTCATGCACTGTGACAACATCGCTTGCGGCGAAATCTGAGGATGGATGAGATCCAAGTGTTGCTGCATCAATTCCCAGAGAATCATGCGCTGCTTTATCGTGATCGCTCAAAATAAGGGTTATTGGCACCGGTGTTATCTCATGCTCCTCATTCCATTCTGCCGCTGCCAATTTTGTTTTACTTGCTTTTTTCGATCTGTGTGTAATTCCCATTCTTATTACCTTATTCTAAAATTGCAATGTCAAGATAACTGGTATCCAGGGCAAATTCTGTGGTTGGCATATGAAGGGTATATATTTTATTATCGGCTGCAGTGATTCTAAGATATGCCTTATCATCTATTTTAATTGGATGTCTTGCTACTATCCTTCCTGCAGCCAGATCTGTCAGGTTTGCGAAAGTCTCCAGTAAAATACTGTCCGAGGAATAACATCTTATTTCCTTGAGTGCAGGATGCTGAACATTGATCAAATTGTTTTCTGGTTTTTCAAAAGTTGGTACCTGCATGCTGATTGAACGCGCGTAATTATGCCAGGTCATGGGAGCTTTTAAGATACTGAGATATGATTTTATCGTCTCGACTTCCGCAGGAGTCAATGAATTGGCGAAATCTATGCCTTCTTTGAATTTCGATTGAACCAGAATCTGTTTTACTTTGTCATTTTTATGAGTAGACTCCTTTATTCTTCGCACCTGCACCCCATTATTCATCTGATATACTGTATTTCCCTGTTTGCCCGCCTTTATGTCTCCATACTTATTGACGACCTTCACCATGATATGGATAATATAGTCATTCTTATATTTATCTTTTCGATAGGCATGGCGCTGTCCGAAATCATATGGTTTTTCAGTCTTAATAATAATCGGAGACCTACGCCGGTGAACAGGGTTTAGGAAGATGATCTGCAAAGCTTTTGCTCTCCAAAATGCATTTTGTGTCGTTTTGCCACCATCAGTTCTTCCATTACCTTTGAATCATAATCAATAGGATGATTCCTATTTTTAAATGATGCAAGAAGAGGCTCTAAGCTATGCCCTGTCCATGTAAGTAAAAAAAATCAAAAAATCAAGTTTTCTTAATTTCTTTTGGCGTAATGAGTGAACGAGCGATATTGTAAGCGAAGAGATAGATGCCAAGAAGGGATATTATTCCAAATATAACTGTCCCTGTCATGTAATTTGTACTGCCATACCTGTATGGCATCGTGAAGGCAAGCCCCACCAGACCGATATTCTGCAACCAGAATTGAATTTCTGCCAATCGCAAACTGTGCAGGTCAGTGCCCGCAAACACCGGCAGCAAGTGATATCCCACACCAAATATCATCATGGCCACAAAACCAATCAGAAGGACATGGGCATGAGATGGCTTTATGGATTCTGATGTCAGGAGCATGATAACTCCCATAGTGCTTCCGATAACGAGATAAATGAGGCTTGCCCATGCGAACTTTAATGGTATTTCCATTATCTATTTTCCTGAGATCAGTTCTATGATAGCCCGGCAGCTTTATTCAGTTCATCCATCAGTTGCTCGATATTTACCCTGTGCATCCTGCAAAAGAACTCCAGGTTCTCGGAAGGTAACCTCCCTGCATATTTCGGCATACCATGTTTGATAAACACTTCCCTTGTAGCAGGGTATTTTGTAATTACTTCGTTAAGTTTATTCTCTCTGGATATTTTCTCTAACACCAAATCACCCCTATTGCTTTATTTCAACAGCTTTTTCATCGCACCCTTGCAAACATTTACCCCGGGCGCCCCTGCAGTAACAAATACCACTCCAAGCGTATCCAGTATTTCTTCTTTGGTGGCTCCATGATTCAGCGCGCTTTTCATTTGCATCTCCACGCAGTCAGGGCACAACCTCCCTGCAACGACTGCAAGTCCCATTAACACTTTTATCTTTGCAGGTAAGGCAGTATCTGTCCACATTGCTTTATCGCTTGCCTTGTAGAGCTTGAACCACTCAGGTGCCTCCCCGCCTATTAACTGCATTATTTCAGGAGTGAAACCCATGCTTTCTTTTGCATATTCAAGCTGTTCCTTAATTTCTTTTTTTTCCATAATTCGTACCTCCCATAGTTGATTTTAAAAATTTTCAGGCTCAAATCTGATAAAGGTATTTATGTCGTAATCTCTATATCAGGATTATCCTTGCTCAAATAAAGATTCAGCCGCTAATGAGCTGCGGATTTTTATTGCTTCTCGTATATTGAAATGTTGAATTTTATAAAAATACCATGAGATAAATCGAAATTAGCCTGGAACTAACCCGAAACCAACCCGAACTCGAATCGTTTTCATACACATCATCAACCCGCACTTATCCACAATCCCACACAGACTGCCAGTCACAGCCTATCCAACATAGAATAATCTTCAATAGAAACCCGGTCATCATTCAGATAAATCCGTCTAGCATTCAAAAGTCAACAGTACAATCAGCACGCTATGAATGCATCCGATAGCATCCAGAGAATAGAGGCATATCACATAATTTCTTTTATCTGAAGCCAATTGGCAGCAATTCGAGAGGTCTCACATTAGAACCAGGAGAAAAAAAGGCTTGCCATAGTCTAGAAGAATTACCTCTCGAATGGATATGAAATCCAACATGAAGACCATGCACCTGAGCCTATAGGCGAACAGTTCCGTTGACATCTGGCACTCATTCCAGATGCAACCGTACTCACATAGTGCAGCGCTCGTCATAATGAAAGGATGCAGATGGCCAACATAAATCGAGAGGGATGAATCTAAAGAACATGGAGTGAATTAATTTTTTCCGCTTGAGAAAACCCGCGATATTCCAGGGAGACTGACTGCAAACAATGTGAAAACTAAGTTGTGATCTTTGCATTGCTTTCTCGTAGCAGTCAAGCAGTCATCTCCAAATTTAGATGAGCCTCGATAATCTCCCCTCCTTCACAGGGTCAGTAATGAAGATGGAAATAGCAGAGAGTACATTTTAACTCTTCTCATCCTGCTTATTTATTCACATGCCTGCAGTAGCTTTCAATAAAGATTGCATATAAAGGTACTTTAATCGGATCGTAAGGACAATGCCATCATTATTTCGTATGTTGGGCATATTTTCCAATCCTGACAATTGGTTCATCGCAATATTTTCCCTATTGTGAGACTATCAATCAACTTCAGATCAGGGATTGTCCGGCTATAGGTCGTGAGTCCTCGGATTAAGCTGCGGCTCAGAAACCGCTTCACTGAAAGGAGAAATCGATATCCCAATAGACGAACTCGAATTTTAAGGCGAATCAAAGCTAACGTTGGGAACTCATCAGATTTTAGTTGCTCCATCTTGGCGTCCCGCGCGATATGAGCCATGTGCATGGGCGGATGCCATACTATTCATTATCATTTCTTCAATTGGTATCATGTAAACAAACCGCTGAATCCATTCGATATAGTCCAGCATGGTTGAGACGGCATAAGCCTTCGCGCCCAATTTTTAGCCTTGAAATAAATCCTTTTTTACTCAACGTGATACACCCGCCGCCGCAGGCGGCGCGCAGGCGCGAAGCATCGCGAGCGCCGTCCGCACGAAGTGCGGCGCACACTGCCATGGAAGGGCAAGCGCTCACCCAAGAAGATATCGTTTCCTATGAGAATGAATCTCCAAAAAGAACGTCATCGTATCTGTGGGATTCCAGAGGTCATTTTGTACCCGGCATGAACACATATTGATTGGTGTCAATACAATGGACGCACGAACCGTATTCAAGAGAAATTCATTATCAATGGTCGAATCATTTTAAACCATTTCTAATACACTATAGCTGAGATCCGCATTGCCTACCTCTTTGCAGCGAAATAGAAGCCCATGCAGAGCGAAGCGATGGGTCATGCTATGCCGTCTGCCCGAAGGGCAGCGCCAGTCATGAGTATTATTTGAAGATAACATGCTATAATGATGCGGGATCTGATTCCATATCCCGCAGTGGATATATCTTTCCAGCACGAGAAAACCCGCGATATCCAGGGAATGATGAGTGCATGCAATATGAAAAAAAGACTGTGACTCCTCACTTCCTTGCTGGCAGCAGCTTTTCCGAGGCCGCCCGGAGGGCGGGCGAGGCGCACCATAGTAAAAACAGCGCATGGACAGCCAGCAGCCACCGATGTGCGAGGAACGAGCGCTGAGGCGGCGTATAAAAAAAGAAAAGGATAAAAGATGTCACTTGTACGGGAGTATCTCGGATTTCCAGCAAGCAACATAGCAACCTTCATCAATGATTTCTTCCACCCTTCCGCAGATCGGGCAGGTCTTCGGTGCATTTACTAAATCCATCACAACCTTATCCATTACAGGTTCTTGATTCATACTTTCATTCATAAAATCCTCCCGGGCTGACGCCCTTCACCCGCCTTGCGGGGCGTCAGCATCCCTGGAGCAGCGCGGACATCGCAGGAGGGCATGATAATGCTCTGTCGCCCGCAGGCGATGCGACCGAAGGGAGCACCCGTAAGGGCAGACCTTTATCAATGCACTCCGAGAAGTTGCTGCGCCCGGACGTTTGTGCGATAGAGGCAAATGCAGCCATCGCCGAGGTCGAGCGAAGCGAGGGCGAGGCGCGCAGTGACCACGGCCATTCGTGGCAACTTCAAGCACACTGGCAGTCTGCGATGTCGAGCGAAGCGAGGGTGAGCAGGCGTAATAAAAAAAAGAAACAACCTTGCTACGTGGATACCTCTTCAAGCCGCCCACATGTTCTGCAGTCAGCATAACCATGGATCGCATAACATCTACCTGAGCCGCCGTTTACCACTCTTAGGCTCATCTTGTGTCCATCTATCTTACATTTGAACTGATTGTTTTCCATAATTTCCTCCTGGGCTGACGCCCTTCACCTGTCTTCGGGGCGTCAGCCTCCCTTTCTTCATGCACTGGCATCAGGCGCGAAGCGACCCTCGCAGCCGGGCTTGATGATGGCTCGTCACCGCAGTGACCGCAGCCCCGCAGGGGAAGCCTTCATCTTAGCCCGGCGAGAAGGTGAGGAGCGAAGCGCCGTACTCTCTCCCGGAATCTGTTTTCCAGTCGAAACGCTGCGGTCGATCACCCGTCCAGAAAGCCCCTGGGTTTTCTCAATGCTCCAATGTTCTTCGTGCAGCCGGCACGGACTGCTTCGCCGTCTCCATCCATGAAACGTTGCGAAACGTTTCACGCCCATCGGGTTCTTCATTCTCGCCCGGATCAGGGGGGGAGTTGCGTGGAGAGCGCCATCGGGGCGCTCATCTCGCGGGAACGTGCAACCCCCTTTTCATCTTTCGGGGGGGTGGAGCTTCAGTTCCGGCCTTTTCTAAAAAAAGCTCTCATCTCTTCGGATGCGCAAAGCGCATCATCGTCTTCCATCCTTCATGAGCAGGGGTGAGCCCGTAGGTCGAAAACGAGCCTGGCGAGGCTCCCCGGCGGAGCGAAGCGACGGCCTATCTTCAGTGACTCCCCTCATGCCCGGGACTCCCGCAGGGATATATCGCGCAGATGTGCCATCCGGCTCGTCAGTTCTGCCCGCCAGGGCGGTGCTCACAGGTCGCCTTCGGTGGCGACCGTTCATATTTCCGGATGCATGGGGTTGCATCCCAGGAATCCGGCAGGATTCAAACCGGGTTCACGCTGACGGGTGGGGCAGGTACAGAGCGAGATCTCATATCGAGCGATTTCTATCTTCCAGGTTTCATGAACGATAGCGCCCGCGCGGAGCGCGGAGCATCGCCCGCCTCAGCGGGCGCGCAGGTGTGATGCGAAGCGAGCAACCTCTGGCTGCAGCCAGGTTGAGCCCCGCCGGCGATTGAGGCGCGCCGTTCATGAAGAAAGAGAGGAAAAGACAGCGATGCCGGGTACTTCTGGTTCTCCAGGATATCCCATGGTCAAACATTTCCCTGGCGTTTGCCCATAACAGCTTCGTGGACGAATCTCTATGGGTGTTTCATCCCCCCATGGCTCGCGTAAAAAAAAATAATCACGCGTAGAACAGATGTGCCGGCGTCCCGCAGTTGTCGCAGCAGTTAACCTCGGTGAGCACGGTCTCAGGCATCTTTTCGCCGCAACCTGGACATTTGATTCTTTTCTCTGGCATGTTTATTCACCTCACCCAAGACCGTGTAGGACTGGCATGATTATGGTTGCGCTGCAGTTCGGCGCAACCTTAATCTTGCCAGGACTACTTTGACTGTGAGGTGAATTTCGCCAGAGAATTTGAGCAATGTCCAGCTGGCGAATACCATGCCTGCACTGCTTACCGAAGATACGTGCGACAGCTGCTTACCCACGCCGGCCCAGTTCTGCGAGGATTCTTTTTCGACAAGAGCCCGCTAACCCGGGGATGTATCCAGTCGTCTAAAGTTCTTGCGAGGCTTGGCGAAAAGTACACCAGGCCGCGATTCTGTTTTTATCCGGGAGCTGAATACTAATGATTACTAATGAATATTAAATTAGTATTCATCATCATAGCTCGTATGGAATCCTGCCCGAATCTCGCCAGCGGAGAACACCGGGTAGAGGAACGTGCATAGTCCCCGAACCAAGTGAGGGCTATGCCTCAATGGAGCAAAGCGACAGAAGGCCCTGAACTCTCTTAACCGATTCACTTACAGATCGGAGATGATTTTTTCGATATAGGAGCTGATAGAAAATCATTCGCTTTTTACCATTTCAGCGATTCGATTCCCACAGAAACCACACTGAAGGAGCTTTGCATTTCCAACTGTGAAATATTGCATCACATGACCGCATTTTTTACAAAATGATGCGCTGCCTTTTGCTTTCATGGTATCGATTGCCTGTCTAATAGACTGCAATTGATTGTCCTGTTCTTTATCAATGTACATCAGGTCTTCATCACTGAATATTATCGTCATTGCAATTTACTCCTTTTCTTCAACTTTTTAGGACAGAACATGGCATCATTATTAAATATATTTGTGCGTCTCTGCTTTAATATTTCATGCATTTCGTCATAATCTTGGAATTACCTCCAGAAAACTCTGACGCAAAATTATCAACTCTTGGTTTTCTATGATTGAAAAGCCGGTCAGGTTTCTTGGGTTTTGTTTGGGTTGGCGATTATAATGCGTATAAACTAAAGTGTGCAATTCGTGTGAAATATACTTATGTTCATGTCAATCCAATAATAACACGAGGACTCCCCAGTTCAATGCTGGTTCACTTTTTGATCATATGTTTTGGGAGTCCGCCTCCATATCAAGGAATGTGAATTCATTCTTCATAATTCAAGTCAGAAGAAAAAGACTGATCTTTCAAGCTGCATATATGCCTCTTTCAGAGAATTTTCAAGAAAGGATTCGGACTGGGAGATCTAAAATTCCAGATACGACGAGCAGCGGGACCAAGGGGTGTTGCTTATAGTCTTAAGCTTTCATCATCCAGATGCTATAGCAGACAGTACAACAGGTCGCGCCGAGGTCGAGCGAAGCGAGGGCGAGGCGCGCATATGCGCTCATCCCAGCAACCACAAGCATGCAGCCGACGATGTGCACGAAGTGCGCTGAGGCGGCGTACACTCGTCTTCCTGTTCTCTTCGATAAGTGTTCCCCAAAAAAAATCAACACTTGTCGAACGTATGAGAGGGCTTGCTTGGCAAATTTAAGAGAGGCAAAATGATTTTTTTTGTTATACTCTTTTTTTTGTATGTAAGTTTGTGGAGCCTTGCGGCTACTGGTCAGTCAGTGTGTGCCCGCCCGTGGGTGGGGGGGTTCAGGTCTGACCCGGTTACGCCGGGACAGGCTGAACTTGGGTGGGGGCGGATTGGGACACACGCACACGGCAGGTCATTTCATTTAGCTGCGATACTTCGCAGCCATTTATCAGAGTCATCCGGGGGCGATACCCCGGCGCCCGGCATGTAGACAGGGTGGGTTTGATTGTGTGATTCGTGCATAAGATTGTGATATGCTGTTCTGGAGATGATACCGCATCGAGACTTTGATCGGTATAGGCCTCACCTGTTATGAGTACTGAAAAAACGATAAACAATTTTTGCAGCTTACTTGACATTTTGCATGATATGAAAAGAGTTGCCCTCCGCATTAATCTGTGGGCTGGAATTCCATGCAAGCCACGTCATCTGCTCTTACTGTTCCATAGAAACGGCACTTGTCATAGGCAGGATCGAACCACATGCATGCCCCGCACCTGTTAACGCCGTCTCTGTCCAAGAATTCACCCTTCAGATTAATAAGCCCATGCGCCAGAGGATTAGTTCCACTGCTGCACAACTTTGGCTTTAATTTACGTTCAAAGGGATTTATAGTTATCCAGAGACTGATTTAATGAACTTTCACACGTTAAAAAACTGCAATCGCGCCATGAATCCATCCCGAACCCAGCTAGAACTGCGCTGACAGGAAATCTATGGATTCCAGGCTTCCGATTGATGTGACCCATGTACTCTCCGGGGAGATGGACCTTTATCCATGCTCTCCGGGAAGGAGAGGTAGAACGGCGCCATACAGATTGACATCCTGACCGGGTTGATTCCAGTTTTTGCGGCGCCATGAGGAATCCAATCAGCTTCCTGCGCCGAGGGCGAGCGAAGCGAGGGCGAGGCGCTCTATAGGAAAAACAATGGACGGATAGCCAGCAGCCGCCGATGTTGAGCGAAGCGAAGCTGAGGCGGCGTATACTCTTCGAGTCCATATTCAGATATGAGTACTGCTATCTGCGCCGGGGCAGACTGCGGAACGGACTCTGGAGTTACACAGGAGCAAAGCGACATGCTTGGTGCAGCAGGATGTAGAGGGGCTGTTAGTAAATTAAAATAGAGTATGTGTATAGCCCTGCGGATCTTGAGCATGGAGCAGCATGCTGCAGGCCAATTCCTGGATGGTGTGATCCTCCATACCATTTTTTAGAGGGCAGCCATCGGGCAGAATGCCGGCGCAGTACATGGGTGAGTCCGATTCAGTGGGATGTTGATTTTTCCGCTCCAAATGAGCTGCGCATTTTTGGTGAACATCGATTTGACAGAAAACGCGCCCCAGATTTAACCCAAACGTAGCTGGAATTGCAAAGACAGGATTACCATGGATTCCAGGCATCCGGTCCATATAACCCTTTCGCCCAGGGTGCAATAGAATCGGGCGCGCCTATTTTAATATTGTTCTCGCGCCCGTTTGTACCCCGAATTCGCCCGCAGCGGAGCCGAAATTACCACGAGCGGAACCGAAATTAGCCGGATCACACCCCGAACGGAACTGAAACTGGCCGATGCAGAACTGGAATTAGCCCGAACGGCGATGGAATTGCGAATGATGCGGGGCGTGTTTTCTATGTGATCCCCTGCCAACCAGGTCGAGTAGAGCCGAAATTGCCACGAGTCCAGCTGGAATTAGCTCGAGTGTAGTTCGAATCGCGGAGAGGAAAGCGTTTGTATCATGGCGAACATGCAGTCTAAAGCGTACGGTTTTCCTGCAATCCCTGCGGAAACGCTAACGGGTCAAGGCCGAAATTTGCCCGAATCGTGCCGGTTTCCAGAATAATATAAACCGAAATTCCAATTTTGATGGTTTTCTGTTCTCTGTCCTCTCTCTGGTTTTTCTCGTTTTTTACCCTTGTAAACATTGTTCTCCGCATTTCGATTCAGGCATGAATTTCACGCTTTTTTCGTATTTTTTTGGGCTTGTAAACACGCGATTTTCGTTATGCAGATGCCTCCGTAAACATTTTTTCATTTTTCAAGAGCAGTAACCATGTTTACGCGGCTACCGTTCACGGTTTTCTTTTATACCCATGTTTACGCCATTTTTCAATATGCATAAGCCTCTTTTCAGAGCCAAAATAGCCTTGTAAACACATTTCTCAGGAACATAGAATGGGATAAATGTCCAATAAACTGGAAGACCATACCCCTCAAAAAACCCCTCAAAAGAACTCTACGTTATTCTCCTTTTTATGTTTACTATATATGTATTATATATATTATATATATTTATATTATATATACGTATACGGCAAAGTGTTTACTTCGGTCTTTTCCAAATTTTCTCTAACCTATGTTAAACATTTACAATGTTTACGCGTGTTTACGCTGTTTATGTGGTCTCGGTGCATGCTGGAAACATCGATGTATACGAACTTTTCCAGACCGCGAGAAATCCGGGATTTTGGCATTTTTCTACCAAATCCGTGCTATCATTCCACTCATTCACCTCACTCACCTCTAAACTCAAATCCCACAAACTGTCCGAATGCCTACACATTCATTTCGGCCAACTCACTCTATGCCTTCAAGACCGTTTCGCCTGCTTCGCCCTTACCCCATCAACTCACCCCACACAGTACTCTCACCAATCAAAACACTTATTACACTCGAATGCGTACGGACTATAGTGAATGCAAATGAGTAATACTGTCAACTTTAAGCTCGATGACGACTTGTACTTTGAACTGCTTGCTCTCAGGGTCAGATTGAAGGCTAAAGGCGGTTGGAAAGGTTTTGTAGAGAGGATAATCCGGGACTATAAACAGGGGAACTTTACTGAACCTGAGAAGACCTGGAAAGAAAGCATCCAGAAAAATGGATCAAGTACCCAGAAAAAGAAGTCAACAGACGATGACAATGACAAGAAACAGAAAGACCAACAGAAGAATCAGCATGAGCTCTTCAACTTTGGCGATGATAGAGCAAAAAAACAACCTGACCCCGAGCCTGTTAGAGAATCAGACCGTCCTCCTGTACACTTTGACGTAGGCGGCGGTGAGATAATCAGCATTCCTGCTGACGAATTCGAACGTGAGAAAGCACGTATGCTTGAACGCTGTCTCCTGTGCGGTCACAGGAGAGAAGAACATAATCTCAATGGACCTGGATGCTATGGAGACGGTGATACCTGTCAGTGCAAAGGGTTTGTTGGAGCCAAATCGTAGGAGCATCAATTCGTTAATATGAGAATGTGTGCTGCGCTCAAGAGCGATAGAAGAAACCGCCAGCTGCTCAGATATAAGCTCAGAAA
The DNA here is from genome assembly GCA_905339155.1 of Methanosarcinales archaeon. Classification (GTDB taxonomy): domain Archaea; phylum Halobacteriota; class Methanosarcinia; order Methanosarcinales; family Methanoperedenaceae; genus Methanoperedens. Next base: position 74,290 of record CAJPFJ010000022.1, read on the forward strand.
TCGCACTCACCGCGCGCGCACAGGCCACAACTGGAGATCCGGGGAAAACGGCCTGTGTGCAAAATGTGGAAAGCCCCGGAAATGCTGACCTATTAGCTGTCCGTGTAGCAGGGGTTCCGCAGGCGTCGGCGGAACTCGCGAAGCCCCTGCATCCCGCAGGATAGAAAGGAACAAAAAAAAGATCTAACAGGTAATCGGTACTACCTGTTCACATCGTATTTTCCAGAGCGTTGCAGCCTGGTTAACTGAACCCGGTCTGGCAAACATATCACTCAAACCCGATGCTTTCTTCAGGACATCGAGCAGTTCTGGATGTTCAGAGATGTACTGCCGCCACAGCCTCTCATACAGGGCAGCACACTCAGCTGCATTGGTGGCCTTTCGTCCCTTCGCCTTTCTCCAATGGAGACCAGTGCTGCCGTCGGTGAACACCTTGGCTGCCTGATACTGCTCTTCTATACTGCGTCCATTTATCCGGGCATAGAATGCAGAGAACCGCTTGTCACCGCGGCTGCTGCATTCCAGAAAAGGTGATTTACCATAGTTTAACATAATTACCTCCTAAAAATTAACAGGTAGAAGGAACTACCTGCATCACCGGCTTATCAAGAGCCTTCAAACATTCGGTACAATGATGCCGCTCAAGGGTATATTCGGTTGTCAACGTCGCACCGCAGCCCCAGCACTGCATGTCACCAGCATACCATTCTACTAACTTATCGAAAGTTACCATAGTTACCTCCAAGAGAATAAAATTAACAGGTAGCCATAACTACCTGTTTGCGAGCATCAATCTCATCCTGGGCTATGAGTACCCTCTCATGCCGATGGATCTGCCGCTCAGCCTCACGCTTGTCCTGACCGTACTTGCGGTCCTTGCGAGTTACGATCGTAGTTGAACCTACAACCTTTCCACGGTTCAGATAGCAACCTATTGGCCTTAAGGTTGGAATCCGGACCCACTTGTAAACCGGAACATCATCTATATAGCTGGTAGTCCGAATTACAGGGGTTTCCCTGTAAGACCAGTTGCCGCTCCCAGGGTCACGCTCCCACTTGCGCTCAGTTTCAACATAGGTCTTTTGAACCTTCCTGGTCTCGAAGCCGAGCAGGATCTTACGGTCTCTGTACACAGTCCGGTATAAGAACGAGGGTACAAACCCTTGCTGGGATTTTTCTGGAGAAGCCATGCCAGTGTCCATCGTATATTCAAGCTCGCAACCGTCCTGGGGTTCATCGAAACTTTCCAGAAACGCAGTAGCCGAATATGCTGCAAAGGTCTTATCCTCAGTCCTCTCATGAGCGAGAGCAATTTCAGGTATTAAGGTTGAGATAGGCGATTTAACGAACTTTGTCTTCGCCTTAGCCTCGAAGTCCTTTTTCATGTTAAACCTGACAGACCATTTTATGTCTACAGGGTGAACGAGCTTGCCGAGCTTGTGGTGGTTCTTACAGAGGTCCTCGCACCCGGAACCTCTCAGGTTACAGCGACTCACCTTATCGCAGAACTCACCACAGACAACGGGTATCGGGAACCCCTTCGGGTATATCGTCTTCTGCGAGAACTCCTGGCGCTCGAGAGATATAACCTCAATGGCAGATTTTGGCTTGACCGGTGAGAACTTACCTGATATGGTCTCGGCCCATCCTGCGCCTGGCATTATTGGCCTGGGAGTCCACTTCGACCTCTCAATTCCGACATACTTATCCTGGTTTATCAGTTTAGGAGAAGAGGATGAAGCCGAAGCCCCCTCTATTTCAACTTGAGTCACAAGAGAGATCTCACCTATGCCTGGCAGGTCGAAATTCTGCAATACAGACAGGACCTCTTCGTCTGTAGTAAGATTGTGCATGACAGAGAGCGAATCTTCTATGCTGGCCAATTCTTCCTCTCGGACGAATTGATCCAACCTTTCCTCACACATGAATGTACATTCTGGCTTGCGAGGGCATTCATCACATATTGGTGCTTTTATTGTTTCCATAAAAACCTCCTGGGCTTAAGCCCCCACGCCTGCGAATCCGTATCACAGGAGTGTGTAGAACTTGCGCTACAAACCGTCACGTTCATAATGGACGCCCGTGGGGGCAGCGCATTTGCCTGCGCTGCCGTCGGGTGTGCGCCGCCTTCAGGCCGGGCTTTGCCCGGCCATTTATCCGTAAAATCTAACATTGGTTGCGCAACAGCGCAACTCACGTCTTGTCGCCCTTTAGGGGACTTGGCGGTGCACTGGGTGGGCGTCGGGCGTCCATGACCCTGACCCGATAACCCTGCCGTTGTTTCTATTCCGTCCGCGCCCGTGGCGCGTCAAGCAAAGTCGGCCGCAGCCGACCGGCAGGGATTATCGGCTTATGTGAAAAAACGCAGATTTATCCTGCGCTTCTGGACGCCACGCCGGGCTTTGCCCGGCCATTTATCCGTTCTGCGAACCTGTAGTTCGGGTTCGCAGTCGAGCGTGGCGTAACTAAGGGCGCAGGTCAAGAGTCCGCCGCATGCGGGCGTTTTTTCAGTCAGGGATGAACCGTCGTAGCGCACGGGGTGGGTCGAGGGAGTGAAAATCTGTCTCACCGGGCTATGCCCGGCCATTTATCCGCTGCGCCGACTGGCGCATCAAGGTTGAAGATTGAACAAAGGGGCTACAGCCCCTCCCCGTCTGGCATTCTGGGTGTGCAGAGGGGACGCCGCAGCGTCATCCCTCGCCTCATTGGTCCAGACCCCAGGCGTCCTTTGTAGCGTGGAACCATTTGCAGGAAGAGTATTCTTTCTGAAAATACAAGGTCCTTCTTTCGTGAATGTCAGCCAGAACCTATCCCCTCGGCACGTAACTGATCTACTGCGGGAGGGCTCTGGTGAACCCTAGTCAGATAAGTTGGTCAACTCATTTAAAATCGTACATATCGTACAATAGGCACATATGTCACATACTATTTATACTTTCTCGCATAAACAGTACAAATAGGAGGAAAATATTGGACAGTACAAATATGAGAAAACTCTTGGGCAGTACAACAGTTAGTACTGACAACAAAGTTACAATTGTTAAAAAAGTAACCGAGATTTTAAAAATTGAGAGGGGAGACATTCTCGCATTTTATGAGGAGAGTGGCAGAGTTTATATTGAGAAAGGATAGAGTGAAAGTCTGTCTAATGTTGGTTGAGGACATAAAATATTATTTAAAATGATGCGGTAAATAGATATGAACACAGAAAAGAAAAGTGAAGAAACCAGTGAAGGAAACTTTCAAAGTCTATGTTCAGAACTCGACTTGACCAAACAAAACGGTTTGGTTGAAGTTGATATTGATACTAATGATGAATTTCAAAAATTTATTTTGAAACAAGCCAAAGAAAAACTAAATATTGACGCTATATTTTTTTTGAAACCTATTGAAGGAAAATCGAGCGTTCCACTTATATACTTATGTAAATTGGAATATCCGGATAATAAAAAGATTGCAGAGTTTCACCAAAAGGTATGGAACGTTGGACAGGCTCCCCTTCTTTTTTTGGTTTTGCCTGGTTCTGTCTTAATCTACAATGCATATGAACCGCCTATTAAATTACCAAATGGAGAATTAGATTACAAAGCGGGGTTTATTGAAGAGTTAAACCTTTATATTCAAGCTGAGACCGAAATTAAAAAACGAAGAGAATATCATAGTTCAGAGCTTGTAACAGGTAGATACTGGCAAAAACATAGTGAAATATTCAACAAAGAGAAAAGGGTATATCAAACGTTATTAGACAATCTCGGATTTATGAGTGATAAATTAATTGAGGAAGGATTATCTCCTGATATTGTTCACAGCCTTCTGAGCAGGTCAATATTCATTAAATATCTTGAGGATAGAAAAGATAAAAATAACTGCAATGTATTTCCTGAAAAGTTTTTTGAACAATATAAAGCCAATGCGAAAGGTTTTACCGACTTGCTTTCAGATAAAGAGGTTACATATAAATTTTTTAAAGATTTAAATTCTAAATTTAATGGCGATTTATTTGTATTTGAGAATGAAGAAAAAACCGTGGTAACACAGAAACATCTTAAATCGTTACAAAAACTTCTCAAAGGAGAAACATATCTTGGGAGCGGGCAAATGGTGTTATGGCCGCTTTATTCTTTTGATGTAATACCTATTGAACTAATAAGTAATATTTATCAACAATTTTTTCATAATGAAAAAAACAAGGATAACAAAGAAACAAACGGTACCTACTATACCCCATACCATCTTGTTCTTTTTTTAATGGATGAAGTACTTCCATGGAATGAAAAAAATACTGATATCAAGATACTTGATCCCTCTTGCGGCTCAGGTATTTTTTTGGTAGAAGCATATCGCAGGCTTATAGGTAGATGGATGCTGACAAACCCGGATAAAAATATAAAGTTTTCAGATCTTTCACATATTATTAAAGAAAATATTTTTGGAGTGGATATAAATGGGCAGGCAATTCGAATAGCTGCCTTAAGTTTATATCTTACTTTATGCGATTACTTAGAACCGCGGGATATCTGGAAAGAAGAAGTAAAATTTCAACCATTATTAAATAGGAATTTATTTACTTCAGACTTTTTTATGGAAAATAGTGAATTTTTAAATAAAAAATATGATATAATTATTGGCAATCCACCATGGGAGAGCGAATTAACTGGGCCTGCAAGAAGATATAAAAAAATGGCTAAAAAACCTGTTGGAGATAAACAAATATCACAGGCTTTTTTGTGGCGAGTTGCAGAACTATGTAAACCGGATGCCAGAGTATGCTTGATAGTTTCAAGTAAAGGTCTTCTTTTTAATCGCTCCGAACCCAATCGGAAATTTAGAGAGCAGTTTTTCTCGACAAACGTTGTCAAAACTATTATTAATCTCTCGGCTTTAAGACATATTCTATTTTCAAAACAAAATAAAGTTCATGGACAGAAAGCCAAAAAAAGTGGAGCTATTGGACCAGGGGCTGCGGTTATTTTTTCACCCGGTGAACCAGATGACCACTCGATATTTTATTGCTCTCCAAAGCCAGATTACTCGCCGCAGGATGATTGGTTGTTGATTATTGAACCTCAGGATATTGCTTACGTTCCAAATGACGAAGCTATTGAAAATGATATAATTTGGAAAGTAATGATGTGGGGAACACCGAGAGATTATGAATTAATTAAGAGGCTTTCAGGATATCCCACTCTTGGAAAAATATGTGATAAAAAAGACTGGATACATGGAGAAGGTTTTATTATTGGAAATAGGAAAGATGAAAATCTGGAATTATTTGGAAAACCGTATGTAGATGTAAGAAAACTGCAAAGATTTACAATGGAAGAAGAATCGCTTCCATTTAATCAAGAGACACATTATTATAGAAGTGCTAAAACAAAAAAGGAAGTATTTTATGGCCCCCATTTATTAATAAAGCAAAGTCCAAAAGTTGGGGTTGGATTAATTGCAGCACTTCTGAGAAAAGATGCTGTTTTTAAGCATGCTATTCTTGGTATTCACTGTAAAGAAAGTGATTTGAATCAATTAGCAGCATGCTGTCTATTTATTAACACAAATTTAGCATTATATTATGAAATGTTAACCAGTCGTAGCTGGTTAGTTGAACGTGATGCCTTTGAAAGTGAAGAAATTTTGGATATTCCAATGCCAAATAACATTTTTGATTTAGACAATTTTAACTTCGAATTTCTTAAAGACATTTCAAAGAATCCAAAAGCAGATGAGGTTGTCAATGAACTTGTAACAGAATTATATGGCTTAAATGAATCTGAAATGATATTGATTGACGACTCTATAAACTATATACTGGACTTTTTTAGGAAAAAGGGTGAATCCATAGCTATTGAGCCTGTAAATGAAAAAATTATTAAAGAATATATAAATACTTTATGTAAAGTATTGAATAATTCTTTTTCAAGTCCAATGAAAGTTTTTATAGGAATCTGCAATATAGGTAATAGTCCTCTTACTGTTGTTTCAGTAAGTCTTGAAAATAAATCAGATAACTTGGAAATAAGAGTCCATACTAAGGATGATGAACTTAAAAAAGTTCTTGATGGATTAGAGAAAATTTTACTTCAAGAAAGGTCTCCGAGTATTTATATAAGGCGCAATATCAGACGATATGCTGGTAACACAATATCTATAGTAAAACCAAATCAAAATAGATATTGGAATAAATCATCTGCTTTACGTGATGCAGATGAAATATATGCAGAAATCATGTCTTTTTGGGGTGATTCTAACTGACGCTTTCAGACCTTATAAGTAATCTATTTTCTTCAGGATCTCCCAAAGATTTAGCCGAAGAACTGGGTTTTAATGGAAAAATGGCTATTTTAAAAATAATCATTAAAGCCTATACCAACTTACGTGTTCCCGGAAGGCTAATATCTACAAGGTCAGAACTTGAGATAACGGAAGAGCTTTTCATTGAATTGTTGGTTGAATGGAAAGGAGTTGATATTTCTCTTATCCCTATTCACGAAAAATCACATGGCAAGAGAAAAAAAGGGAGAGGCAAAACACCAACTATTGATTTTTGTTTTCGTGACAGAATAGATAGTTCTTCTTACTTTGGAGCTGAATGCAAGTTATTAGCAAAAAATGATAATAAACTCTATAACCTCTATATCACCGAAGGAATGAACAGATATATCTCAGGACAATATGGTCCGAAATGTTCTTATGGATTGATGCTTGGGTATATCATACTCGGAGATTCAATAGAAGTAATCAATGAATTAAAAAAGAAAGTTGATGAATTGCCGAATATTTCCAATATGACGCTTGCAGATCCTATCATTGGATATGATAAACATTATAATTCTACACATAGGAGAGACGTTGTTTTATCTCCTTTCCATATTCATCATTTATTCTTCTCTTTTACTTGAAGTAGAAGTTGGATTACCATCTACTCGAATTGTACGGATTTTTTAGAAAAATCGCACTTATCGACTACTATAATAGTCTCATAATCGCACACGCTAAATAGATTTTAAATGTAACACAGGTTTTATAAAGTTACCGATACCTTGCCATTGGCAAAATTACTCGTTGAAACTGGCTTTTTCAATACCGTGTTATTATTGGGCGTTGCTGTTGTATGCGTGTGTGGGCTCAGTCCTGAAACCTCAGAAGATATCAATATTAAACCCACTATCAAAACCGATACTATGTTATTCATATAATTACCTCCGTATAAAAATTAAAGATAGACCACAACGAAGCGGTCATCGAGGAGTGGAGCTATGCTCTGTTTGACAACAGGCCACGAGAGCTTCCCCATACCACAGCCCGGGCGGGTCATCAGAATCCGTTTGGCGCCAGGCAGTGAGTTCACCAGCGCTACAAGTTCTCGGGCGCTCCTCAGAATCAGGTCAAGATCGCTGTTGAGATTCCAGTGAACCTTCGTGGGAAAAGAGATCAGGTTATGGCCGATGAGATGGACGTGGTTTCCATGTTCGATGATCAGTTTACCCAGGGTCACTTCAAGCTCAGGGAACCGGGAACGCGCCTGCTGAGCGATGCCTGCTCCCATGATAGCCCGCCGGTTAATCCGGATGGCTCCGTTGGTCGTGATGCAGCGATAATCTGCTTCAATTCGCCAAAAGTCCGATTGTAGTTCAAGCATAATAACCTCACTAAAAATTAAAGGCACATCCTGATCGGATGCCCCTTTGAACGTGCATAGCGTACACAATTGCCAGTACCTCCGGGAGAGCCATCAAAGAACGCGCATAGAAGTGAAGATAAGTCAACCATCCTGATATTGCGATCCTGGTAAACAGAAGCCTTATAGACCGGAGCCAGAACCGATAACTTGGAACAGTATGCGATATGGGCCCTCAGCATGGCAATTTGAGCAGCATTCCACTTGGCCGTCATAACCTTCTGTGGAAAAGGAAGAATCAGCCATAGTGGAATACCATGAGTGCGGGCATATTCGGCAGCATGAGAGTCAAGCCCAATCGCGCCGCCAGTAATCCAGATCGCATCAGGATAAGCGGCATGAATGGAAGCCAGAGCCGGGGCAACCTCAGCAGCCCGTAGATGCCTATGACCAGTAAAAGCAATTCTATCCATGGCAATCACCTAAACCCTGCTAGGAGTAACCCTGACCTCGAACAACCAACCACTGCACGCACCGAAACTGGTAATCTTCGCCCACCAATCATCGAGAGAGGTGAACCCACTCAGCGATAGATAATTGACGAGATCCTCTTTACGAGAGACCTTCATAACCCTCTTCTTCGTACAGAGACCCACACCATCGACCTCAACTTTCGATAGAGGCGAATAACCTTCCCACGACCTAACCGTGAAAACTACACCATTATTCACCAGACAATCCTTCACACACTTTACGTCAAATCTCATTTTTGCCATAACAACCTCCAGCAGAGAGACAGAGACGCTGCCTCAACCTGCGCACGTTCTTGTGGAAGCCGACTGAGGGAGTGATGGTTTCGATGCAGTTCGTCGAAACCTTCACCCCTCAGACGGAGGGTAATCGTGTGCAGGGGGTGGCGTGTTACAGGCAGGCATATGTCCAGAACCCCAGGTGTCCTATGTCCCTTTAAGCTGCCTGCCTAAGCATGATAATTTCCAGCACCGCATCTCCAGAGGTCACGGTCATCGGTTGGATTCCCCCATATCACACCGGGACAGTGTTCCTCAACTAACGGGCGGATTACATCGAATATCTGCTCATACTTGCATCCGATGTTCACTTCGGTATATACGGGCAGACCGAGCCTCTTTGACTCCTGATATATCTTTTTCCATGCAGTCTGATACGCTTTGAGGTTAGGCACTGGAAGTATCTGGCCACCTAAATCATTTGACCCTGCAAAATAGCATTCGTAGAGCCGGGGAGCCGTTTGAACGAACTTTATTTCACCCAAACTGAGCTCTATTCTCATATTGGTGTGCCCTTCCTTGCAGCATACTTCGTGAACTATTATTCCCTGCTTGACATCAGCCAGGAAAAGGTAATAGGGTCGGTCTTCTTTGGATATTTGCCCTCCAGGATTGAACTCTGCCAGCCAGCGTTCAGAGCCTTCAAGCGGTTCAGCGATTTCTCTCATGATGGAATGACTGAACCTTGGCCTTACATCTGGGGCTTTATATCCGTTTAAGATTAGAAACAGCTGTTCGATCTCTTTCCCATTAAATCCCGCCTTGAGCAGTTTTACCCTTTCAGCCGGTAATCTGAGCAAGTGTTCCTGGATTCCGATTGTCGATTCTTGCTTCATGTTCTACATCTCTCTTTCAATCAGGGCGACCAATTCATCATCCTCTTCCTCATTACCCTCGTTAGCCGATTCTTCTTTGAAAAGAATGTGCTTCTTTTTGTCCTGAGCTTCCTCCACGATACCACCTCAGAAATCCGCTGGTTCGAGCTTGATGTCCTTGCATCGTCTACACTGCGAAAGAATAGAGCTTACATGATGATTCGTATGGACATTTCTATCAACGGTCACGGGGCTCAATGATACGAAATCATGCTGGCATTCCATCGGTTAATCATTCTGCTTGAACACCTGCATGAACTTTAGGATACACTGACGGCCAGTTCAGAGGGATTATGTCCTCATGATACACTTCTGGCAGGTATCTTGCTATCGCATAAAACAATTCCAGGGCATCGGCGACCTCTGAAGTCATAAGAGCCTTATCCTCCTTACTGAGCTTCTGGTCTGTGAGTACTCTCTTTAATGCCTCTTCGACGGCTGTTTTCATGATATCACCTTTTTCCAAAATGGGAGCAGCGCGGATTCATGCAGACTTCTTCATCCACGCCGCGTCCATGCATCCGTCCTCCCGTCTTTGAAAGAGGAGGGGTTGATTCCCTCTCCTCTCCACAATGAGGACATGCGCTCATAGTCTCACACTGCTCGGTAGAAGCCGTCCTTTGGTTCTATTATCTCACCCGCTGACTTGAGCTTCGCAAGGATGCCGTCAACATTCAGCATCGCATATCCCAGGGCTCTCAGGACGTTTGCTATGGTGTCCTTTGCCAAAGTTCCCTGTGGTTTATGGGTCTTGAGGATGTCAAGAACCATTTTCTCAGAGTCATCAAGGACATTCGGCGTAGCAGCTTGTTTCGCAGCTTCCTTGGGCGGCTCAGGCTTCACTTCTGGCTTGGCCACGCCAAGAGCTTCCTTCGGAGCTTCTTTCGGTTGCTCAGCCGGGCCCTTTGGAGTCTCTTTCTTTTTAGACTTCTTTGGTTTCTCTGCCGTAGGAACCTTCGCTGGATCTGGTGCTGGCTTCTCTGGCTCTTTGACCGGAGGCTGGGCCGGGGGAACAGACTCTTGTTTCGGAGGCTCCGGAGGCTTTACCTCTGGCTGTTTAGGTGTCTCTGCGGGCTTTGATTCTGGTTGAGCAGCAGGAGCCGGGGGAACTGCCCCAGCCTGCGGTTGATCTTCAAGAACCTGATCGAGCAAAGCCGATATGCCCTTTACCAGCAAACTGAAGTCGTGGTCGGGATAGTAAGTCTGGACATTCTTGTTAGCCTTTGTATCTGTGAGACGCCTGGCTGTGTGGAGTGCTATATCTGCAAGTGCATGATCCCTGAGATCCAACGGTACTGTCGCTATGGACTCTGCTCTCACTGATACGATAGTATCTCCCGATTCAGGTGTATAATGGGAGATTTTTCCTGACACGATGACGAAGGAAGGCACTTCTATCTTCTGGATAGCTTTTGCAGCTTCCGGTTGATACTGGCCTGCATATACGAATATGGCGCCAGTTGGGTCGGCTACCCTGACTCTCCAGAAAGAGTTGTCTGAGCCCACGTCCTCTTTTTCAACTGCGGTTCCTGCAATCAGGACTCTGTTGACCTCTGCTCCTGTTGGAGAAAGGTAGATTGTTGGTTGATACGAGTCTTTCACTCCTTCCTGGAGCTCTACAACTGTACCGATTAGCTCCGCAGCCAGCATCCTGATTGTTGGAAGTCTCTTAAAAGTCTCCATTTAACTCACCTCTATTGCTGAAACGATGTTCTTTGCATCTGCTGCGATTTGCCGGGTAATTCCGACCACAGGCACTATCTCATCCACGAGGAAGTTGCTCGACAGCTGCGCTCCTGATATTCTGTAATACCGGAATATCACCTTTTCAGCGATTATATCAGATACTACGGCTGTATCCAGAGCCTCGGTTGCGAGCTCTATCGCTTTGGCCAGACTTATTCCAGTGAGCTTCTCTACGATAGCTGCGTTCATCACCAGGTCAATGTTCTGAGGAGGATTGGCTGGTGTTGAATCCTGGAGAACTGCTTTCAGTCGGAGGTCATATACTCCTTCTACTCTGCCATGCTCAGCGCAGTTGCCCTTTGTGAGCTTGCGCTTGCACTCTGAACATCTCTTTATGAGACCTGAACCGGCTGATACCTCGGTGATAATTCCTGTGACTGTAACCGACTGTCTCTTTACCTCGATATCAGTATCAAGTATAATTATTTCAGAGTTTGAGTTGGCTTTCACGGAAATCTGACCCTGCCAGATTGATGAAACTACGTTCCTGAACTCGTATGACTCTCCTTCTTCCAGGGTCACATCCAGCTTTTCTGCGCTCTTGGCGAAGATTGTGAGCCTTATCACGCCTGAATCATCACCAATAAGACCAGTCTGGCTTATGGAGTCACTCTTCGGTTCCCACAGCTGCAGGACCTTGCCTCTGATAGTCACCCACTTATTATCCTCTTTTATCGAGGCTATTGGGACAAGCCCTGCACTTCCTGGCTTGAAGGCATCGAATGGGACATTATACTCTTTTCTGAGCAATGTTGTCACAGTCCTTGACGCTTCATTCAGGGGAACCTTGTACCCCAAAAGGCGATCAAGATTGCTTCTTATTTTATTACGTTCAACTTCTATACCAGCCGTTTTAAAGCGGCCATAGATATCTTCGACTATTGGGTCGATGTTTGGTGTATTCATATTCTAACCTCACTGCATTAAGCAGTCGTTTGGAACCTCTTTTGAACTGGAGGTGGTAGTAGGCGTTACTTGCTACTACAATCGGATCTTCTGAAAAGGGGCATGATAATGGCTTAGGCGCTGAGCGCCGACCCCTGCGTAGTTCGCAGGGGGAAGCCTTTATCAATGCCGCGACGTGTGTGAATAGATCCGTTACGAACTCCATACATACGCATTATAATGCGTGCATATAAAAAAGTTTTCTATATGCTAAATTATGTACCGATGCCCACGTTGATGAGATGGGCTTCTTCCTTGCTGATTTAAAGACTACCTCTTCTGGTTGGGGCGTGATTCGAGATATTTGGAAATGTATTTAATCATTCAAATGTATTATGCTCATAATCTGGTGACGACTTTGGAAAAAAAGAATACTGATTATTCAGCGAGAATTACCGGGGCACTTTCGCTTATTAAGGAAACAAAAATATTTTTTAAAGAATTAAATGACGATAAAGAATTAGATGAAATAAGTGAAAGGGTTTTTGAAGAAAATATTTTTGATAAAACTTCTATAGGACGCAGAAAAAGAATTTTTTCAGCTATAAAGCAACGATTTTTTGTTAATCCTGAAGTAAATACGAAAATTTTACAGAAAATTATCAATTCCAATTTAAACGAATCCATTAAAAATTTTATTATATATTATTATTTTTCCAAATCTGAGAATGTGGTCTATGATATTACAACCAAGCTACTCTATCTTATGTTATTAGAGGGTAAATCGATAGTCGCAAAGAAAGATATTCAGACTTTTTTAGAAGAACAAGCCAAAACCCATAAGGAGATTGAAACCTGGACTGAATCAACCAGAGAAAGAGTTATCGAGCATTATCTTGCGGGCATGAAAGACTTTGGATTTCTTAAAGGACGTTTAAAGAAGCAATTTGATATTCCATTTATTCCAACAGAAGTTATTTTATTTATTTTATTCGAAAAACTTGATAAAGAAATGAATGTAAAACAAATTATAAATTCAGAAGATTTTAAGCTTTTTTTCATGGAAAAAGAGGATTTAATACGTTATTTCGAAGAGGGGGCGCGGATGGGCTATATAAGGTTCAACCACGCTAAGGAGATTTATGACTTGAATAGTATGGGATTGACGCTGGAGGGATATGTAGATGCAATTACAGGAAAAATTCGATCAGCTTGAAGACTTGCTTTTGAATCACCGTGAATCTATTGGAATTCATAACGGAGTTCCATTTATCATGCTTATTTACGATCCTGTAATGGAAATTGATTGCAGAAAGAAGATAAAGAATTTGCAGGAAAAAATTGAGTCAAAGAATCTTTCCGTATTGAATATTCCAGTAAATTTAGCTATTTTTGATCATCTCAAAAAGGAAGGTATTTTAGATCAAATAATCGAATTTGATAAAGAATCCCCCAAAGAAGTAAGGGATGATCTGTTCAAAAGGTCAAAGCAATTCCTGAAGGATTATATTCTTAAGGATATATATAAAAATTCTCCAGAAATCATTTTTCTGACAAATGTATCCGGCCTATATCCTTATTACAGAGTATCTAATTTGTTGACGTCATTGGAGAAAGAAGTCAAGAATCCTTTTATCATATTCTATCCTGGTGAAATCAAAGAAGATGGAAAATTATATTTTATGGGTGAATTAGAAAGTAACGAGTATTACAGGGCACAAAGGATCTAATGGTGGTATAAAATGAAAATTAAAGAATTGTTCGTGAATGAGATTGACAGGTATATAGATCCAGTAATCAAAATCGGAGATGAGAAGTATAGTTTGCAGGAACTTGAGGAATATGTCGTCACCGATAAGATCGCAGAGAATTTGATAAAATTTTTTGAAAAATTCAATGAGACTGCACTCCACGAAAGGAAAGATATTGGAGTCTGGATATCGGGCTTTTTTGGGTCGGGAAAATCTCATTTTGCTAAGATGTTGGGATACTTGCTTGAAAATAAGCAGATAGATGGACGAACTGCCAGGGATATTTTCAAGATTAGAATAAAAGGGCTTGAAAATGAGGTGGAGATCAAGGGTCTGCTCCAGGAAACATCATTGAAGATCAAAGCTCATACTATCATGTATCAGATTGAATCTGAGCATGACCAGCTTTCAGAAAAAAAGTCCATTTCCAAGACGATATACAAACAATTTTTAAAATATCAGGGATTAAGCGATGATTTGCATATAGCAGAGCTTGAACAAGACCTCATATCCAAAGGAAAATACAAGGAATTCAAAGATAAGATAAAAGAGCTCTCTGGAAAGGACTGGCTTGAAAAACGAAGTTCGTTATTATTTGCCAAGAAACCGATATCTAAAGCTCTTTTCAGTTTATTTCCTGAAAGTTTCAATTCTGAAGATGAAGCAAAGATAGAGTTTGAAAAATATGGGGAAAAAATAGAATTATCAAGCTCAAAATTAGCAAAGAAGATAACAGATCATATCAAACTGTTAGAAAAAAATGGTGAATCATCTCCTCATATTGTATTTATTATTGATGAGATGGGGCAGTATATAGGAGATTCGGATGATCTCCTTCTGGAATTGCAGACATTAGCCGAAGATTTTGGAAGAATAGGGCTTGGCAGGATTTGGCTAATTATCACATCCCAGGAGAAACTTGACCAGGTCATTGAGGGTGTAAAGGTCAAGCAGGAAGGGTATAAGAAAATAATGGATCGGTTTGAGACAAAACTGGATCTTACTTCAGAAAATATCGTAGCAGTTCTTGAAGAACGTATCCTTAAGAAAAAAGAGACGGCTATTCCTGAAATCTCCTCAATTTATTCGAAATATCAGGGAGCTATTTCATACGCTTCAAAATTGGAAGGAGCCAATCGTCCTCTCATCGAATGCAAACACGATAATTTTATTACTTCCTATCCTTTTCTTCCTTATCAACTTGAAATAACACAGCATATTTTCGCTAACATCAGAAGCCTTGCAGGGCATTCTTCAAAATTGACAGGAGCTGAGAGAAGCATGCTGGGGGTCACACAAGGGATATTGAAATCACCAGAAACCGGGTTCAAGACATCTGATATTGGAAGATTTGTTTCTTTCGATGAGATTTTCGACCAGATAAGAACGGAGATATCAGGCGATATACAACGCGATATCAATGAAATAAAGATCCCTGAGAAAGGAGATATAAAACTCTCAAGAAAGGCGATGAAAACTCTATTTCTGTTGCAGCAGCTGAGATGGATACCAAAAACCCTCACCAACATTTCACGAGCTACTGTGGATAGCTCAGATGTAAATATTGCAGCTTATGAAAAAGATGTGAAATCTGCACTTGATGAACTTATCAAAGGGAAGTATGTGATCTTTGATAATGGACAATATGAATACATATCTGGGGCAAAAAAATTAATTGAAGAAGAAATATCGATTGAACTTGTTAAGAACCATGAAATTAAAAGATTTGCAAGCGACATTTTGACTAATTTGATAGACTTTGGAAGACTCAATTATGAAGGCGTGAAATATTTTGATATTAAAGTGTTTGCAGATGATAATGGACTATCTACAAAAGGAGAAATCACTTTAAAGGTATATTCACCAATTTTTCTTGAATTTAAGGCTGTTGAGAAGACTTCTGTGATTGATAGCAGTCATAAGTCACTGGATACGGTTTTCTGGCTTTCGAATCCTGATGTAAAGATCGAAAATGACATCAGGAAATATCTGCGAACGCAAAAAGTCATTGAAAGACGAGACAAGAATGAAAAGAAAAGTGCAGAAGAGATCGCTATCCTTAGAGAAAAAAGAGAATCTCTGGGAGCCCTAAGTTCAGGAATTGAAACTTCTATAAAACAGGCATTGTTAACTGGAAATATAATATACGATGGGAATGACGAAGTCCTGATCGGCAAAACAGAAAATCTTAAAACAGTATTCGAGAAGGAATTGAGCAAAGTAGTTCCATTCATCTACACAAAATTTGATGATGCCAAGTTCAAAGTGAGTGAAAGAAGTATCGCTGCTATTTTAGCGGCAAAAAGCAATCTGAACCAGATCGAAAAAGACCTTGACCTTTTTGATGACAAAGGAAATCTCAACCAGCATGGAAAAATATTAAGCGAAGTATTATCCAAAATTGAAAAATCGCAAGAAAAAGCCAGCATATATACTGGCGCTGACCTGCTTGATGATTTTGAAAAAGTTCAGTATGGTTGGGATGTGATCCTGGTACGGATCGCAGTCGCTGCATTATTCAGAGGAGGCGCTATTTATCTAAAATCAAATGGTGAATCATTTATTGATTTTAAAAAGCAAGGTGCAGCTGATCTACTGATTAATTCCAATAAATTCAAGAAAGTTGTGTTATGTATTGAACCAGAAGTCAAAATCGAACTGGAAGATCGTGAAAAGATCCAGCAGGATTTGAATGTGATTTTTGATATAAGAACTGATGATACAATTAATTCTCTTTGTCAGAATATCGATAATCAAATCACAGCGATGAAAAATGAATATGACAAGCAGGAGATATACTGGGAACAAAATAATCTCGAGTTAAAGCCTGAGTTCTATAAAATAAGGGAAACCTGTGAAAAAATATTGAACGAAACAAATCCTACAAAGAAACTTAAAAAATTCCATGAACTGGCTGGAGAGACCAGGAAAGAATTTTCTTATTTGAAAAAAGTAAAGGATTTCACGGGCAGGGAAGACAAGAAATTAATGGCTAAGATCAAGAAATTGCCTTCATCTATCAATGTCAGTTCACAAACGATTGATAGCAGCATCATAGAGGGTTATAGAAGTAATAAGAATGAGATTGATGTAATTATCTCAAATAAAGAGATCGTTGAGAAATGGACAGTAGCGCTTGAAAATTATAACAAGGCAGTTGAAGCATACAAAAAGGTCTATGATATTCTCCATTCACAGAGTTATACTATATACGAAAATATGAAGATGGGGATATCAAAAGACTCTGTTCTGTCTGTTAATATCAAAGGAGACACCTTTGGTCCAATCAATGATTTCCTGTGTTCCGAGAATTCATGGGTCGCTGACGAGCTGACATGTAAGAAATGCGGATGCTCTTTATCCGAGCTTGATAATCACATTCTTGCAAAAGATACTATCAGAGATAATCTCATATTAAAGCTGACACCAAAGAAACCTGAAGAAAAGCGTGTACATGTGAACCTCAAATCATCAACCGAGAAAACGATCATAAAGAACGAAGGAGACTTAAAGCAAGCTCTTTCGAATATCGAGAAGAAAGTTAAAGTCCATCTTGATAAAGGAGAAACGGTCATTCTCCAGTGAGGCTTATGGACAAACAGACAAAGACCAAAATAAAGAACCTAGTCCTTGCCTTGAGGGATGATCTTGAGAAGGAGATGGAGAACAGGCTTGATAATATCGGGATTTATCTTGAAAAAGAGTGGAAGGATGGACGCTCTCTTACTCACCTATCAAAGGATGAACTTGAGAACAGGAAGAGGGTTGCAGCCTTCATAAAACGTGAAGAGAAAATAGGTCTTGACCAGAGAAAAGCAACATCAGAGTTCATCAAGGAAGCAAGCTACACCTGGATCAACCGTTTGCTCGGCTTAAAATGCATGGAATGCCGTGGGCTTATCGACGAGGTAATCACAACAAGACCTGAATACGGCGGCAGAAGCAAGCGCCATAGGGATTTCAGAGATAAAAATCCTGACAAAGCAGCGCAACCTGATGATGCGCTTATCGCCTGCCTTTTTTCAGCATTCGAAGAAGTAACCGAGGAGATAAAAGTTCTTTTTGATCCCAAGAACGAATACAGCCTCGTTATACCAAGATATCCCACCTTGAAAAAAGCCATTGAAAAGATCAATACAGAACTTGATTATAACACCTTCAGGGGAGATGAGTTCTTGGGCTGGGTTTATCAATATTTCAACTCCCGCGAGAAGGACAGGGTCTTTGAAGAAGTACGCACCAAGAAAAAGAAGATCTCTGGAAGCGACATAATCAACGTAACCCAGCTTTACACCGAGAAGTACATGGTGCGCTTTTTGGTGGAAAACTCCCTGGGCGCAATGTGGATGGAGATGTACCCGGATTCGCAGCTCTGCAATAAATGGGAGTATTTTGTTAAAGACCCGAATAACTCAAGGCGGGAGCCAAAACCAGTTAAAGAGATAACGTTCCTCGACCCTGCCGGTGGCAGCGGGCATTTTCAGCTTTATGCCTTTGATCTATTCTATGATATGTACCTGGAAGAAGGGATAATACCAAAAGACCAGATCCCTGAGTTCATCCTGCGCTACAACCTGCACGGCATCGATATCGACCTGCGCGCTATCCAGTTAAGCGCTCTTGGGTTGTACATGAAAGCCAAGTCAAAGAACCCTGATATGAAGGTGCAGCACATGAACCTTGTCAGCGCGGATGCTATCATGCTGGACAGCGATATATTGGAGGAGTTCCTGCAGGAGTTCAAGGAGGACCAGACGGCGCAGGAATTGATTAAAGTCATCTGGCAGGGGCTTGAGAACGTGCGCGAATTAGGCTCGCTGCTCAAGGTGGAGGAGCAGATAGATGATGTGATAAAGCGCCAGAAGGATAAGAGGCTTGATTTCTTTGGTGAAGGGACAGGAAAGGGCTGGGAACAGTGGAAGCGCGACCTGCTGGCGGCGCTCAAGCGATATTATGAGAAGGCGGCGCAGACCTTTGATATAAACAAGCAGATGTTTGCAAGTGAGGCGTGCAAGGGTGTGCAGCTTCTGGATCTGCTTGAGCAGAGGTATGATGTGGTGGCGACGAATCCGCCGTATATGGGAAGACCCAACATGGGTGATGATATTAAAGAGACTTTGTCAACTTTATATCCAAAATCTAATATTGACTTATATTTGGTTTTCATTGAAAGATGTATAAATTTTGCAGAAGAAAAAGGGTACATTTCAATGATTACACAACAAAGTTTTATGTTCTTAACTCTTTTTAGATTTACTAGGTTTAAAATTTTGAATGAAACTTTCATTAGAACAATGGCTCACTTGGGTCCACATGCATTTGAAGATATTTCTGGGGAAAAAGTGAACACTACAATGTTTAGTCTAAGAAAGGAGAAAATATCTAATATATCTGTATTTTTAAGATTAATATATGAAAATGATAAATCTCGAATCTTAAAAGCAGTTTCAACTGGTCAATGTGAAAATATAGTTTTCAAAATAAATCCTCAAAATTTTGAAATCATTAATGAAACTCCATTTACATATTGGATAAACAAAAAAATGATTGATATTTTTAGTAATTTCTCTTATATTGATAATTATGCGTTTATAAAAACTGGAATGAGAATTGGGGATAATGAAAAATACCTTAGACAATTATGGGAAATTGACAAACAAAAAATAGGTTTGAATTGGTTTCCATACGCAAAGGGTGGTGGTTATAATAAATATTATCTTTTACCAGATTTAGTTATAGATTGGAGAGAAGAGGCTAATAACTATTATAGCGAAAATGGTTCACATCGTAATCCAGATTTTTACTTTAAAGAAGGATTGACATTTTCATCAATAAGTTCAACTGGATTCAGTGTCAGATATTTACCCAAGGGTTGTTTATTCGATTCAAAAGGATCATGTATTTTCAATAAAAATGTTGATATTTTCTATTTATTAGGTTATTTAAATTCTAAGTTTATCGATTATGCTTTGTCATTTTTATGTTCTACAGCAGATTTTTCAATAGGTGGACTGAAAAAAATTCCTTACAAATCCCCCCTCTCAGAAACTGAAAAAAATGTAGCAAAGTTAGCAATAAATTGTATGAATCTTAAAAAAGAATTGCTGCAATATGTTATAAACGATAGCGGATTCAAACAAACCGCAATCCAATGGGGCTATAATGTGCTTAAAGAAAAGGGAGGGGGCGTTTAATTGATTGAAACTCCTATCAAACCTTTCATAGTCATCAATGCTTCCCATCAATCCTTGCATCCAATATCTTTCGAGATGGAAAATAAACCTTCGAAAAATACCCTACCTCTGAAATCATCTCTCTTAAGGTTTGCATTTTGCCAAAAGCTCTGATGCAAATAAACACCTGTATGCTCATTTCAAATTTTAGTATATAAAATCCGGTGAAACTGATGAAAGAAAGAAAAACATCTTGCTTGGTACTGTTCAGCGGGGGTATGGATTCGACTGCTTGTATCCAATATTATCTTAATCAGGGATTTCATGTAGAAGGCATTTTTATTGATTATGGTCAGGTAGCAAGAAAAAAAGAATTTTATAGTGCAAATAATATCGCTTCCTATTATGGAATTGAATTGGATTACCACGAGTTCAGCACGTCACAAATGTTCTTTCAGGGTGAAATCAAAGGACGAAATGCTTTCCTCGTATTTGCCACTCTTCTCTCCTACCCAGAGTTTCATGGAATCCTGTCTTTAGGAGTTCATTCAGGTGTACCTTATTATGATTGTTCAGAACCATTTGTCAAAGAGATTAACAGAATATTAGACGGATATACTGGAGGGCAAATAATACTAGATACACCATTTCTTAAATGGGATAAGAAAATGATATATATATATTGTAAAGATAATAATGTACCAATTCATTTGACATATAGCTGTGAAAATGGTGGCGATGAACCATGTGGTACTTGCAGGTCATGTCTTGATAGGAGAGCTTTAAATGTTTGCTAGAAAATTGAAATTGACATTAAAAGGGCAGGAAGTAGGGACAACACCTATGTTGGTGCCTGCTGTTTCAAGTCGAATAAACTTACCTCTGCAAGAATTAACACAAACTATTAGTGAAATCGTTGACGGTCCTCTATTGATAAGCGCATATGATTACTACCACTGTCAACGTAATCTACCGATTTCATTCCCCGATCTGATATTCTTGGACAGCGGTGGTTATGAGTGTAATAAAGACCAAGATGTTTCAGATATTGGATTATATAAACCTGACAGCTGTGAATGGAATAAAGATCTTCACTCTGATGTTATTAATGAATGGTCAAGTAAAATTCCAACGGTTCTAATTAGTTACGATCATCCGTCAATTAGAGAACATATTTCAAAACAAATAGAAACGGCTATTAATTTGTTTCAAGGAAGAGATGAATTTCTCAAGGAAATACTGATAAAGCCAGAAACTAAAACCTCCTATAAAATAAAACCAGAAAAGGTCATAGATAATCTTGAATCATTTACTTCATTTAATATATTAGGATTTACAGAAAAGGAATTAGGTTCTTCTGTTCTTGAACGAATGATTAATATAGCGAAAATAAGAATAGCTATGAACGAAGAAAATATAGAAATTCCTATACATATTTTTGGAAGTTTGGACACCATAACGACACCATTATATTTTCTATCAGGGGCGGACATTTTTGATGGGTTATCTTGGTTACGTTTTTTATTCAATGATGGCAATACATTATACATCGATAGTTTTGGACCAAAATTCTACGGAGCTGATGAAAAGATCAATAAAATATGGATACAAAGCCTTTATAAAAACTATAGTTATTTACGGCAATTAAAAATGAATTTGGAGATATTTCATTCTAAAAATAACTTTGATATTTGGGGTAATAATGCTGAATTTTTCAAGAAAACATACGACGATTTAGTTGAAAAAGTAGGGGTGATTTAAATGGGTGGCGGCGGAGGCGTTTTTGGAGGCAACTATACTCCTGAGAAATATAAAGAAATTATTAGACAATCACGTGAAAGCACACAGGATGCTCAGTTTGAAACTACAGTAAATGAAAAAATAAACGAACGATTAGGAGGGTACAGCAGAGACTCAGATACTACCAGAGAACATTTAGATGAAATAAAGGATATAATTGTAGAGGATACTATTGGAACTGTTGAAATGCGCTTTGGGGGTTCTGTTAGTAAACATACTTACGTAGATGGTTTAAGTGATGTTGATGTACTTGTTATTATTGATAAATCAGAATTATCCGAATCATCACCTCAAGAAGTTTTAAAATACATCAAAAAGAAATTAATAGATGCTAATTCAGAAAATATTGAAGATATTACAGTAGGAAAATCAGCTGTGACCGTTAAGTTCTCGGGTGGTGAAGAAATACAGCTTTTGCCTGCAATAAGACGTGGTGAGGGTTACAGAATATCCGCAGAAAAGGGTGATAATTGGTCCAATATTATTAGACCAGATAAGTTCGCCGGGAAGCTCACTGAAGTAAACCAAAATTGCAACGGAAAAGTGGTCCCCGTCGTGAAATTAGTCAAGGGCATTATCTCACAGCTTCCTGAAGATCAGCAATTGACTGGTTATCATATTGAATCGATTGCTATCGAAGTTTTTAAATCGTATCCAGATTCGAATACAAAAACACCAAAAGCAATGCTTAGTTATTTCTTTGAAAAAGCGAAGGATGTGGTTAAGTCTCCTATTGAGGATAAAAGTAATCAATCAATACATGTCGATGACTCTCTTGGGCCAAGAAATTCTCAAGAACGGATGAGGGCAAGTTACACTTTAGACAGAATTGCCAGAAGGATGAAAAATGCAGATGAGGTAGGTTCTGTAGAAGAATGGGAATCAATTTTAGGAGAATAAAATGCCTTCAATGTTCCTATCAAAATATTTCTTTGCAAAAACCATTGTAATAGACGAGGGATATTTAGAGGAAATATCTTGGCAATCCGATCTAAGATTTGACGATTTAGATGAAAGCTCTTTCTTAAAGGAACTTGCATGGGTGGTTCTGTCTTCCGGTATGAAGGAACGAGTTGTCCGTAATCTATTTGGTATGATTTCAAATTGTTTCTTTAATTGGAAATCTGCTAAACTAATTGTGGATAATGAGGATCAATGTTTTTATGAAGCGATAAGATATTTTAATAATAAACCTAAAATCTCGGCTATAATTGATTCAGCATGGAAGATTAATAGCATAGGTTTCTCTCAACTAAAAAAAATGGTCCGTGAAAATCCAATTGAAACCCTTCAGGAATTTTCTTACATCGGGCCGATTACAGTATATCATTTAGCTAAGAACATCGGGTTGCCACTTGCAAAACCTGATAGACATCTTACGAGGATTGCTAAATTAGAAGGATATTCTGATGTTCAAACATTTTGTAATGAAATCTCAAAAATAAGTGGAGATAGCATACCTGTAGTTGACATTGTCCTTTGGAGATTTGCAACAATTGAGAAGGACTATTTAAATGTTCTTTCTGAAGTTGGGAATAGCTGTGAATTTATTGAAAAATCACTAGGGGCATGATATGAAAAGCAATCTCTGTAACAGGGTAATTCAAATTGCAGGAAGTTCTTCTGGTGAAACTGACATTCAGATTGTTAATTTTTCACATAATTTGATAAAGTTGATTGCTATAAAGCTGTTTGAGAATGGGACAACTATTATATCTACTGTTGGTAAAGAAGATAAATTAAAACCGGATGATAATAGTAGCCCGTCTATTGTCTTCTATTGGGATATATTAGAAGCAGCAAATGAATATGCTGAATCGATATCATTTTCAGATAAAACTGAAAACTTAGTAACAGTTGTAACTTCAGAGAAAACAGAGGCACAGATACCAGATAATCGAAAAGAATTGTGGTCTAAACTAATTAGTAAAGGTATAGTTTCTGTGTATCGTATAAATCCAGGTTGGAATGCTGGTGCTATTAAACGTCAAAAACAAGAAGAACTTTCTGATGCACTTATAATAGTTGGAGGAGGAGAAGGAGTCGAACATTCGGCTTCTCTGTACGTTTCACATGGGAAGCAAGTTTTACCTCTTGACATACCTCTTGGTTCAAGTTGTGGTGATGGTCTTGGGGGAGCTTCTCTTCTATATAGAATGTCACTTGCTAAGCCGGAGAGATTCATACCTATAACCAAAAAAGATACTGCATCAAAACTCGTAAATTTGAGATATGAAAGCTGGAAAACTAATCCTGAAAAATATGCAAACCATATTTTGGAATTCTTAAAAATTTATGTGAAACCTAAAATATTCTATATTAGATTATTAAATAGTGATGAAAGTGAATATCAAGTTGTTGAAGAATTTTTCAGGACTGTTGTTGATCCGATTGTACAAAAAATGCAATATTCTATTATCGATATGGGATTTTCAGATGTGAAGAGTCCCTTTCTTAATATAGAGATATTTCGTGAATTGCATAATTCTTCAGTTGTAATTGCGGATATGTCGGGATTAAGACCTAATTGTATCATGGAAATTGGTTATGCTTTTGGTCTGAATAAGAAAGTTTTGCTGACCTCTTTAAAAGGGACTAAACTTCCTTTTGATATTAACTCAATTCCATGTTTTTTTTGGGATCCAACAAAATCCTCTGATGAACAACAAAAATATTTTTTAGACTTCTGGAAAAGAAATATTAATAGATCTCCACTAGTATCGAATATTGATAATATCATTTCAATTTAAATAAGATAGGTATATAAATATGACTCTCTCCTCTCCCTTCGCCGTCATCTATCCCCTCCCCTCCCATCTCGCCTCCCGCATCCTTAATGGCAAAAAATCCGTCTTCGTAAAATACCCCACCCATGAGACCATCTCTCCAAAGCTCGCATCCTGCAAAAAACTCCTCTTCTACATATCCAGCTCGAACAAAGAGATAGCAGGGGAGGCTGATATAGTATCCATTAAACTGATGATCCTATCAGATGGGGTTTCAGAATATGGCAACAGGCTTTTCCTTACAGGGGATGAGCTGCGGGAATACTCAGGCGGCAGGGATAATAAGAAGATGATGGTGTTTGTGCTTGGCGAGATAGCAAAATATCCAGAGGCGAAGTGTCTGGGGCGCGGGATAACGATGGTGGGGGAATATATGTCGAAAGAAGAATATGATGACCTGGTGGGTGATTTAATTTGAACGTATCTGCGTTCATCTACGTTCATCTGCGGTTAATATTTTCAGAATATTTTTCAGGTGGGAGTTGATCTATCATGTCAATCCTTGACCTCATATCCCTGCCAGAAAGCAAAACTCTGGAATTCAAAGAGACCATGCCTAATCCTGAGGCTATTGCAAAAACTGCCTGCGGTTTTGCCAACGGCGGTGGAGGATCGATCATAATAGGGGTGACTGATAAGGAAAAAAAGATTATCGGTATCAACGAACGGGACATTTCTGATCTGGAAGAGAAAATATCAAATATAGTATATACATTGGTTGAACCCACACCTGCTTTTAATACAACCGTTCTTAATATCGAAGGAAAACTGCTGCTCAAGATCGAAATATACCCTGGAAGTCTTAAGCCCTATCACCTGAAAAATAAAGGAGAGGTCGAAGGTACCTATATCAGACTTGGTTCTACCAACAGGAAGGCAGATATTGATACAATTGAAGAATTAAGACGCAGGAAGATGAATATCGGTTTCGATGAGATCGAAGTATTTGAAGCGTCTATTGAAGATCTTGCTATTGAAAATATCGACCTCTACCTTGAAAAAAGAGAAAAAGCCAGGGATATACCAAGAGCTTCGCCAGATACGGAATTTTTAAAGAAAATAAAAGCGGTAAGGCAGCAAAACGGAACTGTTCACCCAACTGTTGCAGGAATTCTCCTGTTCTCAAACCAACCTGAGAACTATATTCCTGGAGCAGTGATCAAGTGTGCAAGGTTCAAAGGC
Organism: Methanosarcinales archaeon; assembly: GCA_905339155.1. Classification (GTDB taxonomy): domain Archaea; phylum Halobacteriota; class Methanosarcinia; order Methanosarcinales; family Methanoperedenaceae; genus Methanoperedens. The sequence goes on from CAJPFJ010000022.1 coordinate 99,912, forward strand.
AATGAAATGGATGAATTCATAGACCAGAGGATAATCACCGGTTCACTTTTCACCCAGGCTGAAGAAACCATTGCTTTCTTTAAGAAAAATATCAGAAGGTCAGCAAAGATCGAAGGGCTATACAGGACAGAAGAATACGAGTATCCTGAAAAAGCAATAAGGGAAGCACTTGTTAATGCAATTTGTCATAGAGATTACAGCCGAAGAGGAGCCGATATTAAGTTTGCGATTTTTGATAACAGGATAGAGATCACAAGTCCTGGCGGACTTCTTCCAAATGTCAGTATTGAAGATCTGGGAACAGGTGTATCCGAGCTTCGGAATAAGGTTATTGGCAAGATCCTTAATGAATCGGGTTTGATAGAAGGTTATGGCACCGGAGTGTTACGGATAAGGAAATATATTCAAGAAAAAGGTCTCACGCAACCTGAATTTAGAGAAAATAATGGTTTTTTCAAAGCCATTTTTTTTAATTCAAAAGTTGGCGAGGAGGGGAAAGAGAGGAAGGTAGGCAGGGAGGGTGAAAAAGAAGTGAGGGAGGTAGATAGGGAGGGTGAAAAGAAACTGAAGGAGGTAGATAGGGGGGTAGAAAAATTAACAGAAAACCAGAAAATTATATTGAGCCTCATTAAAAACGATCCATACATATCAATAAAAGATATGTCAAAAGCAATAGGTATCAGACCCAGTTCAATTGATAAAAATATCAAAACATTAAAAGAAAAAAGTTACTTGAGAAGAGAAGGTACTGCAAAAGGTGGGTATTGGAAACTTCTAAAAAACATTGAAATTGATCAACCAAAAAGTAATTTAAAGGTGTAATTCATGCCAAATATCCTGGAAAAATCATATAAAACCTATCTTTCTCACGCTGAGTCCCAGCAAGTCAACCTTCATACCTATGAAGCCATGATAGACAAGGAGGTCTTCAATCTCTACGAGATAGATGGCGCCGACCTTGAGCAAATACTGAGAGAACAGGGCACACCAGCGGGGTATTTCCCTGTTATTGAGGGTTTCGAACTCATTCCAGAAGATATGCTTCCTGAAGCCAAGGATTATGTCAAAAGTCTTCAGAGGATCAAACTCACACCAGAAAAGCTCAATGAGATGGGAGAGAAGCTAACAGAGTTGTACAAAGGAGGTAAGACCATCGAAGAAATTGCAGTCCAGATGCAGATAAATCCTGTCTCGGTAGCTGCTATGAGGATTGAGCTTGATATCATAAATTCCAAAGATCTCAAAGGAGAGGTTGAGAATCTCCTTACTCATTTCATCCTTGAGCAGCTTAAGAATGATAAGGATGGTATCATTCCATTATATAAGGATGCGACTGAAAAGACGATGGTTCGCAGGCTTGTTGATGATATGGAAAAGATGTTCGGGGAGGATAAGGTATCTGAGATATTGAACGAAATAAAGCAGATACTTGAAAAAGACCTTGATGGCTGGTTGTCAAGTGACTTTTTCAAGAGGCATATCAGCCAGTATAAGAAAAGACCTATCATCTGGCATATCAGTAGTCCTGAAAGATACTTTGAGGTCTTTTTGTATTACCACAAATTCAATAATCAGACCCTTCACATCCTGAAAAACGTATATCTATCAAAAGCTTCGGATTATAATCGCCGCAGATTGAAAGAATTAGATAGTGATTTGACCAATGCCAGCGATAAGAATAAAGGCATGATCAAGGAAAAAGAAGAAAGGGAAGAAGCTATAGAAGACATCAAGAGTTTTGAAATAGCTCTTGAAGAATTGTTAAAGCAAGGTATGGATCCAGTCATAGATGACGGAGTGCTTGCGAATATCTCCCCATTCCAGAAAGCAGGACTGTTGGCTATGGATGTACTGGACAAGAACCAGCTTAAGAAAGGAGAAGAACTGCTTGCTGAATATATTTCGGAACGGAGACAAAAGAAATGATTGATCAATGGTTAAATGAAACTATTGAATCGTATTTCCAGGGCGGACCTGAAAGAAGGATATTCCTGTTTTTTGATCCTGCTGGAGATTACTCAAGGATCATAGATCATTTAAGTGGAAATTTTGATGTGTTAAAAGATGACGATGGGTTGTTAAAAATAAAATATCATATCGAATTTGAAGCCCCGGATAAAAATTTCGTTATATATTTACCATTTTCAAAGGATTCAAATAAAATCTCTTATCTTAAGGAATATCTTTACACAGGCAAGGTATTTTCAGACACTATCTATGCATTCTTAAAAAATAGAAAAGTCAAATTCCCAACCGAAAAGGCGAAAATAGCTGAGATCAAGAAAAATTTACCGCAACTTGCTTTAGATTCCATTGGTAAAGCTGAAGAATACTGGGATAGTATAATTGGAACTATATCAGAGCTAATTCTTCCGGATTTCAGAGAAAAATTACTGCAATTTTTTGAATACCCGACTGAGACCTATCAGGTATTACAATCCGAAAACAAAACAGATGCATTTCAGAAGAAAATGGCTTCTGAATATGGATTTAAGAATAATATCGAAGAACCTGATAATTACAGGAACAATTTTTTCAGTCAACTATGTTTTACTGAAGTTTATAATACATTGAAAAAACCTTCTTCATTCCCTTTTAAGGAATTCATCTCGAATGAGGACAAAATCGATAATAACATCAAACTCATAAAGGATATTCGATCACATAATCGATATCAGCAGATATATTACGATTTGATCTTCCAGATTGAGAAAAATTATGATATCAAGACCTTTGCAAAATCCCATTCCCTTAATCCTGATATTGAAACCTTTAAGATGTTCGATCTTGAAGCACTCAGAGAATTGAATGATCAGGCACAAAAATGTGAGAAAAAGAAGGATTTCATAACTCTAATATCAAAAAATGCTGAACTAATCAATAAAAAATCTATTGGTTTTTGGGGTAAAGAAGGTGATATTCGAGAGTGGTCACAACTTTCAACGCTAAGCAGTCTGATGACATTGATTGAAGATTTTAATCAAGAAATCCAGAATATTAATGATGAACAAATCCTCATCAAGCGATATTGTGAAAAGTATTTCGAAATCGATCAGCTTTACAGGAAATATATCACAGATTCAAATGAGATCGAAGATTCACTTGAAGATATTTACTTTTGGATTGAAAAGTTGTATGTTGATTACCTTGACAAACTCAACTCTTTGTTTTCAGAAAAGATTTTTAAAAAAGAGAAATGGGAATTAGAAGGATTACTTTTCCAGGGTAATTTTTTTAAGAGCCTTGATCTGAAAAACAATTCAAAAACAGGAGTTATTATTGTAGATGGATTGCGCTATGAACTTGGGAAGGAAATAGATAAACGAATATCAAATGAATTCAATGTCGATATTAAACCTATGTATGCACAAATACCCACTGATACTGTAGTCGGTATGGCATCAATGTTGTCTCCTGAAAAATATGAGTTAGACTGTGATGCTTCTGGTATTTTAATATCCTCAAATGGTGTTCCTTTAAATAATAAAGCTCAGCGGATAAATTATTTAAAATCAAAAATTGAAAAAATCTCTGATTATAATATTCAAGATTTTAACGAAATGAATAGCAAAGAGATCCAAAAAATTAAGAATCCGATACTGCTATTTGCAGATTATCCTGATACATTATTGGAATCTGGAAGGATTAATTATATTCAATTTATTTCAAAAAGTTTAACCAATATCATAAAAGGAATAAAGAGACTTGCTAAAGCAGATTTTAAGGTAATATATATAGTGTCAGATCATGGATTCCTGGCATTTAAAGATAAGGAGTACAAATTTAAGATTGAAACTAAATCAGATTTCATAAAAGATTCAAGAAGATTCGCCTGCGGAGAAAACATCGCTGCAGAGAGCCTGGTAGAATTCAATATACCAAATATGAAAAAGTCACTATTTTTCCCAAGAAGCATATATTATTTTAAACATAATTCTTTTTTACATGGTGGAATTTCGATTCAGGAAACCATTATTCCGTGCATTAAAATAACAATCAAAAAAGAGGCAGTAAAGAAAGTCGATATACAGGTTGAAATGGAGAAGGGAATATCAAACAGAATCTTTGAGGTAATAATCAAACCCAAATGGACTGATTTTGGAGGAAACCCCAGAACAGTTGAGATAGCTGCCTATCATAATGAAGATTTGATATCAAGCAGACCTGCTGTTGAGATTGATTCGAAAGAAGAGGCAGTAATGGTAAGGATATTGCCCACAAAATACATCCCACAAAGTGAAAAAATAAAAATAATCATAAAAGATCAAGAAACTAAAGAAACATTATTTGAAAAAGAGGTAGAGGCATTGGTTCCTTTCGAACAGGATATATAGGAGAATTGAAATGGATAATTATAACTTGGATGATCTGGACAATAAACTTTCATCTACCTTTCCAGGCAGGATCGTTAAAAAAGATCTGGTTCGACAGATGAAGAGTGGTATCAATGTACCTGTATATGTTTTAGAATACCTCCTGGGTAAATATTGCGCTTCTACAGATAAAAAAATAGTTGAAGAAGGGTTGAATTATGTCAAGGATACACTCTCAAAACATTATTGCAGACCGGATGAAAGTGAGAAAATAAAATCCTATATCAAAGAAAAAAATGGTTACAGGGTCATCGATAAGATAAAAGTAAAATTATCTGAAACTGAAAATAAATATTGGGCAAGCCTTACTAATTTAGGAATAGATTCTGTGAATATATCGGACGATTACATAAAAAATTATGAAAAACTGTTGGAAGGCGGTATTTGGGCATTAATCGATGTTGGTTACGATACTGAAATATTTCATAAAGGAAAAAATAGACCCTTTTTTATCAAAGATTTGAAACCGATCCAATCTGCAACAATAAATCTTGAGGAGGTTAGAACTAAAAGAGCTAATTTTTCAAGGGATGAATGGCTTGATCTGATATTAAGAAGCATCGGGATGGAGTCTGTACATGAAGATATGACCCGGCGTCAAAAACTCCTCATTGTATCAAGATTAATTCCGATGGTTGAAAATAACTTTAATTTCATAGAACTCGGACCCAGAGGAACGGGAAAGAGTTTCGTTTTCAGGGAAATCACCCCTTTCTCAATATTGATTTCTGGAGGCAAGACCACAGTAGCCAACTTGTTCATGCATATGGGCAGCGGAAGAGTTGGGCTTGTTGGTTTCTGGGATGTCGTGGCATTCGATGAAGTTGCAGGAATGAAGTTCACTAATTTTGACGCAGTCCAAATCTTAAGAGATTATATGGAATTAGGAAGTTTCTCAAGAGGGAAAGAAGAGGTTTCAGCAAACGCCTCACTTGTATTTAATGGAAATATAGATGATGTTGAAAAGATATTGGAATATGCCCATCTTTTCGCGCCCCTGCCTGCTGAAATGCAGACAAGCGCCTTTATCGAGAGACTGCATTGTTACATCCCCGGATGGGAATTGAATAAACTTAAAGCAGATTATTTCACGAATCATTATGGGTTTATAGTGGATTATTTATCAGAAATCTTCAGGGAACTCAGGAAATATAACTACATCGATGTGATTGACCGTGATTTTGATCTTGGCAAAAAAATGAGTACAAGAGACTCAAAAGCAATCAGGAAAACTGTCTCAGGATTAATAAAGATCCTTCATCCGGATGGGAATTTCACAAAAGAAGAGCTAAGAGAATATCTCGTTTTTGCGATTGAAATGAGATATAGGATAATCGAGCAACTCAAAAAAATCGGAGGTACTGAATACTGGAGTTATCATCATTCCCTAATCGACAAAAAATCTGGTGTAGAAGAATTTATCGAAGCCCCGGAAATGGTCAAGTTCAGAAGCAGAAAAGTAGATCTGGGTCAGCCGAAAGTGGGAAAAATATATGGGTTAGCAGCCACTGGATTTGGTGGTAGTTTAATGGTATTGGAAGTTGAATCCATGCCTGGTAGAGGTAATCTGAGGATGGTCGGGAACCTTAAGAAAACAATTAAAGAATCGATAAATACGGCATATGATTACTTAAGAGCAAATTATGAAAAATATGGGATAGAGAAGAATTATTTTTACTCACATGATATTCATTTCCAGGCAGTTGAGATATCAATCCCGAAAGAAGGACCCTCCGCAGGTATTACAAGCGCCACGGTTCTTCTTTCAGCGGCTACTTCAAGAAAAATTAAATCAGATCTTGCTATGACAGGAGAGTTAACTATTCATGGTGAAGTTCTTCCTGTCGGCGGAATTACTGAAAAAGCAAATGCTGCATATGAAAATGGAATAAAAACCATAATCGTCCCAAAAAAGAATGAAAAAGATGTAGAGAACCTGAGTGAGGAAATAAGGAAAAAAATTAAATTTGTTTTTGTTGATCAGATTGATCAAGTGTTCAATGAGGCGTTTGTCGGAACCTCTGTGGTTTCTGAAGAGAAAACTGAGCCGCAGATTGTTGAAAATAAATCACCTCAGGAAACCGTTAAACCTAAGATGTATTGTCAAGAGCATAACAATATTTCTATAGGATATCTACAAATCGAATATTCAAGACCCATTCTTTCATGTGGCTATTGTGATAAATCATTTGAAATAAATTCTGATAAATTTGTTTTTGATACTAATATCTTGATCAATCGAGTATTCTCTGATCTATCTGAAACTGACTTTTTTGAAGGGAAGACGATACTTATTCCAGAAACAGTAGTAGATGAAATCAACAACTGGAAAAATTATGAAGATAAAAGGGAGTTATATAAAATAGCAATTGAAGAGATTAAGAAAATACGCAGTGCTCATGATAAGGGCAAATTAAAATATAAAGTGATTGGCAAAGATGCCTCTTATCTGGAATTAATAGAGAAGGGGCGTGCAGATAAAATAATTGCTAAAGATGCAGAAAAAGAGAACGCAATTGTTCTTACCGGGGATAAGGATTTTTATAGCATTAATCCAGACGTATCGGTTATCACATATCGATATTATCCACCTAAAGAGAAGGAGATAATTGAAATTAACATTGTTGGGGAAAAGAGAGGTGATGGTGTAGGATATTATAAGAATTATGCAATATTTATTGCCGGCGCGGAAGATAAAGTTGGAAGTAAAGTTACAGTAGAGATAGAAGAGGTAAATTCGAATAAACGCATTGCAATGGCTAAATTAATTGGTTAAAAGATGCCGCAAAATACTACAACTTGATATATATTAAATTAAATGGTGGTACCTATTACATTAAACTCCCTCCTTTCCTCCCTGAAACCTCGCCAGCTTGAAGCCATAAAACACACCCAAGCCCCCCCCAACTGATACTCGCCGGCGCCGGTACAGGCAAGACTACGACAATAACTGCAAAAATAGCATACATGGTCGAGAAGGAAAACATCGACCCATCACATATCCTCGCCCTCACCTTCTCCAAAGAAGCCGCAAGGAACATGCGCGAAACAGTCGAGAAACTCCTTCAGGGAAAAGAAGTGATCGTTAAGACATTTCACTCATTCTGCGCTGAACTGATCAAGGATCATGCTGAAAGATGCAAAGTTCTCGGCTACTTCAAGATATTCGAGGAGATGGATTCTGCCATTTTCATATTCAGGGAACTTGAAACAATGCGAGGACCGCCAGCCTGTACGCGAACACGATTGGAAAAGCCAAAGATCTGAATATCACGATAGATAAATTCAAAGAATTTCTGGAAACGCTTCGAAAAACTTCTTACCATAGCGTTGGTATCTCACAGCTTATTGACGAGTTGTTCGATATTTCTCTTGCTGTTGTCAAGATATTCCCTTTTCACCTGAACCCGATGACTTCCAATAGATTGCTTTCCAACCTTCACCTTTGAGAACGGCAGGCCTTTCGCAAAGGCTATAACACCTGTGGTTTGGAAATCCATGACATCCACGAAGCCTTCTTCAGCTGTCGTGAACGAAAAAATCTCTGGATTTGTTCTCAATAAGTTTTGAATCTCTCTTTGAATCGCAGATAGCACTGCATCATAGGCTGACGCTGGTCCCATGTACTGGGTTATCCGATTTTTTACAATTAAGTGCACCTTTGGAAGTGGGCGCCTTGCTTCTTTGAGTTTCGTATCGAAAGCGTAGGATGCATATATCTCGGAAGGGAGCTTCAACCCGAAAATCAGTGAAAAAGCATTTTGAATTGCGCGACGCGAGGAATCGTCTGCCATCACCGGCAAAACGATCCTATCCGTCGTTGCTAAGGCAATCTGTGTGTACAACGAAAAACTTGGATTGCAGTCCATAAACACAGTGTCGTACTCATCATTGACTTGATCCAAGAAAGTCTTCAACCAATCAATGACGGCAATCCATGCGTTCGTTCCAGGGATATTATTATTCGCTAGGGTATTGACAGCGTTGGCCTGTAGCTCAAGCAGTGGATCACCGCATACCAAGTCAATGTTAGGAGCTATTTCCGTATTGTATGTTTTCGGCTTGGTGATGAAGTCGTGTGCGTCAAACACAGGTGGGGCGTATGGTGATGGTAGACGAAGTTGGAAGTATCCACCCAAGCTGCAACGTGGCAACTGCCCGTGTAGCCTCAACAACTTATCACTGCCTTTGTTATCTAGGCCGCCTAACATCAATTCAGACAGATTTGCCTGCGGACAAATATCAATTGCCAGCACCCTTTTCGTCGGGTGCTTTTCAGCGTATAGTGTAATAGTCTGAAATGCCAGACTGGTCTTGCCCGTGCCACCTTTATTATTCCAAAATGCATATTTTATTTCCATGATTTCATCCTCACGATATGTATATATTAGACATGCAATAGTCTAAATTCGACAGTACATAGTCCAACATCGACAGCATATAGTCTAATACGGACATTTGAGTATATAAAGGCTCGTTAGATTTGCTCCGCAGCCAACCGCCTACTCAATCCACACCAGGTCCTTCATTACCGAGATAATTCTTACGCAGACCGATGCTCACAACTACCAACACACCCCGCTGCATTTGCTGAGAAGATTAAGCAGGTTGTGGAAATACGGATAGCTGCTCAAGAACTCGTCGGGACATGTCTCTCCGGGTCAGCGCCGGCTGGTAACGCAAGTCTAGAAACTCCCTCCGGGAAAGGAAGTGATCGTCAAGACTTTTCACTCATTCTGCGCCGAGCTTATCAAGGATCATGCCGACAGATGCAAAGTTCCCGGCGAATTTCAAGATATTCGAGGCTAAATCACACATAGTGATATATATCAAAAGCTCATACTATATATGATATTGTGATATAAATGAGAATGAGTATTCTGCTCAAAAAGCTTCGTATAGAAAATAAAGAGTTCGTCACGTCAAAGGAGTTGGAACTGTACTGCAAATCAATGAAATTGGACTATACCACAGTGATCCGGTATTTCATTGCACAGGGTTATCTGACAAGGATATTCAGAGGAATTTTTTATGTGAAGTCCCTTGATGAAATGAAGCTTGGAAGAAGCAAATACAGTCATCTGGAACTCGTGGCAAAGGGGCTGGAATTGAAGAATGTGAGAAACTGGTACTTTGGGCTTCATACTGCACTGAAACTTAATAACATGACTCATGAGTATTTTGCAGTGGAGGACGTGATCAATGATTCTCTGTTCAGGGCAAACCCCATAAACATAGCTGGCTACAAATTCAAGTTCACCAGGCTATCGCCTTCGCTGGTCAACTTTGGTATAAACAAAAAAGATGAGATCGTTAGATATTCAGACCCTGAGAAGACTGTCCTTGACTTCATATACATTTGGAGGTATAACGGAGTTCCAGACGACAAGATAGTCCTTGATATATCCGAATGGGCTAAGCAGGGTTTAAAAGAGAAGTTGATGAGCTATGCAAAGAAATATCCGAAAACAGTGACTGAAATAATAGGAAGAGCGATCGGATGAGGGCTGATTTTGTAAATGAGGTTGCTAAAATCCTCGACATCAAGAGGAAGGATTTGATCGAGAAGGATCCTATTCTCGATGTTTTATATAAGTCTCCAATCGCCTTGCAGCGTCTATATTTCTCCTAGCATGTTTTAAGGCAAGTTCAGCTTCTTCTTTTTCAAATAATTTATCAGCACCGATTCCTATTTTCTCATAACCATATTTTGAAATAGTGTAAAAATAAGACCAGAATTGAGAATAAAGAAAAAGCTTAGGATACTCATAATGCTTAAGTTTCTCTGGAACTTTTTTCATTGCTACTTCAAATTCTTCTTCTTTAAACTCATGCCGTTTCGGATATTCACCTTTGAGAAGTATAAGAATAGATTTCATTGAAAATTCTATACATTCTTGAGAAGCAGAAATGCTTTCAGGATAACGCCAGCTTTTTAGGTGTTCTTCTGCCTCATTAAATTTATTTTGTGCTCTTTTTAACCAGCTATCAACTAATTCTAAATCTTCATTCTTCATGCTGTTTTTCATATTCTCATCAGATTTCTTTTGCTTTCATTAAATATATGACGTTGTATTCCGAACGAATACTTTCACTTCGCTATCCGACAGCTTTTAAGACAGTAAGTTCAACCTTGTTACTCCCCTCTGATCAGGATGTGAACAATATGTATTCTTTCACCAGCCGTCGCAGTCTCCAACATTTACCCTGTATTGACCTCCAAGGTTTCAAAGCATCAGGCATAACCGTGATTGAGGGCTCTTCCAGTATGGTGCCTGAAATATTATATCGTTTATGCGCTGCCTCGGTCATATTATCTGATAACAGTTTTAATCCCTACGCTTTATCAAAAGTTGCTAAATCCTCAGGCACTGAACCAAGAAAAGTACTCTCCCGAATCCATGTTGCCCGCGCATTCACAGAATACCAGATGAACGCGCTCTTGGGCGAACAGCTGTGTGAAGCGATTGAGTGCTGGAATCCTATCGTGCTGGCAATATCCTACCTTCCCTCTCTGTTTTCAAGTTCTGACGGCAGGAGGCTCTTTGAGCCAATACTTGAACGCATAAAATTGCTGACCGCCTCTTCCGGCATCGTAACGGTAATAACAAGTTTCGGAGGGGCATGGCATGGAGACCAGCTTCTTGCTTCAAAGGCTGATAGAGTCGTCCACATCGAGCAGCCTTCAAAGAAGCTCGTCAGAATAATCGATAACGGGTATATCTTTGAATTTATGCTTGTACCGCCCGGGCAGATGAGGTTTACGGACTTTGATTCAACAGGAGGTGATCTGTATGGGCAGAACAGTGCCTACCTTTCGCATGTTGCTTGAAGAGATAATAGTAGAGTTATCAATATTCAGAAAGGCGTTGCACGGAGAGGATAGGGCTGCCTTTGACAGTCTCATGAACAAGGCAAGGAAGCATGCTTCCTCCTGCACTGTTGCACCTACACTTGACTCGATGGACGCAGTTTTCTTATCCATACTTGTGGAGCAGGAGAAAGAGCTAAACTCACTTCAGGAGGGCAGGCATGTTTCTGCTGGACATCAGGTACAATCCGGAGAGCAGCACCATAACAAAATGGATTAAAGACGATAAAGGCTGCAAACCTGTGCGCGAGGTTTATTACCCGAAGATATACGTGGGAGGCAAACCAGAACTTCTGTCGGTGATAGCAAGCCTGCCCGGCGTGAAGGATGCGTGCTTTGATGAGAAAAGTACTTGGCTTGGCAGAGAACCTGAAAAAGTAATATCCTCAAAAGTAGAATCCACTTCGATTTACAATATTGCTTCAATGCTTGAGGCCAAAGGATGCAGCCTGTATGACATTGACCTTGATCCTGTCAGGCAGTATCTCCTTGAATACGATCTGTTTCCAGCTGCAAGACTCAAAGGAGATATTCTTGATGACAGCCAGAATGCCCTTGACTATGAAGTACCCGAACTTGTAAGTACAGAGCTATCGGTAACACCAGACAGGGATAAAGGAATTATCACGATGCACGACCCTATTGGTAGGATAACTCTGGGCGATACCGTTATTGAAAACGGGGATGAGGCTGAGATGATCAATGAACTTAACCGCGCGGTCGTTCATGCCGACCCTGACCTGATACTGACAGAAAGGGGAGATAGCTTTGAACTGCCATACCTGCATCACCGCGCAGCTTTGCACGATATCGACCTTCAGCTTGGAAGAGAGAAGGATATACTGCCTGAAGGCGAAGGAAAGTCGTATTTCAGCTATGGCAGGATACTCTACAAACATAAAGGATACCTGCTCTCAGGGCGGCTGCATCTTGATAGATCAATCTTTGTTTTCAGGGAAGGCGGGCTTCTCGGGCTGATCGACCTTTCCCGTATAACCGGGATACCGATGCAGGAACTGTCGCGCCTGAGCCCTGGCAGCGCAGTGACGGCACTTCAGGTCAATCAGGCTCTGCGCGACGGTGTACTCGTTCCCTGGAAGCGCAACCTCGCAGAATACTGGAAGACTGCCGAGGAACTGCTCATTGCTGACAGGGGTGCTCTGGTGATAGAACCGAAAGTAGGACTGCACGAGAACGCGTTTGAGATCGACTTCGCATCACTATTTCCCAATATCATGGTGAAGCACAACATCTCGCCTGAAACTGTGCTGTGCGGATGCTGCCCGGATTCGGAAAAGCGCGTTCCGTTTACGCACTACAACATCTGCCAGCAGCATACAGGACTGATCCCGCGCGTTTTAAAGCCTTTGATAGAAAGGCGGATGACCTACAAGAGGCGCATCATAGAATGCCCGTCGAGAGCCGAAGAGTATGAGATGAAACAGAACATACTCAAATGGCTTCTTGTGACAAGCTTCGGGTACATGGGTTTTAATAAAGCGCGCTTTGGCAGGATAGAATGTCATGAATCCATAACAGCATACGGACGGGAAATTCTTCTTCGCACAATAGAGCTTGCAGACGATATGGGTTTTGAGATACTGCACGGTATTGTGGACAGTTTATGGGTGAAAGGACCCGAACCTGAGAAGCTCTGTGAGCTTGCATCCCGCGAAATAGGCATACCTCTTGAACTTAAAGGTGAGTTCAGGTGGATCGTGTTCCTGCCCAATAAATCAAATGGAGTCGGTGCACTGAACCGATATTACGGTGTGATGACAAACGGCAAGCTGAAAGTGAGGGGGATAGAAACAAGGCGGAGCGATACTCCGAAGCTCATCAGTAACATGCAGGATGCCATGCTTGGAAAGCTTGCAGAGGCAAAAACCGCTTCCGAGTTTTACATGAAGATACCCGAAGCCATCGGGATATTGCGGGAATACACAAGAAAAGTGCTTGACAATGAATGCGAACTTTCGGACCTGATATTCAAGACGCATGTCTCCAGAGGCTGCGATGAGTACAGGCAGTTCAATAACCAGGTGGCTGCTCAGAAACAGTTGAGGCAGGAAGGCATAGAGACAATGGCAGGGCAGAGCATACGTTACATAATAACGGACCATAAATCCAGAAGCTGGCAGAAACGGGTTATGATACCGGAACTCGCAGACGAAAATACACAATATGACAGAGCGAAATACTATGAACACCTGCTGCGCGGTGCTGAGAGTATGCTGCTTCCTTTCGGATATACGGAAGAGCGGCTGGATGAGATTATGAAAGGGAATATACAGAAAGACTTGCTTATTTTTGCAGGTTGAGCGTCAGCAGATGTATTATGATGGCAAAACCGGAGATACAAAAGATTGAAGTCACTAACCGGCCAGATTGGAAATCCGGGGCATCAGTAGGAGCCCGATAATTATGCAATTCTATAGATTTTAATAGGATATCTTTAGTATATTTCAGGCGCCAGTATTTGAATAATTAGTTATCGGAACAAGAGGTAATCCGGGGCATAAAAAGATTATATCGTCAAATTTAACCTCATAATACATCATGCGATCCTCATAAAATTTTTTATGGAATTCCCAGTATCTTTCAAATTCTAATATTAGTGCTTCAGGATATGGTTTATCGAGTCCTACATTTTTCAATATTTCATCAAAACCATCGATATCAAAAACGATAAACTCATCAATTTTATAACCTTCAAAAGTAATATCATTTGTTAATATGCAGGCGACTACTTTCTCTATGTTAAATGCCTTATCTTTTGTTATGCCCAATAAATGCTTAATTTTATCCATATTTACATCAAGATTTTCTACACATAAATGAAGTTGGTCAGCAGCATTTTTTAGCGTTTCTAATAAGCGATATATTTCGTACAGATTACCTGGAGGAAGAACGGTCTTGACCTGTCCCAAAAATAGTACCCCTTCTCTGTATGCTAAAACGTCTAAGTCAGTTTTTAATTTTCCAGTAGGATTAAAAATCGTAATTTTTTTACCTTCATTAGTCTTAAATTGGTTGATTTGCAGTATTTTCTGAAAACGAGTCTCTAAGGAATAACCACAATTATGAAGCTTGGCTATATTTCGTTTGGTTAATAATTTCAAAGAATTTCGTAATAATCGACTATTTTGTATATACGTTTCTAATACAAGAATTTCATTATTATCCAGTAATATTAGAGGTTGTTGATAAGGATCATAAGTCCTAACCGAATCAATATCTGGCTTGAATATCAATAGATCTGAAGCAAATTTAGCACTTTTGATATCGAGCTCTCCAAATTTTTGGAAATATTGGCAGAGTTCTTCCTTAGTTAATACGAACATTAGAAGCCCATGACAAAGAGAAGTTTCTTTTAACAATTCATCGAGTGCTAGCTTACGAAGAATACATAGTCTAAGTAGACATTTATAAGCACTAATAATAGGAAATAAATCTGAATTGAATTCTGGAGATTTTTGAATTATGATAAGATGCGATTCTTCAATAATCTCACGCATTCTGTTTATATGAGTTTGCACATATTTTTCTATCTCTGGATTCATCTTCTGCAAAAGCAAATTAAAGTCGATTTGTCCATCAATTTTTATACTCTCAAAAACATTTTTTGCTATGTCAGATTCTGATATCTCATTATCTAAGTTGGTTGAGTTATATTTTGCTAAATCAAGGCTAGCTGAACGATAGTCTGAGAAATGAAGAGCACTTTCCAATTCAAATGATTTCGGTCGACAAACAACCATTTTGAATTCATTGGTAAAATCAATTAACAAACTCCAATCAAAATATGTATATCTATCCTCTATAATTTGTAATAAAGCCATTCTATCTGCCAAGTTTAGAATTTGATTCCAATGACACTCTTCTACTTGAATGATAGATTCTGAAAGATTGCGTTGAAGTGCTTCTTTTAAAACAATTGTACCATCTTCATGTAAACTTCTTATCCCCCCTTGTAAATTCTGAACATTGGTTAAACTAGCTTGGTTTTTATCCAGTTTTTCTATATTCTTATTTGTATATATTAGTTGTTCGTAAATCTCAGCCGCAATTTCCATTAGAGCCAGATCACGACTTATCTCCCAACACGGATTTTTATCTAAAGAATTCCGAATTATATTTTTAGATACATTAAGCAAACGATGTTCATGCAAAAAATGCTTCAAATTATTATACTTGTCATTGGGTATTTTGCTATTAGTTTGGTTTAATCTATTAAATATAATTTTGAAGATTAATTCCATACGATCGATTGAATGAATACTAAACAATACTTTTTTCTTTTTGACAAGATTTAAAAAATTATCGCCAAATTTATTATAAGACGATATAATAATGCCAGCAATGTCATCAGGTTTTCCAGATTTAGAAATTGAAACAACATTTTCAACAGCCTTTTCGACAGCTTTATTAAATTCTTCTAAATCTTTTTTAACCATAGAATCACATTTGATTTATCTCATAACTAATTAACATATTGCTTAATTTTTATAAAATTTAGTGAAGATTATATGTCTATGTTTGACTTTCATTTGGACAATTTCTTTACTATTCCTTTTTAAAAATTGTAAGAGGTAACAAATTAGTAAAAAGGAGGTTTTGATTGTTTTGGGCTTATCCATCAGCACTATATGTGAGGCCGCATTCCGGGCAGGAATATGTAAGAATATCCTTCCCTTTCTCGCTTTTTTTAACATCAGAGTTCATCCAGCTTCCGCAGGTGGGACATTTCTGGTCAAAAAGCGCTCAACTCTTCATAATTTCTCACCATAATTCCAGCAATAAAGCTATTTTGTATCTCCAACCTTAAGTAAATTGATTCCATGGCCATTATTCTTTCAATGAGAGCTTTTTCACTGCTCTCATAGCTACAGCTTGCTCAACCCATGTCATATCTTTCATCACTAACATTATCTTATCCCTAAGAGGATAACTTTCCACGGAGTTCTTTAGGAGTTCGCCGTATTTCTGGTACCTGCTTATCTCAATGGTATAAGGCGCTGGATCTTCTATTAGTGTGGGATCGTAGCCTCTTTTATCGAGAAGCTTCATGCATTTATTCCGTTCTCCCGCTGTTGCCATTTTGAACCTGTATCGGGACTTCTCATAGAAAGGCTCAAGTTCCCTGAATAATTCCGGTTCATCAAAGAAGTGCTTGAAATAATAGGCGCCCCCGAGCTTGAAGATGTTGATTTGGGGGCGCTTTTCTGCTATATCGAAGAGGGGCATACGTATAAATTAGTTGTCTTAAATCATGAGGTTAATCGTTTCCCTTGAATTTACTGTAGTAGAATTTTATTAATAGTTGAGTAACAATACTCTCATTAAACAAGAGTATGATTACACGAAACATAAAAGTAGGAGCGAACGAACTCAGGATGAAAATGAATTAAGAAGGCGAGCCAGATGAATTTTTTTAATTCAGCATACGAGGGCACTCCGCCATGGGACATCGGGCGCCCCCAGAAGGAATTCATCCAGCTTGCGGAAAATGGAGAAATAAGTGGAAGAGTGCTTGATGCGGGATGTGGAACAGGCGAGAACGCATTATATCTTGCTCATCTGGGTTTTGAAGTGTGGGGTATCGATGCGGCACCATCTGCCATCAAGAAAGCAAAAGAGAAGGCCAAAGAACGTGGAATAACCGTGAACTTTCTTGTTTCCGGCGCTCTTAAACTTCAATTACTTCAAAATAAGTTCGATACTGTAATCGACTGCGGCCTATTCCATGTGTTCTCGGATGAGGAGCGACCAATTTTTGCTGCAAGTTTATCTTCAGCGCTCCATCCTGGTGGCAAGTATTTCATGCTCTGTTTCAGTGAACATGAGCCGAGATCATACGGGCCAAGGAGAGTAACTCAGGCTAAGATATGGGCTGCGTTCAGCAAAGGTTGGAAGATCAATTACATCAGGGAAGCGGTGCTTGAAACAACGTTCGGCTCAGAGGGTGTGAAAGCCTGGTTGTCCTCTATTAGTCGTTTGTAGACACAGCTTGATTAACTTCACGTCCCTCACCAAAAGACTATCTCCATTTTTGTCTGCTCATTTTTCAGCGTCAGGCAAACGGATATCCCGAAAAATACTATATAGATTACATAGATAAGTTATATCTATATTTAACCAGTTTGACGGCTTAGAAAAAGTTGATACAACTAATAAAAAATACGGTTTAAAGTGTGGACAATAGATGACATATTCAAACAGATGAAAAAATCTTGTATATTAGAAGTCCTGCATGGATTGGATATATTTGGGATTTTGTTTTGCTTTAATTACGATATGGACAATAATTATCCCAATATTTATTATTGTAATAATTTATCTGTCAAAATCATCAACAACATATGCAATAACTAATAAAAGAGTGATTCGCAGGAAAGGGATTATTTCTGAAACCTTTAAATCTTCAATTGACAAAATAAATATAAAAGTTAACCAATAAAGTATCACATTTAGGCAGGTAGATGAGAATGGAGATCATAGATAACTTTAAACTAAGGTTTGAGCAAAAACAATTTTGCCCAAATTTAGAGGATATAGAAAATGAAGATTTGAAAGAATTGGCAAGAAAGCTGAAAGGAGATTCAGAAAAAGAAACTCTTACTAATATTTTAGAATGGCAGCATAGGAATATTCAGTATTGGATGGAAAGAGGGATATTAGAAATACCTTGGCTCTTTTTAACACCATTTTACTTTTTCCTTTCTATCTTTGCATCTGTGTTTGTTTTTTCTTTATTCTATTTAATTAGTTTATCTTTTTTGGGACCGGTCTGGTCAATATACATTGGATTAGCAGCCGCTCTTATATTCGTAATATGGTCATTGTTGCAGAGCACCTTAATAAAGGTGATATATATATTGTTGTTTTCTTTTCCTGTCTTTCTAATTATAAAATTATCTATCCTAAGATCACTTTCAAACGCTCCTTTTATTGAGTCAGGATTAACATTAGTGTTATCTAACGGAGTGCTGTTTGGAGCATCGCTCCTTACCATAATTTATTTGGTGGCCAGCTATTGGCCAATTTTTCGAGGAGAATCTAGAAAAAACAAAATTCAAAAACTCATTAAGATTTTAAGTGATACTTTCAAGATTAGTTTATCGGTGGAAAGAATCCTAAATTATAGACTTGCAATTTGCCGAGACTATGCGAAGCTTACAGCATCTATACTTTTTAGGCTAAATCTTGATTATGAGGTCTATTTCATCACAATCCCACGGCATGTTGCAGCCGCAATTAAGGTTAATGGTGCATATTATGTTCTTGATCAACGTTTACCAATCATGACGATCGATAAATGGTTAATAAAATGGAATCAAAAGAAGGCAGACATCTTCTTCTCGAAAGTTTTGAGAGATTCAAATGGAATCCCAATAAGTGTGGACTTCAACAAATATGAAAAGATAGCAAGGGAGTCAGAAACTGAATCTCCCAAAGTAGATACTGAAAAGCTAACAGAAGAGATCGCAAACATATCAAGAATAAAACTGGGTTTAGGTAAAGCCGGTCCAGACTTTAAAATAATTCTCAAAAATCTTGCGATTTATTACGTGGACGATGATATAACGAGATATTCGTTAACAAGAGCAATTAAAAATAAGCTTGAAAATGAGCTTTGTAGTAACATGAGCAAAATCTCAGAAATTAGAATTTGCCAAAATAACAAAGATTTAATTGTTGCCGTTAGTTTATAATGCAATTATCAACACGAATTGAAATTGGTCTCATTAAAATATATAATATGAAGTATATTATCTTAATATGAGATTACGGTAAATTATAGTTGCGAACATCCTCCAAATTATTATTTCGTCTGGAGAAACAAAGAACTCATGTAAAAATTAATTGGAAGGAAGAGGACTTACGCCCTCCTACCTTTGATGTTCTTGACAGCTCCAAAAAACACATAGATATCCGCGATCACTATCGATATTTAAGGGAAAGTCATAAACATCGTTTGTATAATGCCCATCAACCCCACCGCATTGATCATCATCTGGATACCTAAAACTCGAAGCCACCCACCAATAACGCGCCCACGCCCAGCTCGACAATCTGGTATGAAACGCGTAGAACAGCAGTCTAGTTATTGAATAACTGCCTCGTGTTCTACGAAAAATAGATTGTATTATTTATTAAAGGTGGACAGGTTCGGAGCATTAACATTTTCCTTCTCACCTTCACTCATATCAAAAATGCTTGAGATCGGTATGTATTTGACCTCCTTCTTTACCTTCTCTTTCCCTGAATGCTTCTCCTTTTGCGCATCGCAGAGTTCATAGGCGCGCCGAGCAAAGCTCAAATTCGCCAGCTGGTGAAAATCCAGCATGAGGAAAGGCTAGCCGCCACCTCAGAACTGAACCCCACACCCGGCCTGGTAACAGGCCGATGTGATGCTGAGGGGAAGGGATACCAGGCCGCAATATATTGTATGTGAAGGTTATAAGCCCCGAAATTCTGTTGATCTTGGAAGCCGACGTTTTCTGTGTAAACGGAAGGCAGCAATCACAGCACCGAAATTAATGCATCTCCGGTCTTGGAATATAGCAGAGAGATGCGAACGGCAAGGTGATGTGAGTTCAACGGGGTCTAAGACCGCAGCATGGTATCAAATGGAGAATTTGGGAACTCGGGAGACCCAGAATGCCCTCCCAAACGGAGTATGCGATATTAAGCCTATAAACGGCAAGATATTGCAAACAGCATTCCGGGAGTCGGATCAGTTCGTAGTACTTATGAAGCAGGGTAATTCCTGTGGAGGGAAGGGACTGACAGAAGTATGGGTGACTTCAGGGTCACATCTACCACACTTAGAGGTGGGAAATAGATGACAACAAAACTGATGTCTAAGAACTCTAAAAGCTACACAAAAACGCATAGAGGATGTGCTTCTGAAGAGCCGGATGAGGGAAATCTTCAAGTCCGGTTCTGTGAGGGGGCTCATAGTATAACCCTGGGGCTATTACCTCAATAAAAGGTGGGCTATGGGCTCTACTCGACAGTTATACTCTCTGTGTCCTCTGCGTCCTCTGTGGTTTCTTCATATAGCTTCCACCCGATCGGTGAGAGCTGCGATTAATCTTTTTCTGTGAGAACGTCCACACGCTGGTGAAGTTCAGCCATACTTTCTGCAAGGTTTTTGATGAGTTCAGCGCACCTGTCAGCAAAACTTGCAGCCAGTTTAGTATCGATATCATCTTTTGAATCTGCAATATCTTTCATCAAAAGGTTAGCCTTTTCCACAATTTCTTCCGGATATACAACCATTTTAACACCTCCACCTTAATCCAGCTAATTTAAAAGGGATTCAAGCCCGGGCGGGAACAAATCCATAGTTATTCCGCACATGGCATTACCCATGATTGGTATTTCTATAACATCCTAGACTTACGAGATTACCACGCAGGTTTAGATAATGATCACCCGGTTTACTCTCCATGTAATATGTTAACATTAATAGCATTTATAAATTTTGGTCAGCCTTTTCATTCTGGAAAGACCATTGAACGATAATAATTACGTCCCCTCGCGGATCCACATCCTTTTTTTGATTTTATCCGGGATGCGGATGACTTTTACCACTCCATCCATACCCTTAAATGCAGTTTATTTGTCCCCAAAAGGCTTTTATTATAATGATTAATAATAAATACAATTAATCATTATAATATAATATATATGAAAGTTACTACTATATATATGAGAACGTTCAATGGTATGTAGCCAGAAATGTCAAGTCGTGGGGTTGTAAGTATTAGAGCCTGAAATCAACATTAACTTTTCTACTGGATTGAAAAATGAGACTCCTGAATCAATTCAGGGGACTAATTAAAGGTGAATTAAATGGAATTAAAAGAAATAAATGTAGTGGAAGGTATCTTCCAGCAAATTATTGAAGAGCCGTTTGCTGATATCGCAGTCGATGGGGAAATGGACATGGAGAGAATGAGATACCTGCTGAGTACAGACGAAATGTCAGAAGAAATATTAAAAATAAATTAAGGTGAATTATTATGGTTAAAAAAACTGAAGAAAGAAAAGATATAAACGAAGAAAAGAAGGATATTTTCAAAACATGGACAGACAGCCACACAGCCGTTTCAAAAATGTGGGAGGATTCCTACTTAAAGCTGTACAAGCCCTGGTTCGAATCCACAGAAGCACTGTTCGGTAAAGCGTCTCTTCTCTCAAAAGATGCTACACCGGAAAAATATATGGAATTTTATGGTGAATGGATGAAAACGTCCCAGAACACATTCGGAAAATTTTATCAAATCCCGACACTTGAATCCAGCAAGGAAACATTTGAGAAACTCTTAAGTGGCGCAGAAGAATCGAAAAAAATCTACATGTCATGGATCGCCGAATTAGAGGAAAATTCAAAGGCTACCCGCGAAGTACTCCAGGGCGAACCGGATCCTGTAAAATCCAAAGAAGTGTATGAGATGTGGATCAAGTCATATGGAAAAATGCTTGACGAGCTTCTTACACTGCCAATGCGGCAAAATATGAAAGAGATCTTTGAGAAAGCAGGCATACCGGATTTCTATTCCGAGACATTTGAGCAGATATCAAAACTATGGACGGATTCATATGCAAAGCTCTATGTCCCGTATATTGATTCCATGCTGAAGCTTTCAGCAAAATCAGCCCAGATATCCCAGGGGAATGCAGGCCCCAAAGCCTATAAGGAATTTTATGCCTTATGGATGGATGCATATCAGGAGACCTATGGCAAGTTGTTTGATATCCAGTCCAAGCTACCTTCAAAAGAAGTATTAGAGTATTTCTTGCAGAATGCAAACGTTAATCAGAACCTCTATAAGTCATGGATAGCAACCCTTGAAAAACTGTCACAGAAGGCTAAGGAACTATCAAAACAAAATGCTGATCCGGAGGCATATAAAGAATTTTATACTCTCTGGGCAAAAACGTATGAAAAGGCATTTGATAACTTCTTTGAAAACATGCCCACAATCAGCCCGTTTGAAGATATCCTGGAGCCTGTAAAGAAAGCTGCCAGGGTATATTCTGATACATTTACCAGCATCTCCAGGATGTGGGTGAAATCATATCCCTGCCCTACAGGTACAATTTAAGATTGGAAAAATCCAATCTTAAATATCCTTGCAAACTTGCTTGCAAGGAAAGAATTACCATTTATAATCCATTTTCATAATTATCCAGAGTTAGTTGATTTCTTCAGTGATATAATCATATTTTAAGTATTAATATAGTAAGATAAGTTATATATATGTGAATGGATATAAAGCATTGCAGCGGAGGGTTGAGAGTCACAAATATATTATATTGTGATGGATATTCCAGAATTATCACATGGTGGCTTGATATCAAAAACCAGGAACAATAGAAAATTCAATCAAACTAAATTGCCCGCTTCAGGATAAAAAGATTAAAAATAAATTAAAAAGTGAATTAATATGGTTGAGAAAACACAGGAAAGAAGAGATCAACAAAAAAATAATAGCATGGAAAAATCCAATTTTGAATCCACACAGGAATTTTATGACGAATGGCTGAAGACATACAAAGCCACAATCGGTAAATTTATTGAGATGCCTGCTGTAGGTCCGGCACGTGAAAAATCCGGGAAAATGATGAAGGGTTTCTCGACATTCATGAACCTTTATGCAGCAGGAATGGATACCAGTTCCAACTTACAGACCGTATTCATGGAAGCAATGCGGAAAGTCCACGAAAAAACCGGGACAGAAATGAACGGAGAGATAACTCCTGAGAAGTATAAGGAATTTTACAATACCTGGATTCAGACATATAGCGATACCTTCAAGGAATATTCCAGATCAGATCATTTTGTGGCCGATATGGGGAAACTGAATTCCTATTATATAGATTTTCAACAATACCAGAAGGATATGCTTGAGGAGAATTATCTGAAACCAATGAATATTCCTACAAAGACCGAGATAGACGAGATAAATAAAGAATTGTATTTACTCAAGAAAGCGGTAAAAGAACTGACCGGCCAGATCAAAGAACTGAAAGAGAAAAAATAGATTTCAAGTAAGGAGATAAGGAGATAACATGAATGGGCTTAATTTAATTGAGGATCATGATAAATTCAAATGCGGAATGGAAGTTATCCTTAAAGCACCTGAGTTCCCGGTTGCAACAACGCCCTCAGAGGTCGTTTATACCGACGATAAAATGAGACTTATCCATTATATACCAATAGTGGAAAAGCCGCATTCGGTTCCGGTTCTAATAGTGTATGCACTTGTGAACCGTTATTATATTCTGGATTTACAGCCAGATAAGAGTGTGATAAAGAAACTTCTGGAAGAAGGTTTCGATGTATATGTCATTGACTGGGGATATCCCTCAGGTTCGGACAGGTACCTTACGCTTGATGATTATGTGAACTGTTACATGAATAATTCAATTGATACTATCAGGGAACGGTCAGGATCGGATAAGATCACCCTTCTTGGCGTTTGCCAGGGCGGGACTTTTTCTGTGATGTATTCTGCACTTCATCCTGAAAAAGTAAAAAATCTTGTCACTCTTGTGGCTCCTGTGGACTTTGACACCGATAAAGGAATTCTTAATCTGTGGGCAAAAGGCCTGGATGTTGACAGGATCGTGGATTACTATGGAATAGTGCCAGGAGATTTCCTGAATTCAGGGTTCTTGCTACTTGATCCTTTCAGGCTTATGATCGACAAGTATGTTGGTATGTTTGATCGGATTGAATGCAATCCGCAAGATATCGCTTGCAATCTTCGAAATGAAGAAATTATCAAGAATTTCCTGAGAATGGAGAAATGGATATTCGATAGTCCTGACCAGGCAGGTGAAACCTTCAGGCAATTCATGAAAGATTGCTACCAGAAGAACCTCCTCATTAAAAATGAAATGGAGCTCAATGGAAAGAAGATCAATTTAAAAAATATTACGATGCCTTTGCTCAATGTCATGGCAGAATTCGATCACCTCGTTCCTAACGATGCAAGTAAACCGTTGTCTGATGCAGTATCAAGTACAGATAAGGAGACACTTATTTTCCCTACGGGTCATATAGGTATATTTGTGGGCTCAAAATCCCAGAAAGAAGTATGTCCCAAAATTGCAGTATGGTTGAAGCCCAGGTCTTTCCTGAATGGGAAGAGAATTAAAAACATCAGAAAGAATCGCGGTTCAAAGGTGAATAAAAAATGAGACTTGAAAATAAGGTGGTAATTATCACAGGAGCAGGAAGCGGAATTGGTAAAGAGACTGCGCTCCTGTTCGCAAAGGAAGGCGCAAAAGTTGTTGTCGCTGATGTGAACGAGAAAGGTGGCGAAGAGACTGTTGCGGAAATTAAGAGAAACGGAGATGGATTTTTTTTTAAACTGGATGTATCCAACAGGGAACAATCAAAGCAGATGGCTAAAACTGTTCTTGAAAAATATGGTAAAATAGATGTTTTGATCAATAATGCAGGAATTGTCCAGGATGCCTTCGTATCAAAAATGACAGAGCAGCAGTGGGATAAGGTTATTGACATCAATCTAAAAGGAGTTTTTAACTGTATCCAGGCTGTGGTAGATATCATGATGAACCAGGGATCCGGTGTAATTATCAATACATCGTCTATTGTCGGACTCAACGGGAACGTCGGACAGGTCAACTATTCGGCTACCAAAGCCGGCCTGATCGGAATGACAAAGACCCTGGCCAAGGAACTTGGCAAGAAAGGAATACGGGTAAATGCAGTTGCTCCGGGATTTATTGCAACTCCAATGACAGCGGCAGTTCCTGAAAAGATCCTTGAAATGATGAAAGAAAAAACACCATTGCGAAGGCTTGGAAAACCAGAGGACATTGCGAATGCATATTTGTATCTGGCCTCAGATGAATCTAATTTTGTAAATGGAGCAGTGCTTAGTGTGGATGGCGGATTAATAATATAAACCAGACAGGTGAATAAATGAATAATGTAGTTATTGTTTCGGCAACCAGGACAGCAGTCGGGAAATTTGGTGGAAGCCTGAAGGATTTCAACCCGGGACAGCTTGGTTCGGTTGTATTGAAAGATGCCTTGAAAAAGGCAAATGTTGAACAAAGTGAAGTTGATGAAGTTATCCTGGGAAATGTCCTTGGTGCAGGTCATGGGCAGAACGTGGCAAGACAAAGTGCGATATGGGCCGGGATCCCAAAAGAAGTGCCATCCTTTACCGTGGGCAAGGTATGTGGTTCGGGTTTAAAGTCAGTTGTTCTTGGAGCCCAATCCATTATGCTGGGAGATTCTGATGTTGTGCTGGCAGGCGGGATGGAATCCATGTCCCAGGCTCCTTACGCCCTGAAAAATTACCGCTGGGGAGCAAAGATGGGAAATGGGGAAGTTGTGGATCTTATGATCCATGATGGATTATGGGATATTTTCAATAATTACCATATGGGCGTAACGGCAGAGAATGTAGCAGAAAAATATAAAATTACACGGGCAGAGCAGGATGAATTCTCGGTAAAAAGCCAGAATAAAGCAGAAGCTGCGATAAAGGCAGGGAAATTCAAGGATGAGATCGTTCCGGTTCCTGTCCCGCAGCCAAAAGGCGAGCCAGTTCTCTTTGATATTGATGAATTCCCAAGGTTCGGGACAACAAAAGAGATTCTTGGTAAACTAAAACCCGCATTTAAGAAAGACGGGACAGTAACAGCAGGCAACGCTTCAGGGATCAATGATGGTGCAGCCTGTGTTCTTCTCATGTCTGAAGAAAAGGCAAAACAAAAAGGACTCGCTCCTCTGGCAACCATCAAAAGCTATGGATTTAGTGGAGTCGCGCCTGAATTGATGGGACTTGGCCCTGTTGGAGCTACTCAAAAATCCCTGGAACGGGCAGGAATTTTGGCAGACAAACTCGACCTTGTAGACTTAAATGAAGCTTTTGCATCCCAGAGCATAGCGGTCAGCAGGGATCTGGGTTTGAACCGGGAAAAGGTCAATGTAAATGGCGGGGCGATAGCTTTAGGACATCCGATAGGAGCAAGTGGCGCACGCATACTTGTCACGCTCCTGCATGAATTAAGAAGAAGGAATGGCACATACGGCCTTGCATCCCTCTGTATCGGGGGAGGTCAGGGTATTGCCATGGTAGTAAAGAGGTAATAAAGAGGTAACAAAATGGCAAATAAAGGTAGTCTTGATGGAAAAGTCGTCCTTGTAACCGGAGGATCAAGAGGCATAGGCCAGGCGATCGCGATGAGGCTGGCGGAGGATGGAGCATATATTGCAATTAATTATCAATCCACTAAAGAACAGGCTGAAAAGTTATCAAGGATGATAGACCAGATGGGCATGGCAGACGAATTTGATAAATTATCTGCGATGATAGACCAGATGGAGACAAAGGAACATGCAAAGGAAGTATCGGAGTTACTGGATTCTATAGGTACTCACTCTATGATCTGCCAGGCGAACGTCAACAACTTTGAGGAAGTGAACCGAATGCGGGACGATGTAGTAAAGCAGTTCGGGAAAATAGATATCCTGGTCAATAATGCAGGTATTGTGAGGGATAAATCATTTGTAAAAATGACTCC